>JANNXF010000253.1:0-3305 GCA_031409395.1 Polaromonas sp.
TTATGCAGAGGGTCCCTAGAGCTTACAGTCGTAACCTTGAACTTTTTCAGTATGACGAGGGACACGCCGTTTTTATGGCCGCACAAAGCATCAACACCGACGACTACAAGCTGTTTCCGTCGCCACGCAACCGGCACCGGACGATTTTTCTGCACCGGGTTTTTGTGCCGCACCCTTACATGCTGATCGACATGGAGAGTTACCAGCTCAAGGGCAAGTACAGCCTGTTTGGCGCTTGCCGCCTGCTGGACAACAAGATGGGGCAGCTGGTCACGCTGGAGCTGCCTGAAGACGAGCTGCGGTTTCAGGCCCGGTTTGTTCCTGATTGATGCGGGGCCGTTTGGCGTAATTTTCTTGTATGAAAAACAGAGTTCGCCCAATCAGAACGGGCGTAAGATGCTATTTATTTGATAGCGACTGCAGGGGCCAGTAGCGTCCAGTAGCGCCCGTACCACTCGCCTAGACGGTGGCGGCCAGCCGGGTGCCCTGGTCAATGGCGCGCTTGGCGTCCAGTTCGCCGGCCTCGTCGGCGCCGCCAATCAGATGGGTTTTGACGCCTGCCGCCTTGAGCGGCTCGAGCAGCTCGCGCAGCGGCTCCTGGCCGGCGCACAGCACGATGTTGTCCACCGTCAGCACGGTGCCGTTTTCACGCTTTTCGCCAAAGGTGATGAACAGGCCAAGGCCTGAGCCGTCGTCGCCGATGCGTTCGTAGTTCACGCCAGAGAGCATTTCCACGTTTTTCATTTTCAGCGCGGCGCGGTGAATCCAGCCGGTGGTCTTGCCCAGTCCGTTGCCCAGCTTGCCGGGTTTGCGCTGCAGCAGTGTGACCTGGCGCGCTGCCGGCGTAATAAGGGGACGCACCACCCCGCCGCGCACCTCGCCCGGGTCGGCCACGCCCCATTCAGCCAGCCAGGCGGGCAGGTCCAGGGTGGTGGAGTGCCCTGCGGGCGTGACCAGGAACTCGGCCACGTCAAAACCAATGCCGCCCGCGCCTATCAGGGCCACGCGCTGGCCCACCGGCTGGCGGCCCAGCAGCACGTCGATATAGCTCAGGACCCGGGGGTCGTCCTGGCCCGGAATACGCGGGTTGCGCGGTGTCACGCCGGTGGCCAGAATCACTTCGTCAAACTTTTCCGCCAGCAGGTCGGCGGCTGCCACGCGGGTGTTCAGCCGCAGCGTGACACCCGTGCGCGCGACGCGCTGGCCAAAGTAGCGCAGGGTTTCCTCAAACTCTTCCTTGCCCGGTATGCGTTTGGCCAGGTTGAACTGGCCGCCAATGCGGCTGGCGGCGTCAAACAGGGTGACGTCGTGGCCGCGCTCGGCCAGCGTGGTGGCCGCTGCCAGCCCGGCCGGGCCAGCGCCGACCACAGCCACGCGTTTTTTGGCCGGGGTCAGGCGAATGACCAGCTCGGTCTCGTGCCCGGCGCGCGGGTTGACCAGGCAACTGGCCAGTTTGTTTTTAAAGGCGTGGTCCAGGCAGGCCTGGTTGCAGGCAATGCAGGTGTTGATCTCGTCGCGGCGGCCCTGCGCGGCCTTGTTGACAAACTCCGGGTCGGCCAGAAACGGGCGGGCCATGCTGACCATGTCGGCGCTGCCGTCGGCCAGCACCTGTTCGGCCACTTCGGGCATGTTCAGGCGGTTGCTGGTGATGACCGGAATGCTCAAGCCGGCGGCCCGCAGCTCGGTGCGCAGCTTGTGCGTCACCCAGGTGAACGCGCCGCGCGGCACTGAGGTGGCAATGGTGGGCACACGGGCTTCGTGCCAGCCAATGCCGCTGTTGATCAGCGTGGCGCCTGCCGCCTCGACGGCTTTGGCCAGTTGCACCACTTCGTCCCAGTTGCTGCCGTCGGGAATCAGGTCAATGATGGACAGGCGGTAGATCAAAATAAAGTCAGGCCCCACCGCTTCGCGGGTGCGCCGCACAATTTCAATGGCCAGGCGCATGCGGTTCGCGTAGCTGCCGCCCCATTCGTCGGTGCGGTGGTTGGTGTGGGTCACCAGAAACTGGTTGATGAAATAGCCTTCGCTGCCCATGATCTCGACGCCGTCGTAGCCCGCATCGCGGGCCAGCTGGGCACAGCGCACAAAGGCGCGAATTTGCCGCTCAATGCCGGCCACGCTCAACTCTCGGGGCGCAAACGGTGAAATCGGGCTTTTGATGCGTGACGGTGCCACGCACAGCGGGTGGTAGCCATAGCGGCCGGTATGCAGAATTTGCAGCGCGATCTTGCCGCCCTCGGCATGTACCGCGTCCGTCACTACTTTATGGCGGCGGGCGGCGCCTGAGGAGGCCAGCGTACCGGCAAAAGGCTTGGCCCAGCCCGCGATGTTGGGCGCAAAGCCGCCAGTGACCATCAGGCCCACACCGCCGCGCGCCCGCTCGGCAAAGAAGGCGGCCATGGCGGGGAAATGCTTGCGGCCGTCTTCGAGGCCGGTGTGCATGCTGCCCATCAGCACCCGGTTTTTAAGGGTGGTAAAGCCCAGGTCCAGCGGGGCCAGCAGGTGAGGGTAGGGCGATGAAGCGGCGAGGGTGGTCAAGGGCAGGTCTCCGGGGCAAGGTGCCTGCATGGTAGCCGCATGGTCCCGGGATTGTGGCGTTCTTCAGTACTCTAGGTGACACGCTCTACCCGCACTGCGGGCAAACCCTGTGCGCGATTGACCAACGGGGTTTGCTATCAAAAAAATAGCTGCCTGCGCCCGTGTTGATTGGGCTAGAAGCTGTTTTTAATGGCAGAAGCGGCTTCGGTGACGAGTGCCGGGCCTTTGTAGATGAGGCCGGTGTAAATCTGCACCACGTCGGCGCCCGCCTTGATTTTGGATACAGCGTCTGCGCCGCTCATCACGCCACCCACACCGATGATGGGGAAGCCCTTGCCCAGCGCCGCACGCAGCTGGCCAATCACGCGGTTGCTGGCCGCCAGCACCGGCGCACCGCTCAGGCCGCCCGCTTCTTCGGCATGGCGCAGGCCCTTGACAGCTTCGCGGCTGAGGGTGGTGTTGGTGGCCACCACGCCGTCCATGGCATGGCGCTTCAGGGTGGCGGCAATCACATCGACCTGGGCTTCGTCGAGGTCGGGCGCGATTTTGACAAAAATCGGCACGTGTTTGCCATGCTGGCGCGCCAGGGTTTCGCGGCGTTCGGCAATCCGGCCCAGCAGCGCGTCCAGCGCTTCGTCGCTTTGCAGCGCCCGCAGGTTCTGCGTGTTGGGGCTGGAGATATTGACGGTCACGTAGTCGGCATGCGGGTACACGCCGTCGAGGCAAATCAGGTAGTCGTCGACCGCGTTTTCAATCGGCGTGGCGGC
>JANNXF010000254.1:0-5913 GCA_031409395.1 Polaromonas sp.
AATCAGGTCGTCGAACTTGCGCACACCGAGCTGGGCCATGAGCTGGCGCGCTTCTTCGGCCACAAAGAAGAAGTAATTGACCACATGCTCGGGCTTGCCGCTGAATTTCTGGCGCAGCACCGGGTCTTGCGTGGCGACGCCGACCGGGCAGGTGTTGAGGTGGCATTTGCGCATCATGATGCAGCCTTCGACCACCAGCGGCGCCGTGGCAAAGCCGAATTCATCGGCGCCCAGCAGTGCGCCAATCACCACGTCGCGGCCGGTTTTCATCTGGCCGTCGGCCTGCACGCGGATGCGGCCACGCAAGCGGTTCAGCACCAGCGTCTGCTGGGTCTCGGCCAGGCCGATTTCCCACGGACTGCCGGCATGCTTGATGGACGACCACGGCGAGGCGCCCGTGCCGCCGTCGTGGCCGGCAATCACCACATGGTCAGACTTGGCCTTGGCCACGCCTGCGGCAATGGTGCCCACACCCACTTCACTGACCAGCTTGACGCTGATGCTGGCGCGCGGGTTGACGTTTTTCAGGTCATGAATGAGCTGCGCCAAATCTTCAATCGAGTAAATATCATGGTGCGGTGGCGGTGAAATCAGGCCTACCCCGGGTACCGAGTAGCGCAGCGCGCCGATGTACTCGCTGACCTTGCCGCCGGGCAGCTGGCCGCCCTCGCCGGGCTTGGCACCCTGCGCCATCTTGATCTGGATCTGGTCAGCCGACACCAGGTATTCAGCCGTGACGCCAAAGCGGCCCGAGGCGACCTGCTTGATTTTGGAACGCAGCGAATCGCCGTCCTGCAAAGGCAAATCGACTTCAACGACCTTCTCACCGATCACGCTTTTGAGTGTTTCACCCTTTTTGATCGGGATGCCCTTGAGTTCCTGGCGGTAGCGGGCGGGGTCTTCCCCGCCTTCGCCGGTGTTGCTCTTGCCGCCAATGCGGTTCATGGCGACGGCCAGCGTGGCGTGCGCTTCGGTGCTGATGGAGCCCAGCGACATGGCGCCGGTGGCAAAACGTTTGACGATTTCCTTGGCCGACTCGACTTCATCAATCGGGATGGCTTTGCTCGGGTCAATCCTGAACTCGAACAGGCCGCGCAGCGTCATGTGGTTGCGGTTCTGGTCGTTGATGAGCTGGGCGTACTCTTTGTAGGTGTTCCAGTTGTTGGAACGCGTCGAATGCTGCAGCTTGGCAATGGCGTCGGGCGTCCACATGTGGTTTTCGCCCCGGGCGCGCCAGGCGTATTCACCCCCGGCGTCGAGCATGTTGGCCAGCACCGGGTCGTCGCTGAACGCGGCGCGGTGCATGCGCAGCGCTTCTTCGGCCACCTCAAACACGCCCATGCCGCCGACGCGGCTGGCGGTGCCGGTAAAAAACTTGTCAACGGTGTCGTTGTTCAGGCCAATCACCTCAAACAGCTGCGCGCCGCAGTAGCTCATGTAGGTCGACACGCCCATCTTGGACATGATCTTGGACAGACCCTTGCCGATGGCCTTGGTGTAGTTGTAGACGGCTTTGTCGGTGCTTAAATCGCCCGGCAAACCCCGGGACAACTCGGCCAGCGTTTCGATGGCGAGGTAGGGATGAACCGCCTCGGCGCCGTAGCCTGCCAGCACGGCAAAGTGGTGTACTTCGCGCGCGGAACCCGTCTCTACCACCAGCCCTGCGGTGGTACGCAGGCCTTCTTTGACCAGGTGCTGATGAATGGCGGACAGGGCCAGCACAGCAGGAATGGCGACTTGCGTGGCGCTCATGGCGCGGTCGCTCACCACCAGAATGTTTTTGCCGCTCTTGATGGCGTCGACCGCTTCCGCGCACAACGAAGCAAGTTTGGCTTCCACGCCTTCATGGCCCCAGGCCAGCGGGTAGCAGATGTCCAGGGTGTAGCTCTTGAACTTGCCCTGGGTGTGCGCTTCGATGTCGCGCAGCTTTTGCATGTCGGCGTTGTTCAGCACCGGCTGGCTGACTTCAAGCCGCATCGGCGGATTCACCTGGTTGATGTCCAGCAGGTTGGGCTTGGGACCGATGAAGGACACCAGCGACATCACGATGGCTTCGCGGATCGGGTCAATCGGCGGGTTGGTCACCTGGGCAAACAACTGCTTGAAGTAGTTGTACAGCGGCTTGTTTTTGTTGGACAACACGGCCAGCGGGCTGTCGTTACCCATGGAGCCGGTGGCTTCTTCGCCGTTGGCGGCCATGGGCGACATCAGGAACTTGATGTCTTCCTGGGTGTAGCCAAAGGCCTGCTGGCGATCCAGCAAATTTGGCACTCCCCCGTGGCTCTCCACTGCCTGTGGTTCGCCTACCCCCTCGCCGGGGGCGGCGCCTTGCGACCGGCCAAGGCGGTCCGCGGCCCCTGCGGGTGCAGCCTTCACATCGTCGAGCTTGATGCGCAGGTTTTCAATCCATTGCTTGTAGGGCTTGCTGTGCGCCAGCGTGGCCTTGATTTCTTCGTCGTCGACCATGCGGCCTTGTTCCAGGTCGATCAGGAACATCTTGCCGGGCTGCAAACGCCATTTGCGCACGATTTTGTGCTCTGGAATCGGCAGTACGCCGGACTCTGACGCCATGATGACCAGATCGTCATCGGTGACGCAGTAGCGCGAAGGGCGCAGGCCGTTGCGGTCCAGCGTGGCGCCAATCTGGCGACCGTCGGTGAACACAATCGATGCCGGGCCGTCCCACGGTTCCAGCATGGCGGCATGGTATTCGTAAAACGCCTTGCGGCGTTCGTCCATGGTGGTGTGCTGCTCCCAAGGTTCGGGAATCATCATCATCACGGCCTGGCTGATCGGGTAGCCGGCCATGGTCAGCAGTTCCAGGCAGTTGTCAAAAGTGGCGGTATCGGACTGGTCGGCAAAGCTGATGGGGTAGAGCTTTTGAAGGTCGGCGCCCAACACCGGGGACGACATCACGCCTTCACGCGCCTTCATCCAGTTGTAGTTGCCCTTGACGGTGTTGATCTCGCCGTTGTGCGCCACATAGCGGTAGGGGTGGGCCAGCGGCCACTCGGGGAAGGTGTTGGTAGAAAAACGCTGGTGCACCAGGCCCAGGGCCGAGACGCAACGCTCGTCTTTCAAATCAAGGTAGTAAGTGCCCACCTGGTCGGCCAGCAGCAGGCCTTTGTAGACCACCGTGCGGCTGGACATGCTGGGCACGTAATACTCTTTGCTGTGCGTCAGGTGCAGATTCTGGATGGCGGCGCTGGCGGTTTTGCGGATCACATACAGCTTGCGCTCCAGCGCGTCCTGCACGATGACATCGTTGCCACGGCCAATAAAGATTTGCCGCAAGATGGGCTCTTTTTCACGCACCGTGGGCGACATGGGCATGTCACGGTTGACCGGCACATCGCGCCAGCCCAGCAGCACCTGGCCTTCAAGCTTGACGGCGCGCTCCAGCGCCTGCTCGCAGGCCAGGCGCGAAGCGTGCTCTTTCGGTAAAAACACCATGCCCACGCCGTATTCACCCGGCGGCGGCAACGTCACGCCCTGCTTGGCCATTTCTTCGCGGTACAGCGCGTCAGGCAGCTGAATCAGGATACCGGCGCCGTCACCCATGAGCTTGTCGGCACCCACCGCACCCCGGTGGTCCAGGTTCTCAAGGATCTTCAGACCCTGCTGAACAATGGCGTGGGACTTGTGGCCCTTGATGTGCGCCACAAAGCCGACACCGCAAGCGTCATGCTCGTGGGCCGGTGAATACAGACCGTGGTCTTGAAAATGCCTGATTTCAGCGCTGGTGGTCATGGCGCACTCCTGGTCAATTGATGTCGCGGGGAAAGAGATGATAAATCGCAGCAACAACAATGCCAAACACTTTAATTGGGGTCAGATTCTAATTAAATCCCGATTAAACCAGTCGATTATAAATTGGGGACATATCAAAATTAAACGTGAATTCGTTTAAAAACAGGGACTTAACGACGTCACCCGGTCTTGGCAGCCTGCTTGGAGGGGCGCCCTGCCTTGGCAATATTGACGCGGCGTACGGTTCTTTTTTGCAGATCTGCGACAAAGTCGCCTTCCCCCAGCGCCCATCCGGCCAGGGTTGCACGGGTCAAGGCGGCTTGCTGCTGCGCACTGACGCCAGCCCGCACCAAATCGGCGTAGGCGGCTTCACGGCCAAAGGGCGTGTTGGCCAAATCCCAAAACAGTGCGTGCGGCGTGACCAGTTTGTCAGCACGCAAACCCACATACAGGCCGTGGCTTGACCAGGGGTAGTCGCGGGCCTCTGTCACCATACCTGCGCGCACCGGGTTCAGATCGATGTAAGCCATGCAGGCCAGCAGATAGCGGTCGGTCTGCAGCAGGGTTGACTTGTAGCGCCCCTCCCAGAGCGTGCCGCTGCGCGCCTGCAAATCATTGAAGTAACGCACATAACTGCGCCCCACCGACTGCATCATTTGCGGCAAACCCGTGTCGGTTTTGGGAGTGGCCAGCAGGTGGAAATGGTTGCTCATCAGCACATAGGCATGAATCTCGACCGCAAACTTTCTGGCGTATTCATCAAGCAAGCCCAGCAGGTACTGGTAGTCAGCCACCGTTGCAAAGATGGCCTGGCTGTTGTTGCCACGCTGAATGATGTGATGCGGATAACCGGGAAGGGTCAGACGGGCGAGGCGGGCCATGGTGGGGGTGAGGACGTAAAGGACTTGTATTTGATTTTAATCTGGCCCCAATTATTGAGTGCCACTTTCATGGCGGTTCTTTGGCTACCTGCTGATTTGCCTGCCAAGTGGCCTCAACGCTAGCCGTATCCGAACCCACATTTTTTTGTTTTCGGGGTCAGCGCACAAAACCCATCAGTTCGCGCACCTGGATTTCCTGCCCACCGCAGCCAGCATCAGCACTAGCGCAACCACTGAACCAGCGCCAGCAAGCCGAGCAACACGGGTTGGTGCAGCAGGTAGTAGGTCAGGCTCCAGCCCCCCAGAAATACCAGCCAGCGCGCAGCGGGGGGAATGGCCCCGGTGAGCAACGCGGGGTGCCGGCGCAGCAACCATTGCGCGCCGGCCACGCCCCACCACATCACGCCCAGCCACGGGATCAGCGGCACATAGTCTTCGGTGACGGGTTTGACCGATATCAGACCCAGCCAGCTGTAAATTTTCTCATTGAGAAATTGCAGGTTTGCCCAATGGTTATGAGCGCTAGCAGCTATAAATTTAATAGCAATTGCAAGTGCGCCAGCCAGCCACAGCCACTGACCCCAGGCGGCGGTGAGGCGCACGATGATGAGCATGACCGCGATGCCGTGGAGCACGCCAAAGTAGATAAAGCTTCCCGGGTACATCAGGTAAGACCCGGCGCTGACCAGCAGCGCGCAGCCCGCCACCTGGCGCCAGCGCCGCCAGAAACGCGGCCAGCTTTGCCCCTGGTGGGCAGCGACGGCCTGGCCGGCCCCCGCGCACAACAAGAAAAGGCTCACGATGGCCGTGCGTTGCCAGGTCCAGAACGGGTCACGGTAAAAATCTGCGCTGATCCAGCGGTAATGGTTCAGGTCAAAAAAGGCATGGTATGCCGTCATCCAGACGATGGCGACGCCGCGCAGGGCGTCCAGGCGGTCAAAGCGTTGTGTGGTAGCCATTGACACCATTATCCCGGCGCGCCGTGCATTGGCGCGCACTGCCACGCTTCACCCGCAATACGGGGAAAAGCGGCGCCTTTCAGACTGAAAAACTAGCGCACCACCTTGCCGTCGGGGGTGATGGTGACCAGATCCACGGTGCGCACCGATTCGTATTTTTTGGCGCGCAGGTTGATGCGAAAGCCGCCCGCATCGTAGTCGGTCATGGATTCAAACGCTTTTTGCAGGCCGGCACGGTCTGGCTTGCCCGCTGCGGCGCTTCGACGCACACCTTCAGCAAAGGTACGGGCCGCGATATACCCTTCTACGCTTTCGTAGCTGGG
>JANNXF010000255.1:0-9317 GCA_031409395.1 Polaromonas sp.
ATACCAGATTTTGCGCAATGCGAGTCTAGCGGTACTGCGCGAGATCGGCGTCGACACCGGCGGCTCCAACGTCCAGTTTTCCATCAACCCGGTCGATGGTCGCATGGTGGTGATTGAAATGAATCCGCGCGTGTCGCGTTCATCGGCGCTTGCTTCCAAGGCCACGGGTTTCCCGATTGCCAAGGTGGCAGCCAAGCTGGCGGTGGGCTACACGCTTGACGAGTTGCGCAATGACATCACGGGCGGCGCCACACCTGCAAGTTTTGAGCCCAGCATTGACTACGTGGTCACCAAGATTCCGCGTTTTGCCTTCGAAAAATTCCCGACCGCTGATTCACGCCTGACCACGCAGATGAAGTCGGTCGGTGAAGTCATGGCCATGGGCCGTACTTTCCAGGAGTCGTTTACGAAAGCCCTGCGCGGCCTGGAAGTCGGCGTGGACGGCATGAACGAGAAAACGCAAGACCGCGAAGTGCTTGAAAAAGAACTTGGCGCGCCTGGCCCTGACCGCATCTGGTACGTAGGCGACGCATTTGCCATGGGCATGAGCGTGGACGAAGTGTTTGCGCTGACCAAGATCGATCCGTGGTTTCTGGTGCAGATCGAGCAGATCGTCAAGATCGAACTGGAGCTGGAAACGACCTCACTCGACAAGATTGATGCGCTCACCTTGCGCGCACTGAAGCAAAAGGGCTTTTCGGACCGCCGCCTGGCCAAGCAGCTCAAAACCACCGACACCGCGATTCGCGAAAAACGCAAAGCCCTTGGCGTGCGCCCGGTCTACAAGCGTGTAGACACCTGCGCCGCAGAGTTTGCGACCAATACCGCCTATATGTACTCGACCTACGAGGCCGAGGGCAGCGAGTGCGAAGCGCTACCGACCGACAGGAAAAAAATCATGGTGCTGGGCGGCGGGCCCAACCGTATTGGCCAGGGCATCGAGTTTGACTACTGCTGCGTGCATGCCGCGCTGGCCATGCGCGAAGACGGCTACGAGACCATCATGGTTAACTGCAACCCTGAAACGGTTTCAACCGACTACGACACCTCTGACCGTTTGTACTTTGAGCCACTGACGCTCGAAGACGTGCTGGAAATCGTCGACAAGGAAAAGCCGTTCGGCGTGATCGTGCAGTACGGCGGCCAGACCCCGTTGAAGCTGGCGCTGGACCTGGAGGCCAACGGCGTACCCATCATCGGCACCTCGCCCGACATGATTGACGCCGCCGAAGACCGTGAGCGCTTCCAGAAACTGCTGCACACGCTTGAATTGCGCCAGCCGCCCAACGCCACCGCCCGCACCGAGCCGGAAGCGCTGGAAAAAGCCGCTGCGCTGGGCTACCCGCTGGTGGTGCGCCCCAGCTATGTGCTGGGTGGCCGTGCCATGGAAATCGTGCACGAGCAGCGCGACCTGGAGCGTTACATGCGTGAGGCCGTCAAGGTCAGCCATGACTCGCCCGTGTTGCTTGACCGCTTTTTGAACGACGCGATCGAATGCGATGTGGACTGCATTCGTGATGCTGTCGGCGCCACCTTTATTGGCGGCGTGATGGAGCACATCGAGCAGGCCGGCGTGCACAGTGGTGACTCGGCGTGCTCCTTGCCGCCGTATTCACTGAGTGCAGAGACCGTGACCGAGATCAAACGCCAGACCGCTGCCATGGCTGCGGCCCTGAACGTGGTGGGCCTCATGAATGTGCAGTTTGCAATTCAGAACATTGACGCCAAGGACGTGATTTACGTGCTCGAAGTCAATCCACGCGCCTCCCGTACCGTGCCTTTTGTCAGCAAGGCCACCGGCATCCAGCTGGCAAAAGTGGCAGCGCGGTGCATGGTCGGGCAGTCGCTGGCTTCACAGGGCGTGACCCGCGAGGTCACGCCACCGTATTTCAGCGTGAAAGAAGCGGTTTTCCCGTTTGTCAAATTCCCGGGCGTTGACACGATTCTTGGCCCCGAGATGAAGTCCACCGGTGAAGTGATGGGGGTTGGCAAAACCTTTGGTGAGGCTTTTGTGAAGTCCCAGCTTGGTGCCGGAACCAAGCTGCCGACCTCTGGCAAGGTCTTTTTGACCGTGAAAAACAGCGACAAATTGCGCGCAGTGGAAGTGGCGCGCGCGCTGCGCGCCCTGCATTTTGATTTGGTGGCGACCAAAGGCACGGCTGCAATGATCCGCGATGCAGGAATTGATTGCGTCACGGTCAACAAGGTCACCGAGGGCCGGCCGCATGTGGTCGACATGATCAAAAACAACGAGATCGCACTGGTTATCAACACGGTGGAAGAGCGGCGCAATGCGATTGCCGATTCGCGGCAGATACGCACGTCGGCGCTGCTGGCCCGCGTGACAACCTACACGACCATTGCCGGGGCCGAGGCGGCGGTTGAAGGCATGAAGTACCTGGACAACCTGAGTGTGATTTCGGTCCAGGAAATGCATAGTCAGCTGGCCCCCACGGTCGCTCACTTCGTATAGTTCCCTGCCCCCCAGGAGGCCGCCAGCCAGCGGCCTGGCAAAGCCAGTTCCGCGGCTTGAGCTTGCATCGCAGGGGTATAAATTTGGCTAATTTACGAAGCGGTTTGCATTAAACTAGGCGTGAAAATAACAATGCCGCCACTGGGCAACCCGTGGCGGTTTCGCTTTTAGAGAGAGACACTATGGCAACTATTCCCATCACCAAGCGCGGCGCAGAAAAGCTGAAAGCGGAACTGCACCAGCTCAAAACGGTTGACCGCCCCTGGGTCATCAACTCCATTTCTGAAGCGCGTGCCCAGGGCGATTTGAGCGAGAACGCCGAGTACGAAGTAGCCAAAGACCGGCAGGGCTTTATTGAAGGCCGCATCCAGGAAATTGAAGGCAAGCTGTCCGCTGCCCAGATCATCGACCCGTCGTCGCTGGAGGCGGGTACCCGCGTGGTGTTTGGCTCTACCGTCAAGCTCGAAGACGAATCTACGGGTGACAGCGTGACCTACCAGATCGTGGGTGAAGACGAGGCCGATATCAAGCTCGGACTGGTCAATATCGGTTCACCCATTGCTCGCGCACTGATTGGCAAAGACGAAGGCGACACCGCAGAAGTGCAGGCGCCCGGTGGCCTCAAACGCTACGAAATCGTGGCGGTTAGCTACATCTGATGCGCGCGACACGGCAGCGCATGGCCCTGTTGGCGGCTGCCCTGTGGTTTGGCAGCCTGACGACGATCGGCTTTGTGGTGGTCCCGCTGCTGTTCCGCCACCTGGCCAGTCCGGCCATCGCCGGCGCCATGGCGGTCAGGCTGTTTACGGCGCAAACATGGCTTGGCATTGCCTGCGCCATGCTGATACTGCTTGCACTCAATAAAAAAGACGGTCAGTCGCCAGTACCCTCTGCGGCCTGGGTCGTGAAGCTCGTGGTGGCCGGTTTTCTGCTGGCCCTGCTGGTGGAGTTTGGCGTGGCACCCCGTATCGTCAGTGCGCGCGCCGAGGGGGGCAATCTCAGGCTCTGGCATGGCCTTGGAAGTGCGATGTATGTGGGCCAGTGGCTGTGCGCCACATTCGCCTTGTGGCGCATGACCCGGCCTGAAGCCGAAGCGCCTGCCAGCCCAGGCTGATGCCCAACCGGGCTCTCGCCAGGGTCAGGTCTTTTCGGCAGCTTCCAGGGTGTTCACCAGCAGCATGGTGATGGTCATGGGGCCTACGCCGCCCGGCACCGGAGTGATGTGGCTGGCCACCTGCCTGACCCCTTCAAAATCCACATCGCCGCAGAGTTTGCCTTCTTCATTGCGGTTCATGCCCACGTCAATCACTACCGCACCGGGTTTGACCATATCGGCTGTCAACACCTTGCGTTTGCCAACAGCGGCCACAATCACGTCGGCTTGCAGCGTCATGGCCTTCAGGTTCTGGGTGGCGCTATGGCACACCGTCACCGTGGCGTTCTTTTGCAGCAGCATCAGTGCCATGGGCTTGCCCACGATATTGCTGCGGCCAATCACCACGGCGTGCTTGCCGCGCAAGTCGTAGCCAATGCTTTCCAGCATCTTCATGCAGCCGTAGGGCGTGCAGGGCCAGAAACCAGGCTGGCCCACCATCAGTGCGCCCGCGCTGGCAACGTGAAAACCGTCCACGTCCTTGGCCGGTGAAATGGCTTCAATTACCTTGTGCGCGTCAATGTGTGCAGGCAGCGGCAACTGCACCAGGATGCCGTGTACCGCCGGATCATGGTTCAGGGCCTCGACCCGCGCCAGCAACTCGGCTTCGCTAAGGGTGGCCGGATAGTGCTCCAGCACCGAATGCAGGCCGTTGTCCTGGCAGGCCTTGACCTTGTTGCGCACATAGACCTGGCTGGCGGCGTTTTCGCCGACCAGCACCACAGCCAGGCCCGGCGTGATGCCGCGCGAGAGCAGGGTGGCGGCGCGTCGGGCAACGTCTGTACGCAGCTGCTTTGAAAGGGCGTTGCCGTCAATGAGTTGTGCAGTCATTTTCCTGTTTCTTCAAATAAAAACGCCCGCTGGTCATGGAACAACGGGCGCGAGCAGCTATGAAAAGTATAGCAGCCGGGTGTATTTCCGGGGTCGGTTCAGGCTTTCGGAGCCGTGGAGCCCAGGGCAATCTTGAGCAGATCAGCCACCGTATTGGCGTTGAGCTTTTCCATGATGTTGGCGCGGTGCGCTTCCACTGTTTTGATGCTGATGCCCAGGTCGTCGGCAATCTGCTTGTTCAGCCGGCCTGCCACGATGCGTTCGAGCACCTGCGCTTCGCGTGAGGTCAGCTTGGCCAGCAGCGCGTCACGCGAGGCCGACTGCTGATGGTCGCCGAAAGCCTCCTTGGCCTGTTCCAGCATGCGCTCAACCAGGCTGACCAGTGCTTCTTCCTGGAAGGGCTTCTGGATGAAATCCATGGCGCCTTTCTTCATGGTGCTGACAGCCATGGGAACGTCTCCGTGGCCGGTAATGAAAACAATGGGCAGCGGCCATTTGCGTTCAATCAGCCGGTCCTGAAGTTCCAGACCCGTCATGCCGCCCATGCGGATATCGACAATCAGGCAGGCGACTTCGCGGGGATCGTAGCGGCTCAGAAAACTTTCGGCCGAGTCGTAGCAGCGGACCCGATAGTCCTTGCCTTCAAGCAACCATTGCAGCGAGTCACGCACGCCCTCGTCGTCATCAACGACATAGATCGTGCCTTTTTTCGGAATCAAGCTCATGCCATACTTTCTTCGTAAACTCTGGTGGTCTAAAACAGCTGTTCATTGAACTTTTGAGGGACTTCAGTGAACGCCAATGTCCCTGATCGCTATGGTATCGGTAGCAGACGTTGCCGGTAAAAGCAGGGGGGTCACCGGTATCCAGAAAGTAAACCGGCAACCCACCACTTCATCGCCATTGTAGAGGTTCACTGCCTCCATCCGGCCCTGGTGAGACTCAACAATACTGCGGCACAGTTTCAGGCCAATCCCCATGCCTTCGGCCTTGGTGGAATAGAACGCTTCATAGATGCGGTTCATCACTTCGGGGGGCATGCCGTGACCTGAATCGATGACTGAAAACTCCACCGCACTCTGGTCTTCGATGTGTTTGGGCACCACGCGCAATTCAACGCTGCGCCGGGCCGCAGGCAGCTGGGCCTGCTCAATGGATTCAGCCGCATTTTTCATCAGGTTGATCAGCACCTGCTCGATCAGGATGGGGTCCACCATGATCTGCGGCAGGCGTGCCGCGATGTAGTGGCTGAGCCGTACGTGGTGGCGCCTGAGTTCAATGTCGGCCAGTTCCATCGCATTGTTGACCATGACCCCCACATCCGACAGCGTCCGGTTGGGCTCGCTGCGTTTTACAAACGAACGGATGCGCTGAATGATTTGTCCGGCACGCCAGGCCTGCTTGGCGGTTTTTTCAAGCGCCACCAGCAGGTCGTCGTTGCTGATTTGCTGCGCCTTGATGCGTGACACCATGCCGCTGCAGTAGTTGGTGATGGCGGTCAGCGGCTGGTTGAGTTCATGCGCCACGCTCGACGCCATCTCGCCCATGGTGATCAGCCGGCTGGCGGTCTGGGCGCGTTCGTTTTGCTGCGCGGCCTGTTCTTCGGCGTGACGGCGGGGCGTGATGTCGGTGGCGATCACCATCTGCGCCAGTCGCCCGTCAACCCAGGTCAGGTAGCGCGAGCGCACTTCAATCCATTTGCCAAGATTGGGGACAAAGATTTCGGCATTTTCAGTCTGGGCCGCGGTCAGGGTGTCGGTCGGGAAGCCGGCAAGCCCATCGACCGCGTCGAGGGCATCTTCGGTGGGGGTCGTGACAGGTACGCCGGCCTGCGCAATCAGGTTCATGTGGCCCGACACCTCGGCACCAAACCATGACCGGTAGAGCTTGTTGGCAAACAGCAGCTCTTCACTGCCCAGCGGCGCCACAGACACGGCGGCATCCAGCCCCTCCAGTACCGTGGTGAAGCGTTCATACGACGCGGACAACTCTTCACGAATACGCTTGGGCTCGGTGATATCGGTCATCGACGTCATCCAGCCGGTCTGTTGTCCGCGCGGGTCAATCAGCGGCGACACATACAGGCGGGCATCAAAGATCAGGCCATTTTTTCGCTTGACCCGCACCTCAAAACCACCGTGCGGTGCCCGACCATGCAGCTCGTCGTCCAGCCGGGCCGTCAGGGATTCAACTTCTGATTCGGGCCAGTATGCAAAAGGCGGGGTGCTGCCCACCAGTTCCGCTTCGCTAAAGCCGGTCATCACACAAAAGGCGGGGTTGACGTAGGTGATTCGCCCCTGCAGGTCAAGCGCGCGCATGCCGGTGAGCATGGAGTTTTCCATGGCGCGGCGAAAGTTGGTTTCAGACACCAGCGCCTGCTGGGCCTGCACCCGGCGCCGGGTGTGACGCCACGTGCCCAGCAGCATCCACACTGTCAGGGCGCTCAGGGCGCTGACCAGCCAGAAAAAGCCGCTACCCACCACGCCGAGCGAAGCCCGGTATCCTTCGGCGCGTATCAGCAGGCTGTTGCCCACCAGTGAAATCGGAATCTCGTATTCGGCGGCGCCTTCAGACCACGGCAGCAAGCGGGCGGCCCGGTTGCGTGGCGGCGGCAGGTTGCCTGCCAGCAGGACATTCTTGTCGTCTATCAGTGTCACCGCATATTTGGCGCTGATTTCAGTCGGCACACCAAAGCGCAGCAGTCCGTCGATGGAATACTCGCCCATGATGACGCCGCTGAACTTCCCCTGGTCGTCAAGTGGAACCTGCAGTTGCAGGCTGGGTGCGCTGTAGCTGCTGCTGTCTTTCCCCTCTTTGGGGTCCCGGATTTCCTTGTTCACCAATGGGCGTGAGTAAACAGGTTGGCGCAAATCACGCGCCAGTTCGAACGTACCGTCGGTCTCGCCAGGCTTGAGCAGATCGCCCGCGATGCGCTGGTGGCCGGCGTTGGCGCTGGGCGACACATAGGCCGCCTTGATACGGCGTTTATTGTCGACCCAGCTGACCGCCATCAACTCGGGGTACTGGTTGACCAGCGCTTCGGCCTGAATGATGAACTCTTCGGTATCCACCTCCTTGTTCGACACGTCCCGGCCGATGCGCATCAGCTGTTCCTGGCGTTCCAGCAGGCGCAGGCGCAGGCGCTGCTGGGCGTACTCCACGTCGCGGGTCACGGCTTGCTGCTCGCGGTCAATTTCCTCGATGCGCAGATAGCCAAAGGCGGCCACTACCGCCGCCAGAAAAAGCGCAACGGCCAGCAAGGGGCCCAGCGTGATGAAGCGGTCTTGCCGCGAAGGTGATTGCCTGCGCCACCAGCGCCGCCACAAGGCCAGAGGCTGGGCGCTGGCCAGGGTGTTGGAGGGAGGGGATGACTTGAGCATGGGGTTGGGTGGCAGTTTAAGTGAGAAGCATGCCGCGTTCAGGGTTGACCCTGAGCGCTGGGGTGCTACTGCCGGACGACAGCACCGGAGTTTTCAAAAACAGGGTCTTGGCACGCCTATTTATTTCTTAATATGAAATCAATATGCACTATTTGAAATTATTTAAATATTGTGCGAAACTAGAGACTTGAATCTAATTTGCGTTTAAAACACGCTTTACTCATCCGCTTGCGCGCGAACCTCCAGGGTGTGCGTTGCAGGTCAACAAGTGTTCACAGGAGACAAAAATGGCTGCTATCCCATCTGAAGCAAACCCGGCAGGTGCCGACAGGGCGCTGGACAAAGACACCCAGGAGACCCGGGAGTGGATGGACGCGCTGTCTGCCGTCATTGAGAGTGAAGGCCCGGAGCGTGCGCACTTCCTGCTGGAGCAACTGCTGGAGCATGCCCGCCAGAAAAGCATAGACATGCCTTTCTCGGCCAACACGGGCTATGTCAACACCATCGAAACCGACCAGGAAGAGCGCTCTCCCGGCAACCTGGAAATTGAAGAGCGCCTGCGTGCCTACATGCGCTGGAACGCCATGGCCATGGTGGTCAAGGCCAATCGGCTGCACCCGGCTGACGGAGGTGATCTGGGTGGGCACATCGGCTCGTTCGCTTCGCTGGCCAGCATGTTTGGCGCGGGTTTCAACCATTTCTGGCACGCTGAAAGCAACGAGCCAGGCAAAGAGCATGGCGGCGATTGCCTCTACATTCAGGGCCATGTATCACCAGGGGTGTATGCCCGTGCCTACCTGGAGGGCCGGCTCACCGAAGAGCAACTGCTCAACTTCCGTCAGGAAGTCGATGGCAAGGGACTGTCCAGCTACCCGCACCCCAAGCTCATGCCCGAGTTCTGGCAGTTCCCCACGGTGTCAATGGGCCTGGGCCCGCTGATGGCGATTTACCAGGCACGCTTCCTCAAGTACCTGCATGCCCGCGGCATTGCCAACACCGAGAACCGCAAGGTCTGGGTGTTCTGCGGTGACGGCGAGATGGACGAAGTCGAGTCACTCGGCGCGATTGGCCTGGCCGCGCGCGAAAAGCTCGACAACCTGGTGTTTGTCATCAACTGCAACTTGCAGCGCCTTGACGGCCCGGTGCGTGGCAACGGCAAGATCGTGCAAGAGCTTGAAGGCGAGTTCCGAGGCGCAGGCTGGAACGTCATCAAGCTGCTGTGGGGCAGCGGCTGGGACCCCCTTCTGGCGCGCGACAAGGACGGCGCGCTGCGCAAGATCATGATGGACACGCTGGACGGCGACTACCAGGCCATGAAAGCCAACGACGGCGCTTACGTACGCAAGCATTTCTTTGGCCAGAACCCCAAAACCCTGGAAATGGTCGCCAAGATGAGCGACGACGACATTTTCAACCTGCGCCGGGGCGGCCATGATTCGCAAAAGGTGTACGCCGCTTTCCATGCGGCCGTCAAGCACGA
>JANNXF010000256.1:0-3542 GCA_031409395.1 Polaromonas sp.
CGAGGCGTCGGGGCCTTGCGGGTCGGTGAAAGAGCCTGCGGCGTTGCCGCCTGACCAGGCGTGCGGCCCTGCGGCCACGGCCCAGTGCTCGACATAGGGCTTGCCGCTGGCGTCGCTGTACACCGTGCGCTGCACGCTGCGCTCGCCGGGCTGGGCGTCACTGGCGCTGCGTTGCGGGTGTTCTGTCTTGTGCAGCGCCAGCCCCGAGGCATCGGCGGCTTGCAGTGCGCTTTGGGTGACCTGGTCGCCGTTGCCCGGGTGAACGGTTTTGTCGGCGCTGCCATGAAACACCACCGTGGGCATGGCGCCGGGCGTGCCGCGCGCCGTCGCCTTGCGGCTGCTGCCCCGGCGCATGGCGCTGAAGGCCGACACGACATCGCTGGCCGCGCCAGTCGGCAGGCCCGAATGCACGCCCACGGCGGCAAACAAATCAGGGTGCAGCGCCGCCACCAGCGCCGCCATGGCGCCACCGGCAGACAGCCCGGCGATGTAGATGCGCGCCGGGTCGGCGTGGTGCGTTTTCATGACGCTGCGCGTCAGCGCGGCAATCATGCCGGGCTCGCCGGCGTCTTTGGTCTGGTGGGCGGGTTCAAACCAGTTCCAGCAGCGCATGCGGTTGGCCTGGTCGCGCTGCTCCGGGTACAGCACCATGCAGGGCTGGGCTTCGGCCAGCGCGTTCATGGCCGTGCCTTTGGCAAAGTCGGCGGCGTCCTGTTTGCAGCCGTGTAGCAGCACCACCAGCGGCAGAGCTGCCGGTGCCGTGCCGCCTGGCGTGGCCGGCCAGGTTTCGGGCAGGTAAAGGCGGTAGGCATGGCTTTGGCCGGCAAACTCAAACACATGCCCGGTAAAGCTGGCAGGCCGTGCCGGCCGGGCGGGCGCTGTGGGGGCCTGAGGCGGCGCCGGGGTTTCCACGGCCGGGGGGGTTGGGTCGCTGAGGTCGCGAAAAGGCGTGTCGACCACGAGCGGGTCGTTGGCGGGCCTGAACCGCGCCAGCGGCGCGCCTGCTGGCGTGGGCGGGCGCGGGGTGCGTGGCGGCGCCGCAGGCGCACTGCCCCAACCCAGCGCCCGCCGTATGGCCTGTGTTGCTTCGGTCAGCCGTCCGCCACGCGTCAGCTGTGTCGCCTCCAGCATGTCGCTGATTGAAATGGCCATTGAAAATCTCCCTGCCGCATGAATTGCTGCACTGCAACAAAGAATACGCTTTTTTCAGCTCGGCGCTGTAGGACAAGGGGTATTTGCACAGACAGCAGCGGGCTGGCGGGGAGGCGTACCGCTATGCTTTTGATAGCTGCTGGAGCTCGTGTTGATTGGGCAAAAGCCTTTTTTCATTGAGAAAAGCCGTGACCCTACGTGCTAGCGCGTAGGCCGGCGGGCGGCCTGCGCCGCCAGCGCTGACTCAGGTTGCCAACTCGTTCCCGGCAGGTGGTTGGCGGGGCCTGTCAAAGCCGTAAAAGCCAAAATTCATGGCCGGGGTTTCGCCGCTGATGAGCTCGGCCATGGCTTTGCCCGAACCCGCGCCGTGGGTCCAGCCCAGCGTGCCGTGGCCGGCATTGACCCACAGGCCGCGCACCCGGGTCTGGCCGATGTAGGGAATGTTGGTGGGAGTGGCGGGCCGCAAGCCGGTCCAGAAATGCGGCGTGCCGCCTTCTTCTTCCAGGCGCGTGTCGCAGACGCCGGGCAGCACCGTCTCGATGCGCCTGGCCAGCATGGCGCAGCGCGCCTTGGCCAATGGGGTGTCAAGCGCCAGGTCGTAGCCGCCGACCTCGATGGTGCCGGCCACCCGCAGGTGGTCGCCCAGGCGGCTCATGGCGCATTTCACCTCGTCGTCAATCGTGCTGACAAACGGGGCCTGTTCGGGTTTGAGCAGCTTGAAGGTGGCGCTGTAGCCCTTGCCCGGGTAAATCGGCAGGTCAACACCGGTCTGGCGCAGCAGCGGTGCGCTGTACGAACCGCAGGCCACCACCACCTGGTCGGCCCGCAGCGAAAGGCTTTTTTGCTCGATTCCCGTCATGGAACGGGCGCGGACGGCGACGGATTCAATTGCGCCACCGGCTTTTTCCAGCCGCTCGATGTCGTGGCCGTACATGAACTGCACGCCGCGCTCAGCGCAGCGCCTGGCCAGCGACTGGGTGAAGATACGGGCGTCGCCGCTTTCGTCGCTGGCGGTGTAGGTGCCGCCCACGATGCGGTGCGCAAAGGGCTGAAAGGCCGGCTCTATCTTCAGCAGTTCGGCGGTAGACACCACGCGGCGCGCCACACCGTATTTGCGCATCAGCGCGGCGGCCTCGCCGGCGGTGTCAAACGCCTGCTGGTCGGTGTAGTAGTGGGCAATGCCGCGCTCCAGGCGGTGGTAGTCAATGCCCGTGCGGGCCACCACCTCTTTCAGCGCGCTGTGGCTGTAGGCGCCCAGCGCCACCAGTTGCTGCACATTGCGCTCGAAGGCGGCGTCGTTGCACTGGGCCAGAAACTGCAGGCCCCAGCGCCACTGGCGCCAGTCGGCCTGCGGGCGAAACAGCAGCGGCGCGTCGTTGCGAAACATCCATTTCAGCGCTTTCAGCGGTGCGTCCTTGTTGGCCCAGGGCTCGCAGTAGCTGACCGAAATTTGCGCTGCATTGGCAAAGCTGGTTTCCAGCGCGGCGTCGGGCTGGCGCTCCACCACGGTGACCTCGTGGCCGCGCTCGGCCAGATGCCAGGCGGTGCTGACGCCAATGATGCCCGCGCCCAGAACAATAACTTTCATGACTATCCCCTTTCAGACGCATGCGGCAACCCGCCTGGTGCGGGCATGTGCGCCGTGGTGCATGCAAGGCATCAAGTGTGAATGAGCTTGCTTTCAATTAATAGAAAAATTAAACTATTAGTGAAAACATCAGAACAACTAATACAAAAAGACGCTGTATGAGCACGTTTGACCCGGACGCCCTGGAATGCCTGGCCGCGATTGTGGAAGAGGGCGGTTTTGAGCGCGCGGCCCAGCGCCTGTCGATCACGCAGTCGGCAGTGTCGCAGCGCCTGCGCGCCCTGGAGGCGCAGGTGGGCACGGTGCTGATCGTGCGCAGCCGGCCGCTCAAGGCCACATCGGCCGGGCAGTTGCTGCTCAAGCACACCAAGATGCTGCGCCTGCTGCGCGCCGACCTGGAGCGCGACCTGAAAGAGCTGGCGCCCAGCTCGCTGGGCGGCACGCGCGAAGAAGGGCGCATCTCGATTGCCATCAACGCCGACAGCATTGCCACCTGGACGCTGCAGGCGCTGACCGAACTGGCGCAGCAGGGCCTGCCCATGGAAATCATCGCCGACGACCAGGACTTCACCCAGGAATGGCTGCGCGAAGGCCAGGTGCTGGGCTGCGTCACCACGCTCAGGCAGGCCCTGCGCGGCTGCAAGGTCGAGGCGCTGGGGGCCATGGAATATGTGGCCGTGGCGTCCCCCGCGTTTGCCGGGGCCCGGCTGGGCGCTGCTGGCAAACACCCGCAAGCGCTGCTCACCGCCCACAATTTCCGGGAGATCCCGTTTGTCGCCTTCAACCGCAAGGACGACATGCA
>JANNXF010000257.1:0-2775 GCA_031409395.1 Polaromonas sp.
CCGGCCCGAAAAGCGTGGGGTGTGGTGTTTGCCCAGCTCTTTTTTGGCCAGGGTGTAGAGCAGCACCAAAACCAGCACGAAGGGCAAGACCTTGCGCAAAAATCCGGGTGAAATCAGCGTCACCAGCCAGGCGCCGGCCAGTGAGCCGGCAAACCCCACCGCTGCCGCTGGCAGCAGCGCCGCCCAGCGTAAATCGACCCGGCGGGTGTATTGGATAGTGGCCACGGCCGTGCCCCAGACCGACGCGCCCTTGTTCACGCCAAACAGCGTGGCCGGGTGCGTGGTGGGAAAGACCGTAAACAGGGCCGGCACCAGAATCAGCCCGCCGCCACCCACGATCGAGTCCACAAATCCGGCCGCCAGCGAGGCGATTGAGACGATCAGGAGTTCCATGACGCTGATTGTCGCATTGCCTTGCAGGGCCGATTTGCTATGATTTTTATAGCTGTTTGCGCCCGTGTTGATTGGGCAAAGAGCCTTATTTGCCAACAAGCTTGGCAAAGCAGACGCCCATAAAAAAGCGCCGGGGTTACCGGCGCTTCTTTGTCAAACAGGCATCTTGTGGAGCGTTTGTTTGCTTGTCTCTTTGTGGTGGCTCTCTTGTGTCTCCTCGGCTCCTCGCAGTGCGAGCCCTTGGGCTCAACAGCAAGAGTCTGACTATAGCGTTCGCACTGACATAGTGCACTGGGGGTTTCCCACCCCCGCCTGGCGCTGCAGGGGTGCGTTCCGGTACGCAGGGCGGGCAGGGTGTGTGGCTTGCGCGCTGCGGGCGTGACATAAGTCACAAACAGACGGGCCAGCGCACTGGCATGACTTATGCCTGTTGTTACCAATTGTTGGTTGACTAAAACACGAAGGCGGGCACTGTATGCACTTTAAAAGGTTCATGGCGTTGGGTCTCGGGATGCTGCTGGCATGCCAGCTTGCCAGCGCACAAACACCGGTTGCAGCCGAGCCCGCTCCGGCACCGGCGGCCGAGTCTGCCAGTGCCCCGCCGCCGGCTGCACCGGTTGCTCTTGCCCCGGCCCCTGCAGCGGTTGCCCCCACGCCGCTCACGCAGCCGGGTCTGGTCGGCACCGAGACGATCAATGGCGCCGACACCGCCTGGATGATGACCTCGACCGCGCTGGTGCTGCTGATGACCCTGCCGGGCATTGCGCTGTTTTATGGCGGCATGGTGCGCAAAAAAAGCGTGCTCAATGTCATGGCCTGCGTGGTCGCCATCTGCGCGGTGGTCAGCCTGCTCTGGTTTGCCCTGGGGTATTCGATTGCCTTCACCCCCGGCAGTGGTGCGCTCAGCCCCTACATTGGCGGCACCGAAAGGCTCTGGTTTGCCGGGCTCGACTATGTGAAGGACGCCCAGAAAGTGGCGGTGAGCCATATCGCGCCAAATATTCCGGAGTCGGTGTATGCGATGTTTCAGCTCACCTTCGCCATCATCACCGCGGCGCTGGTGGTCGGCTCTTTTGTCGAGCGCATGCGCTTTTCCGCCATGCTGATCTTCATGGCGCTGTGGACGCTGCTGGTGTATGCGCCCATTGCGCACTGGGTCTGGGAACCCGGTGGCTGGCTGGCCCGCCTGGGCGTGCTGGACTTTGCCGGGGGCTCCGTCGTGCACATCAACGCCGGGGTGGCTGGACTGGTCTGTGCCTACGCCATGGGCCCGCGCCGTGGCTATGGCCGCGAGGCTTTCACGCCCTTCAATCTGGGCCTGACCATGGCCGGCGCCGGCATGCTGTGGGTGGGCTGGTTTGGCTTTAACGCCGGTTCCGCCGTCGCCTCCGATGGCCGGGCCGGCCTGGCCATGGTGGTGACCCATATTGCCGCTGCGGCCGGTGCGCTGTCGTGGATGGCCGCCGAGTGGCTGCTGCGCGGCCGTCCCTCGCTGCTGGGTTTGTGCTCGGGCGTGGTGGCGGGTCTGGTCGCCATCACACCGGCCGCCGGTTTTGTCTCGCCGCGCGCGGCCGTCGTGTTTGGCCTGGTGGCGGGCGTGGCCTGCTACTGGGGCGCCACGGGCCTGAAGCGCCTGCTCAATGCCGACGATTCGCTCGATGTGTTTGGCGTGCACGGGGTGGGCGGCATTGTCGGCTCGCTGCTCACGGGCGTGTTTGCCAGCCAGACCATTTCGGGCGTTGAGGGCAGCGTGCTGACGCAGTTCATTGGCGCCGGTTCGGTCATGCTCTACAGCCTGCTCATGACGGCCCTGGTGCTGTGGGTCACCTCCCGCTGTGTCAGCCTGCGTGTCAGCGACACCGATGAAAACGAGGGCCTGGACATCACCCAGCATGCCGAGCGCCTGGGAACCTGACGCACGGTCCGCCGCCAACCCCGAGGAACAGCAACACCATGCCTTCCAACGAAAAAATTGCCATTGCCGCGCACCTGCATGTGTTGCTGCGCCGCAAAACAGGCCGCGTCACCGACACCGAATGGATGGCGACCAACCGGGACTACGCGCTTGAAATCACCCGCTTTGCCCGCGCCAAGGCTGCCGAAGACGGCCATGCCGACCTTGGCGTCTGGGCTGACAAGCTGGAAGAAACCATGGCAACGCCAGACGCCCGCCCGCAGCTTCCCCTGGTCAAACGGGTGGCTGACGCTGTGAAGGAGCGCCGCCTGGCGGCAGCGCCCGGGCCTGACCGACCAGGCCCCCTGTCGGTGGACACCGAGGAAACGGTTTACCCGGAATCCGGTTTCATTGAGACGACTTTTGGCGACAGCGAGGCGCAGCGCGAGCGCCGGCGGGAGGCCGCCGCGCCCCGCTATGTCAAGGGA
>JANNXF010000258.1:0-9931 GCA_031409395.1 Polaromonas sp.
AGGTTGACGGCCACCAGGCTGAAGTTGATCGGTGCGCGTTTTTGCAGCTTGAGCAAAATATCCAGCATGGCGTAGCTGTCTTTGCCGCCCGACACGCACACCATGACCTTGTCGCCTTCTTCAATCATGTTGAAGTCAACAATCGCCCGGCCTACCTCGCGGCACAGGCGTTTTTCGAGCTTCTGGTCTTCTCGCTCGATTTTTAAGGCCCCCACGCTCCCCACTGCGTGTGGTTCTCTGCCCCCCGAGGGGGCGCTGCGCCAGTGGCCCGGCGAAGCCGGTTCCACGGCCCCGGCTGGTGAATGCAGGGACCGCTCGATAACGTTGGATGTTGTTCCCACGCTCCCCACTGCGTGTGACTCGCTCCCCGAGGGGGCGCTGCGCCTGTGGCCCGGCGAAGCCGGTTCCGCAGCCCCGGCTGGTGAAGATGAAGCCCCCACGCTGGTTGCTTTGCGTGCAGCGTTTTCCGTTTTTTCGGCGTCGACAGTCACATTCATTTCTTCAACTTGCATGGAGTTACCACTGTCCTGTCTCGACGCGAATGGCTACTTCGCAGTCGTCAAAAATTTCAAGTTTGGCAATCTTCACCCGCGCGCCGACCACGCCAGGCAGTTGCATCAGGCGGTGCGCCAGCTTGCCAATCAGCGTTTCCAGCAAATTGACATGCTCGGCCGTGCATTCGGTGATGATGATCTGGCGCACCTTGCGGTAGTCCAGCACATGGTTGATGTCGTCGTCGCTGGGCAGCAGCGGCTGCGTGCCCAGGTTCAGCTCGGCATCGACCTGAATCGGCTGCGGGGCTGTTTTTTCTTCTTCCAGAATGCCCAGGTTTGCGTCAAAACGCAGTCCGTTCAGGGTCAGGTACTGGGAGCCTCGGGTGTTGAACATACGGTTAACCGGCTTTCTGCGCGTCGGGTTTCATGAGCGAGAAATCGCGCTCGAACTTCATCAAATGCTGGCCGCCATCGACCAGCAGCGTGGTGCCGGTGATCGACTGGTTCTCTAGGGCGAACTTGACTGTGGCGGCCACATCGGCCGCGGTTGAAGAGCGGCCCAGTGGCGACAGCTGGTGCAGCGCCTCAAACTGCGCATCGGTCAGCAGGTGGCTGGTCAGGGTCAGGCCCGGCGCCACGCCGACCACCCGCAACTGCGGCGCCAGCGCCATGGCCAGCATGGTGTTGGCGGCTTCCAGCGCCGCCTTGGACAGCGTGTAGCTTAAAAAATCAGGGTTCTGGTTCCAGAGTTTCTGGTCCAGCAGGTTGACCACCGCCCCCCGAACGACAGGGCCGCCGGCGGTCTGGCGGCTGGCCAGGTGCGCGTGCAGCGCCTGCGCCAGCACGATGGGCGCGCCGGTGTTGCTGCGAAGGTGCTTTTCGAGGCTGGCAAAGCTGAAGCTGGCCGCACTGTCGTGTTCAAACGTCGAAGCACTGTTGACCACCGCATCGACCCGGCCGAAATGCGCCAGCAGCCGGGGCAGCAGGCCGCGCACCGCGGCCTCGTCGGCCAGATCGGCCTGAAAGGAAGCGTGCAGCTGGCCGGTATCAAAAAGGCCGTCAGCCCCCGAAATACGGGCGCAGTCAGCTACTGTTTTAATAGCGTCTGCTTCGGAACCGCGGTAATGCACGGCCACCCGCCAGCCACTGGCGCTGAGGGCCAGCGCAATCTCGCGGCCCAGCCGCCGGGCGGCGCCGGTCACCAGCACCACGGGTCGGTCAGCGGGTTGAAGGGGTTCTGCAGTCATCAGGAAAGAGGTGGGTGGGGCAGGTCGCCGGGCGCGGTGCGGGAGGGCAGGCGGTGAATCGCAGACAATCAGCGGCGGTGACCTTCATGCCCAAAACCCCTATTTTACCGACCGGCCCGCAGACGGCCCTGGCTGACGCGCTGCAGCCCGTCATTTTGCAGGCCATTGCCGACGCGGGCGGCTGGCTGGGCTTTGACGCCTTCATGGCGCTGGCCCTCTACACGCCCGGCCTGGGCTACTACGCCAACGACTCCCGCAAGTTCGGCCTGATGCCCGCCGGGGTTGGCCCCGAAGGCGGCAGCGATTTTGTGACCGCGCCCGAACTGTCACCGCGCTTTGGCCAGACCCTGGCGCGCCAGGTGGCCCAGGCGCTGACGCTCACCAACACCTCGGAGGTCTGGGAGTTTGGCGCCGGTTCTGGCGCCCTGGCGCTGCAGGTGCTGGACACCCTGGGCCCGCAGGTCACGCGCTACACCATTGTGGATGTCTCTGGCAGCCTGGCGGAGCGGCAGCGCGAACGGCTGGCGGCGCATGGCGACAAGGTGCGCTGGGTCAGCGCCTTGCCAGACCAAATGCACGGCGTGGTGCTGGGCAACGAGGTGCTGGACGCCATGCCGGTGAAATTGCTGGCGCGGCTGGACGGCGTGTGGCACGAGCGGGGCGTGGTGCTGCATGAGGGGCGGCTGCACTATGCCGACCAGGTCACTGACCTGCGGCCACCGATGGCGGTTGAGGGCGCGCACGACTACCTGACGGAAATTCACCCCCAGGCCGAAGGTTTTGTCCGCACCCTGGCCGACCGGCTGGCACGCGGCGCGGTGTTCCTGCTTGACTACGGCTTTCCCGAGCACGAGTACTACCACCCGCAGCGCGGCATGGGCACCGTGATGTGCCACCAGGGTCACCGGGCCGACGCCAACGCGCTGGCCGATGTGGGCCGCAAGGACATCACCGCGCATGTCAACTTCACCGGCGTGGCGCTGGCCGGGCAAGAGGCCGGTTTGCAGGTGGCGGGCTACACCAGCCAGGGCCGGTTTTTGCTGAACTGCGGCCTGCTCGACGGCATGGACCAGGCTGATCTGGCCGAACGCGTGATGGTGCAAAAACTGGTGAACGAGCATGAAATGGGCGAGCTGTTCAAGGTGCTGGCCTTTGTGGCCGGCCCCACCGACGCCGCCAGTGACACAGTGCCTGCGCTGATGGGGTTTTTGGCCGGTGACCGCCTGCACACGCTTTAACCCCCTTGCCGGGCAAACACCATGATCCGCTGGTTCATCGTCATTTTTCTGGCCCTGGTCTGCATCAGCTGGTTCAGCCCGCTGCTGCAAAAACTGGGCTTTGGCCGTTTGCCGGGCGATTTGCGCTTCAGGCTGTTTGGCCGCGACTGGAACATTCCGCTGACCACCACCATCTTGCTGAGTCTGGTCGCCTCACTGGTGGCGCAGTTCATCTAGACCCGCATCAAGGCAGATTGGCATGAACGTGGGCGTTGACCTGGGAAGCACCAAAGTAGCCGTCAGCCTGGCCGCTGACGTGGCGGGGCCGCAGCCGCCCGTGCTGCTTGCCAGGCGCACCAAGCCGACCGCCACCCGCGGCGCACCCGACGCAGTGGCGCAGCAGATTTTGCGCATGATCACCCAGGCATGCCTTGAGGCGGGCATCAGCGAACAGGCCATTGACGCGATAGGCGTGTCCTCTTGCGGGCCTTTTGCGTTCAGGGACGGTTTGATGGAGCTGGCTGCCCCCAACCTGTGCGGCGGCATCGCCGGTCCGTCGCGCGGCCTGCCCAACGACTGGACCAGTGTGCTGCTGGAGGCGCCCTTGCGGCAAAAGTTTCCGCATCTGCAAGGCCGGCTGCGGATTGAAAACGACGGCATAGGCGCGCTGCAGGCCGAACGCCGCTGGGGTGCGCTGCAGGGCATCAGCCACTGCGCCTACGTGACGTGGAGCACGGGCGTCGGTTTTGGCCTGTGTGTCGATGGCCAGGTGCTGCGCGGCAAAAACGGCAACGCCGGCCATGCCGGGCACATGTTTGTCAGTGACAACGACGACGCCCTGTGCGGCTGCGGCAATGTCGGTGATCTGGAGGGGCTGGTCGCGGGCAACGCCATCGCCCGGCGTTTTGCGGCCCAGGGCTATGCCGATTCCGCGACGCTTTTAACAGCTGCCTGCGCCGGTGAAACAAGGGCAGTGGCCATGGTTGATGAGCTGTGCCGCGTCATGGGGCGTGCCCTGTACAACCTGGTTGTCACCCTGGACCTGCAGCGCATCAGCCTGGGCGGCGGCGTGTTCTGGCATCACCGCGACTACTTGCGCCCGCGCCTGCAGTCGGTCATGGACGGCAGGCTGACCGCCTTGACGGGCGGGGTGGCGCTGGTGCCCGCCGGCCTGGGGGAGCGGGTGGGGGATTTTGGGGCGCTGGCGCTGCTGGCGTGAGCGGGCCACTGACTGCCGCTGAATTGCTATTAATTCAATAGCTGCCTGCGCCCGTATCTATTGGGCAAAACCCTGCTTTTACCAAGAGCCGGGCGGCAACCAGCCGCGCATCAGCCAGCTCAGGGCAAGTCCTTGTTCACCTCTGGCAAAGCCGCGTCACGCGGTCCCACCATGCCCAGCCGGGCTTTCAGCGACTGAGGCTGCCCGGTCAGTATCGCGGCGTAGTTGGTGGTGTTGGACAGCACTTTTTTCACGTAATCGCGGGTTTCGCCAAAGGGCACGTTTTCGGCCCAGATGGCGGCGTCAACAATGGGTGAGCCACTCTGGCCGCGCCAGGTGCGGGGCCGGCCCGGGCCGGCGTTGTAGGCGGCAGCGGCCATGGGCATCGAGCCGCCCAGGTCGTCCAGCGCCAGCTTGAGGTAGGCCGTGCCGATGGTGATGTTGGTGTCGCGGTCATTGATCTGGTCGGCGGTGAAACCGTCCAGCCCGATTTTTTTGGCGGTCCAGCGGGCCGTGGCGGGCATGACCTGCATCAGGCCCGACGCCCCCACGCCCGAGCGGGCATCCATGATGAAGCGGCTTTCCTGCCGGATCAGGCCGTAGACATAGGCCGGGTCGAGGTTGATGCCCTGGCTGCGTTTGACCACCGCCTCGCGAAACGGCATGGGAAAGCGCTGCTCCAGATCAATCTCGGTTTTGGTGCGCTCACTGGTGTTGATGCAGCGGTCCCAGACCTGGCGGTCGCAGGCCAGCTGGGCGGCGGCCAGCAGTTCGCGGTCGCTCATGCCGCCACGCTTGTGCAGGTTGGTGGCGTAGTTCCACTCACGCACGCCTTCGGCCCGCAGGCCCAGGGCGATGGCGTAGGCGGCGCGGTTCAGGCCGGGGTTGGCGCGGGCCGCGTCTTTTTCATCCGGCGTCAGCGCGGCAGGTTTGGCCGGCACGGTGATCTTCTGGCCCAGGTCTTCCAGCGCCAGTTGCTCGTAAAACCCGCGCACCGAGGCGATCGACTGCAGCAGCGCCAGGCCTTCGGCACGCTGCGGCGAGAGGGCCGCTGTGGCCGGTGTGCCCGCTGCCGCAGAGGCAGTAGCCTGGGTTCTGGCGGGTGCGTCCGGCGGCGCGGTGGCCAGCAGCGCACGGGCCTTCCAGTACGTCCAGGTGGGGTCTTTGCGGGCCTCGTCGCTCATGGCGTTGATGGCACCCAGCACCAGTTTCCAGTCGGGCTGGCTGCCGGCGCGCAGGGCGGCGCGGGTTTTCCAGGCCAGCATGTCGTCGCTGAGGTCGCTGTTCTGGGTGACTTTGGCAAAGTAGGCCAGCGCGTCGCCGGCCGGCACGGTGCCCAGGCGCGTGGCGGCCTGTTTGCCAATCGCGCCCCAGACCCAGTTGCGCTCTTCGGCGGTGAGCTGCATGCCCCATTTGTTGTCCATCTGAAAGGCGGCCCCTTCAGCGTCGGTGCTGGCCAGCTTGATGAGCGCCAGCGTGATGATTTCCTTGCGCGTCTTTCGCAGCGCCAGTTGCTTGTCAGACAGGAACTTGGCCGGGCTGTTGCTCAGCTCGGTGACCATACCCACAGCTTCCGGCGCCACGATCTGCACCGCATCGCGGGCGGCACGCGGGCGGTTGGCTTCGGTGGCAAGCCTGGCTTTTTGCCAGGCGTCTTGCGCCGACAGGTTTTTGGTGCCTATCAATCGCTCGGCGGCGGCAGTGCAGCCGTCGTCCGCGTCGCGCTGGGCGAACCAGTTTTTGCGCACTTCGTCGGCCAGGCGGGCGTCGATGGCCGGGTTTTTCAGGTGCTCGACCAGCAGCGCGTAGCAACGCACTTCCTTGTCGTCGTTCATGCGGTAGTTGGGGTATTCGGCGGCAAAGGCGGCCCAGTCGCGGCGCTGGCCCAGCAGCAGCAGCCAGTCGTTGCGCAGGCGGTCTTCCTGGTAGGTGCCGGCGTAGCGGCTGAAAAAATCCTGCACCTCTTGCGCGCTGGCCTCGCCCAGCCGGGCTTTCAGCTCCCAGTAGGCGGCCCACGGCTCCAGCGCGTGGCCTCTGGCCTGCGGCAGCAGCTGCGCCAGCCGGGCCTTGTCGCCGCGTTTGAAAGCCTTGTTGATTTCCAGAATCAGGTTGTCGCCTGCGGCGGTGCTGGCAGACGGCATGGCCAGAGGGGCAGCCGGGGCGGTTTGGGCTGCCGCCGGCGCCAGCCCTGCGGCGGTCAGCGCCGTGGCAAGAAAAATTTTGTATAGCATCGGGACATTATGGACAAATTAAGTACACGCAAAGCGCTGGTGGAAGCCCGCCTCAATATGCCTGACCGTTTGCAGCGGGCTGACCTGCTGCAACGGGTCATGCGCATCTGGCTGGTGGGCTCGCCGCACGAGGTGATTGGCGCCTATTGGCCCATCAAGGGCGAGTTTGACCCGCTGCCTGCGCTGTACCGCTGGCAGGAAGACGCCATTTTAGGCCAGGACTCTGCATCAAATCCGGCGTTGGCCCAGGTAGAACGGGCGCAGCTAGCTACTGAAAGCATAGCAAGCCGGTCGCCGCGCAAGATTGGCCTGCCGGTCGTCAACAAGCTGCACAAGACCCTGACCTTTCATGCCTGGTACCCCGGCTGCCCGATGGAAGAAGACGCCTACGGCATTCCCAAGCCGAAAGACACCGAGGTGATTGTGCCGACGCTGCTGTTTGTGCCCTGCGTGGGCTATGGCCCGGGCGGCTACCGGCTGGGCTACGGCGGCGGCTTTTACGACCGCACGCTGGCCACGCTGCAACCCCGGCCGGTGACGGTGGGGCTGGGTTTTACCCACGGCTGGCTGCCTGATATGGCGCCTGAGGCGCATGACATTGCGCTCGATGCGCTGCTCAATGACAACGGGGTGGTCTGGCCGGTCTGATCAGTCCAGCGCATCCACCGTGTCCGGGTCGGGCACATCGCCAATCGCCTGCCGGGTTTGCGCCGCCTGGCCCTTGAGCCATTCACAAAACGCCGTGACTTCCGGCCGGGGAGCGCCGCCCGCGCCCCGGTGCGGGCCCACGATCAGCCAGTAGGCCAGCGGTGAGTCCAGCCGCATTTTTGGCAGCGGTTCGACCAGATCGCCCGAGGCGATGCTGTCGGCAACCAGTGGTGTTCGGGCCAGCGCAATGCCCTGGCCGGTCAGCGCAGCCTGGGCAATCTGATGGGCGTAGTTGAAGTACAGCCAGCGCTTGGGCTCAAACCGGGTGAGCTTTTGCGCGTCAAACCAGCGCTGCCAGGTCAGCCATTCCATGTAGTGGCTGCGGTGGGCGTCACCGGCTTCCACCAGCGCAAACTGCGCCAGGTCCTTGGCCTTTTGAATGCGCGAGCCGCTTTTGAGCAGCCACGGACTGGCCACCGGCGTGAGCTGCTCGCCAAACAGGCGGATCGCCGACGCCGGCACGGTGGCCGGCGTGCTGTAGCGCAGGGCCAGGTCGACATCGGTGGTTTCCAGGTCGACCGGCGTGTCGGTGGCGTCAATGCGGATGTCGATGTCGGGGTGTTCGCGCTGGAACACCTCCAGCCGGGGAATCAGCCACATCGAGCCAAACGAGGCCCAGGTGCTGATGGCCACGCTTTTGCGGCCCGCGCTCTGGCGAATGATGCGCACCGCGCTGTCAATGCGCTCCAGCGACGGCATCACCGCACGCAGCAGTTGGGCGCCCGCGCTGGTCAGTTCCACCGCCCGGGTGTGGCGCAAGAACAGGCTGACGCCCACGTCTTCTTCCAGCCCCTGAATCTGCCGGCTGACGGCCGATTGGGTGAGGGCCAGCTCGTCGGCGGCGGCGCGGAAGTTGAGGTGGCGGGCCACCGCTTCAAAGGCGCGCAGCTGGCCCACGGCAATGGCGCGTGAACGTAAATGACCGGGTGAATTCAGCATGGGATAAAAGAAGGTTTCACGGCCCTGTGAGAGGCGCGATGGATACAGCTATTAATGCGTTTTTGGAATGAATAGCCTACCTTGATTTCATTGGACTGACAAGCGCTTGTGAACGACCATCAAGCCCTGAGTCACCGAAACCCGGTCTTTTTTGGAGAACACCATGGACCACTGCCTTCATGCCCCCGCTGCGCACACTGCGCCGCAGCGCCACTACCTGCGAAGCTGGACCGGCAGCCCGCAAGCCGCCGCAGCCGACGGCAACGCAGCTGAAAAAACACCTGCAGAAGACGCGGCAGGCGTGAACCGCCTGCAAGCCGGCCACGCCGTCAGGCTGCGCGCCAGGCGGCTCAGTGTGTTGCAAATTGCGCATGGCCGGGTGTGGGTGACCCTGACCGATGCCGGCCCCTACAGCCGGGTGCTGGCCGGTGACCATTTTCTGAGCCGGGGCGACAGCCTGACCTTGTTGCCCGGCCAGGAGCTGGTGATGGAGTCGTTTGGGTCTGGTCACGCCACATCGGCCCGCTTCAGCTGGGGCCCGCCGGGGGTTGCGGCCCCTGCGCCGAAGCCTGGCAACGCCGCCCACTGGCGTGTGGGCGTGCTTCAGCCCCTGCGTGATTTGCGCCTGGCCATGGGCCTGGCAGGGGGTGCCGCCGGCCGCCTGGTACGCGGGCTGGGGCAGGTGGCCGGCGCTGCGCTGGCGTCGGTGGCCACCGGTGTTGCTATGAATTTTGTAGCTGCCCGCGCCCGTAAAGACGGGGCCAAGGGCACTTTTGATGCGGCATGCAGCAAGGCGTCGGTGCCCTGCCGTCCGCAGTGAGAAACACCGCCTGAAGCGGGTGCCCCACTGGCAAAAGGTCATAATTTGGCCATGCCAGACCCACACGGCCTTTCTGCAACTCCCCCGCGCGTGGTGGTCATGGGGGTGGCGGGCTGCGGCAAATCAGCGGTCGGCCACCTGATCGCCTGGCAACTGGCGCTGCCCCTGATTGAAGGCGATGATTTCCACCCGGCCCGCAATGTTGCCAAAATGCAGCGCGGCATGGCCCTGACCGACGATGACCGCGCCGACTGGCTGCAAACCTTGGGCACCGAGCTGGCGCGCCACCCGCAAGGCGCGGTGCTGACCTGTTCGGCCCTGAAAGCGGCCTACCGCGAACGCCTGCGCCAGGCCGCTTGCCCGCTGCAGTTTGTGCACCTGGCCATCACCGAGGCCGAATCCCTCAGGCGGGTTGGCCAGCGCGCCGACCATTTTTACCCCCCCAGTCTGGTGGCCAGCCAGTTTGAAGCCCTTGAAGACCCGGCTGGCGAGCCCGGCGTGCTGACGCTGGCCGCCCATGTGCCCGTCGATCAGCTGGCGCAGCACGCGGTGGCGTGGCTCAGGGCCCGGCACGCCTTGCAAGCCTGAAAGTGTGGCGCTGGAGGGGGCTCAGGCCCGCACAGTTCAACACGCGTGGCTAAAATTGCAGTCCCACTGTTCGCCACGCCCAGGAGGCCCCATGTCTACCACTGCCACCAAGGCCTTTGCCTCCCAGTCAGACCTGGCCGACAAGACCATCACCTTTGAGCAACTGAGCGCGCACTGCTGGGCCTACACCGCCGAAGGCGACCCGAATTCGGGCGTGGTCATCGGCGACAAATTCATCATGGTGAGCGACGCCACCGCCACGCCGGCCATGGCGCAAGACCTGATTGCCCGCATTCGCAGCGTCAGCGACAAACCCATCAAGTACGTGCTGCTGACGCATTACCACGCGGTGCGGGTGCTGGGCGCCAGCGCCTACCTGGCCGAGGGCGCGTGCGAAGTCATCGCCAGCCAGGGCACCTACGAGCTGATTGTGGAGCGCGGCGCGCAAGACATGCAAAGCGAGATGGA
>JANNXF010000259.1:0-7622 GCA_031409395.1 Polaromonas sp.
GTGGTGGGGGCGGGCAGCACGTAGGCAATGGCTTCAGCCAGATCGCCGGTGGCGGTGTAGCCCGCTTCAAACAACCAATCAGGCAACCCTGCGGCCTCACACGCCAGGGCGCGCAGTTCGGCGGTGGGCACGGCGCGGCGCGGCCGCCCGCCCGCCAGCAGGTAAGCCGCCCATGCGGCATCCCGCGGCGCGACCTGGCCCAAATGGCGCTTCAGGGCCTGCAGTTTGTCCAGTGTGGAGGTGCTGGCGTCCAGGGCCAGGTACAGGTCGGTGAAGGCCTTCACGCCGCATCGCCTTTGGCTGGTGTTTGGGGCTCTGGTGTGACCTCGGGCGCGGCATCGATGTGGTCGTCGTTGAACTCTGTGGCCAGCGCCTCCGCCTGCAGGCCATGCTGCTCGCGCAGCAGGCGGATCAGGGCATCTTCGTTGCCGTGGGTCACGATCACGCGCCGCGCACCTGTGGCCGTGACGGCCAGTAGAAGGCCCGGCCAGTCGGCGTGGTCGCTAAACACAAAACCCCGGTCCACACCCTGGCGGCGGCGCGCACCGCGCAAGCGCATCCAGCCGCTGGCGAACGCATCGCGGTGAGGCCCCAGCTTGCGCGCCCAAGCGCTGCCCTGCACGGCAGGCGGCGCTATCACCAGCGCACCACGCAGCTGTTTGAAGTCGGTATCTGCGGTCACGGTGGTGACGTCTGGCAGGGCCACACCCCCGGCGCGGTAGGCCTCGTTCAGCCGCGCTACCGCTGCGTGCACCAACACCGGCCCTGGCGCGTCAAGCGTGGCCAGGCCGGCGAGTAGATGCTGGGCCTTGCCCAGGCTGTAACCCATCAGCAGCGCGTGGCGTCCCTCTGCCGCGCACTCGGCCCACCACGCGCGAATCTCCGCCATCAGCTGCACCTGGGGTGCCCAGCGGTAAATGGGCAGGCCAAACGTGCACTCGGTAATAAAGGTATCGCAGCGCACGGGCTCAAACGGTGTGCAGGTGGGGTTGTGGTCGCCCGCGCCGCTGACAAAGTAATCGCCCGAAGCCACCCAGACCTCGCCCCGGTGTTCGACCCGCACCTGGGCAGAGCCCAGCACGTGTCCGGCAGGGTGCAGGCTGACGTTGACGCTTCCGATCTGCAGTGACTCACCGTACGCCACGCCCTGAAAGGAGATGTCGTCGCCCAGACGCACGCGCATCATGGCCTCGGCATCGCGCTGGGCCAGGTAGTGGGCGTGGCCCCAGCGGGCGTGGTCGGCATGCGCATGGGTGATGACCGCGCGCGCTACTGGCCGCCACGGGTCAATGTAGAAATCGCCCTGCGGGCAGTACAGCCCCTCGGGGCGGCGCTGAATCAGATCGTCAGCATGGGCGCTTGCGGTATGCATAAGTGCGCCACTGTACCCCTGTACCTAAAACCAGCGCTGCTTGCGGGTCGCATACCAGAAGTTTCTAATAAAAAGTGGCTTTTGCCCAATAGATACGGACGAAGACAGCTATTGATTTAATAGCTAATACGTTGCCGCCCACCCGCTGCAACCGGCTCACTCCGCAGTTTTCCAGCGCAGCAGACGCTGCTCCAGCCGCTCAAAAGCCAGGTCGGTCACCACGGCCACCAGGCCCACCAGCACCGCGCCCTGAAGCACATAGGCGGTGTTGAAGCCGCTCAGGCCGACAATGATGGGCAGGCCCAGGGTCTTGGCCCCTACCGTTGAGGCGATGGTGGCCGTCCCGATGTTGATGATGACCGAGGTGCGTACCCCGGCCAGAATGACGGGCGCGGCCAGCGGCAGCTCGACCTGCAGCAGGCGCTGCCGGGCGCTCAGGCCCAGCCCCAAGGCGGCCTCCTGGGTGGCGGCAGGCACCGACGCCAGACCTGCCAGCGTGCCCTGCAGCACAGGCAGCAGGCCATACAGCGCCAGGGCGATCAGCGCCGGGGCTTCGCCAAACCCGACCAGCGGCACCGCCACGGCCAGCACCGCCACGGGCGGAAAGGTCTGGCCGGCCGCCACCACGGTTTCAATCAGGCCCTGGTACTCGCGCCCGGCGGCGCGGGTCGCAAAAATGCCGGCCCCCATGCCAATCACCACCGCCAGGGCGCTCGACACAGCGACGATCTGCAGGTGCGCCAGCGTCAGCCGCCAGAACGGGTCTTGCACATACACCGGCCGCTCCAGCGCAGGAAACAGCGCGGCAAACAGTGGCCCCAGCCACGCCATGCCCCCCACCAGCAGCACCAGCAAAGCCAGCGCCCACCAGAGCACCGTTCCGTTGCGCTGCGCAGCGGCGGGCGCATTCATGCCGGCGGGCCGATCAAATCCTGCAGGTGCAGGCTGCCCAGCCGGTGGCCCTCGGCGTCCACCACCGCCAGCTGGTCCACACGGCGCGAGACCAATACCGACAGCGCCTCGCGCAGGCTCAGGCTGGCGGCAATCGGCGCGCCAGGGTCTTCACCGGCCCCTGGACGAACATGGTCGGCCACGCGCTGCAGCCCGAGCAGCTTGATGCCCACGTCACTGCGGCCAAAAAAATCGGTCACAAAATCATGGGCCGGTTTGGCCAGCATCTCCAGCGGCGTACCGCTCTGCACCACCCGCCCCTGGTCGAGCAGCACAATGCGCGTGGCCAGGCTCAGGGCCTCGTCGATGTCGTGCGTCACCAGCACGATGGTTTTGCCAGACGCCCGGTGGATGCGCGCCATTTCACGCTGCAGCGCGGCGCGCGTGACCGGGTCGAGCGCGCCAAACGGTTCGTCCATCAGCAGCACCTCGGGGTCGCCCGCCAGCGCCCGCGCCACGCCCACGCGCTGCTGCTGCCCGCCCGACAACTGGTGTGGGTAGCGCTTGCGGTAGCGCACCGGGTCGAGCTGCAGCAGCGCCATCAGTTCGGTCACCCGGTTTTGGATGCGGGCGGCGGGCCAGCCCAGCAGCCGGGGCACGGTGGCGATGTTCTTTTCAACCGTCCAGTGCGGAAACAGGCCCACCGACTGGATCGCGTAGCCCATGCGCCGGCGCAGGGCTTCGGGCTGAAAGCTGCGGATCTCGTCACCGGAAAACACAATGCGCCCGCTGTCGTGTTCCAGCAGCCGGTTCATCATTTTCAGCAGGGTGGATTTACCCGAACCCGAGCTGCCCAGAATCACCACCAGCTCGCCCTGGGCAATCGTCAGCGACACATCGTCAATGACTGTGAGCCCGCCAAAGGCCTTGGAAACATGCTGCAGCTCAATCATGGTGGCAATTCAGCGGTTCGGTGGGTCGTTGTGATCGGACTGGCCTGCAGGCGCTGTCAGCGCCAGACTGAGCGCCTTGAGCAGCGCATCGACCCCCATCGCCATGGCCACCACCGGCACCACCCCCAGCAGCACCAGGTCGAGCGCGCCGCCCAGCAGGCCCTGAAACATGATGGCCCCCAAACCGCCCGCGCCAATCAGCGCGGCGACCATGGCCATGCCCATGGTTTGCACCGCCGCCACGCGCAGGCCCGACAAAAAAACCGGCAGCGCCAGCGGCAGTTCAACCCGCCAGAAAATCTGCTGCGCCCCCATGCCCATGCCGCGTGCGGCATCGACCGCCGCTGTCGGCACCTGGCCCAGCCCGGCGGCGGTGCTGCGCACCACCGGCAGCAGCGCGTACAGCACCAGCGCCAGCACCGCCGGGGCCAGGCCGATGCCCCGCAGGCCCCATTGCGCCAGCACGGGAACGCTGGCCGCCAGCAGGGCCAGCGGCGCCATCAGCAGGCCAAACAGCGCAATCGACGGCACGGTTTGCACCAGGTTGAGCAGCGCAAACAGCGGCCGGCGCAGCGCGCTGCGCCGTACCGAGGCCATGCCAAGCGGCACCCCCAGCAGCAGCGCCGGCAACAGGCTGGCCAGCACAATCAGGCCGTGCTGCCGCAGCGCGGCCTCAAACACGTCTTGCCGGTTGGCGTATTCCTTGAGCAGCGACAGCGAATCCAGCGTGCCACCGGCCAGCAGCGCCAGCACCGGCGCCAGCACCGCAGTGCCCGCCAGCAGGCGCCACAGCGGCGGCAGTGCCAGGCGCTGCAGCGCGTCGGTGGCCGCCAGCCAGCACAGCGCAGCCAGCAGCCAGAAAGCGCCGCCAAACGAGGTGCGGGCGACCAGCGCCGCGTCAGGGTCTGCCCCGGCCTGCTGCGCGGCCCCCTGCGCCGCCAGCCCGGCCAGCCCGGCCAGCAGCAGGGCGGCCGCCAGGGCAATGCTGGCCTGTGTGCGGCCCCCAGGCGGGCGAAAAACGGCCATCAGCAGCCACGCGGCAGGCAGCAAGGTCAGCCACCCCGCCCACGGGCCAGCGCCGCTGGCAGTCTGCACCAGCACCTGAAGCAGTGAAACCGGTACGCCCGACAGCAGCCGGTTGGGTGCGTGGGATAAAAATGCCAAACCCAACGCTGCCGCCAGGCCGGCGAGCACCAGCACGCCAAGCACCCGGTTTTGAACAAGGCCCACAGGCGCTTCTGCTGGTGCTGTTACTTTGTCTTTTGCCAGACGCTGTCAGCTCACTTCAGGAAACCTTTGGCCCGCAGGTAGTCCGCCGACACTTTTTTGGCGTCCTGGCCTTCGACCGCAATCTTGGCGTTGAGCGCCTGCAGCGTCGGGCTGTCCAGGGTTTTGAAAACCGGTGCCAGCACCTCCCTGATCTTGGGGTTGGCGGCCAGCACGTCAGCCCGTATCACCGGCGTCGGGGCATACACCGGCTGAATGCTTTTTGGGTCGGCCAGCAGCACCAGGCCCAGTGCAGAAATGGCGCCATCGGTGCCATACACCATGGCGGCATTGACGCCCGAAGTCTGCTCGGCCGCCGCCTTGATGGTCACGGCGGTGTCGCCGCCGGCCAGCGTCAAAATCTGGTCCTGCTTCAGCTTGAAGCCGTAAGCGGTCTGAAACGCCGGCAGGGCGTCGCTGCGCTCGACAAATTCAGCCGAAGCCGCCAGCTTGAACTTGCCACCGGCCGTGAGGTAGCGGTTCAGGTCAGCCAGCGACTGCACCTTGGCCTGGCTGGCGACGTCCTTGCGCAGCGCAATGGCCCAGGTGTTGTTGGCCGGTGAGGGCTCCAGCCAGACCAGCCGGTTTTTGTCGGCATCGAGCTTTTTGATCAGCGCATGGCCGTCTTTGGCACTCTTCCACGCAGGGTTTTTTTCGTCGGCAAAAAAGAAGGCACCGTTGCCGGTGTACTCGGCGTACAGGTCAATTTCTCCGGCGGTGATGGCGCCGCGCATGATCTTGGTGTTGCCCAGCTGCACCTTGTTTTCGGTCCTGATGCCGTTGGCCTCCAGCACCTGAATCATCATGTTGCCCAGCAGCGCGCCTTCGGTGTCGATTTTGGACGACACCCGCACCGGCGTCTGGGCCAGCGCCGAGACCGAAACCCAGAGCAGCAGTGAAGTGCCGGCCAGCAGGCAGCGGCGTGAAATCGGGTTGTGCATGGAAAGCTCCGGTTTGACAATGAGGGAAAAATGCGCTGTTCACAGCCGGCTACTTTGCAGCAAAACCGGTGGCTGTTTTGTAGGTTTATAGCCCGAATCGGCTGGCCGGCGGCAGTCTGTCCGCCAAACCCTGGTGCCCTGACCGGGGAACAGGTGACAATTTGGCGCATTCATTGACTGATTTGCACACCCCCATGACCACCCCATCCGCCATCGACTCGCCTCCGCGCGCCCACACCAGCGCACTGGTTTTGTTTTCGGGCGGCCAGGACTCCACCACCTGCCTGGCCCAGGCGCTCAGCAAGTACCCGCGTGTTGAAACCGTGGCGTTTGACTACGGCCAGCGCCACAAGGTCGAACTGCAGGCCCGGCTCAATGTGCTGCGCGAAATCAAAACCCAATTTCCCCAGTGGGCGCCGCGGCTGGGCGAAGACCATTTGCTCGACCTGAGCGTGCTGGGCCAGGTCAGCGAGACCTCGCTGACGCGGGATGTGGCCTTCAAAATGGAAAGCTCGGGCCTGCCCAACACCTTTGTGCCGGGGCGAAATTTGCTGTTTTTAACGCTGGCCGCTGCGCTGGCCTACCGGCGCGACCTGCAGGTGCTGGTCACCGGCGTCTGCGAAACCGATTTTTCGGGCTACCCCGACTGCCGCGACGACACCATCAAAGCCATGCAACTGGCCTTGTCGCTGGGCATGGACAAGCGCTTTCTGATTGACACCCCGCTGATGTGGATAGACAAGGCCGAAACCTGGGCGCTGGCGCAGGCGTTGGGCGAGCAGTCCGGGGTGGCGGGCGGTGGGCAGGCGTTGGTTGATTTGATTGTGGAGCACACCCACACCTGCTATCTGGGCGACCGCACGCACCGCCATGCGTGGGGCTATGGCTGCGGGCAGTGCCCGGCCTGCGAGCTGCGCCTGCGCGGCCATGCACGCTACACCGAAGGCCTGGCCGGGGCTATGAGTTGCCAGGCGCATCGACCACGCAGCGCGTGATGACGGGCGGCTCGTCGCCCAGATGAAACGCCAGCTTGCGTTCGCGCAGCGCCACATCGCTGGCGGTGACGCGGTCAAAGCGCCGCAGGTGCTCGGTCCATGACTCGTCAATGATTTGCTCGATAAAGCGGCCGGGGTGGTTGACGTCGCGCAGCAGCTCCCAGCCCAGCGCGCCCTGGCGCAGGCGGCTGCCCCGGCTGGTCTGCATCAGCGCCCGGAAGTCGTCGGCGCGCGCCGGGTCAATCAGGTACTCAATGGTGACCACCACATGGCCGGTGCCCGGTGGTGCGTCGGCCACGGGCGCCTTGAACTGGTTGGACGGCGTCAGGTCTTCCTCAATACTCAGGTCCACCACCAGGTGCTGCGCCAGCAGCATGCTGAGCGTGCCGCTGACGGCGGCAATCAGCAGGCCGGTCTGGATGCTGCTGACGGTGGCAATCTGCCCCCACAGGGCGGCTCCCAGCGCACTGGCCCCCATGATGGCCATCTGGTACATCGACATGCCGCGTGCCCGTACCCAGTCGGGCAGCGACAGCTGGGCCGACACGCTGAGCGAATTGGCGCAGGTGATCCAGGCCATGCCATTGAGCAGCATGGCGGGCACGGCGATGTACACATTGGGCGCAAACGCCATGACGGCGGTCGACAGCGACTGCAGCACGGTGGCGCGCAGCACCAGCGTGTCGCGCGGCATCATCTGCCGCAAGCGCGGCAAATAAAGGGCGGCGCCAATCGCACCGGCGCCCATGGCCGCCAGCAGCAGGGTAAAGGTGCCGGCGTCACCGGTGTGCAGGTTGCGCGCCACCAGCGGCAGCAGCGCCAGCAGCGCGGTGGAATGCAGAAAAAACAGCGCCACCCGCAGCAGCACCGCGCGCAGCCGGGCCGACTGCCGCACAAACTGCACGCCCACCCGCATCGCGCTGACCAGCCGTTCGCGGCCCAGCGGGCTGGGCACATGGTCGCGCCGCCAGCGCATGATGACAAAGCCCGACACCACCGACAGCGCGGCGTTCAGCACAAACACATACTCGGTGCCGGCGCTGGCGATCAGCGCGCCGGCCACCAGCGGGCCGACAATGCGCGAGGCATTCATGGCAATGCCGTTCAGCGCCAGTGCGGCGGGCAGTTGCAGGCGCGGCACCAGTTCAGGCACGATGGCGGCAAACACCGGCCAGCGCATGGCCAGGCCCACGCCGTTGGCAAA
>JANNXF010000260.1:0-4541 GCA_031409395.1 Polaromonas sp.
CAAAAATTGCTAAATCCGCCAACTGTCCCTTTGGAGCTTGAGAAGTGAATCGCAGAAATATGCTTTATGGCGGCGTTGCCGCCGCCGCTGGTCTGGCCGGTGTGGGTGCCGCCTGGTGGAAGTTTCAGCCCCATGCCGTGACAGGCGGGAGCGCCAAAGCCGGTACCGCGGGCACACCCGAGGCTAGCGCCCAGCCGGCCGCTGAGGCATTCTGGAACCTGAGCTTTGACACCCCCGACGGTAAAACCCTGCCCATGAACCGTTTTCGCGGCAAGCCCCTGCTGGTGAACTTCTGGGCTACCTGGTGCCCGCCCTGCATTGAAGAGCTTCCGTTGCTGGATTACTTCTACCAGGAAAACAAGGACAAAAACTGGCAGGTGGTCGGCCTGGCGGTCGACCAGCCCAGCGCCGTGCGCAGCTGGCTGCAGGCCAAACCCCTGAATTTCCCGGTGGGCATGGCCGGCATGGCCGGCACCGAACTGAGCAAATCGCTGGGCAATCTGGCGGGCAGTTTGCCGTTTACCGTGGTGTTCGGGGCGTCGGGTGAACTGCTTCACCGCAAGACCGGTAAAGTCTTGCCGGAAGACCTTGCGTTGTGGGCCAAGCTCACCTAGTCTCTGGGGCCTGAGTGCAGTTTTTTCGCTGTCTTCTTTCATCGGCATGCTAAGTGGCGCGAACTGCCTGAATTTGCTTTCAACAGCGTTTCCCCTGGGCCGGGGCTGCGTTGCGGAGTGGGCTCCCAGCCCCTTTGGCCCCCGGTTTGGCTTGAGGTACACTCTGCGCTTTCCCGGAGCCAGTCCGCTGGCTGCCTTGCAAAATAATAATCAATACTTGCCGATAAGAGCTTTAAAGCTTAAAAGCAGGGAGTAAGTGAAAAAAGAAGGAAGATGGTGGGTCGCTTCGACGCCCTTGCAAGGGCGTGCCGGTGCAACCCGCTTCCTGATGATTTCGACGCTGCGTGCAGACCCCCTGGCACCGGCATTTACCGTCGTTGGAGAAAATCTATGGATTTAAGAAAACTCAAGACCCTGATCGATCTGGTGTCAGAGTCGAACGTGTCTGAACTTGAGATTACCGAGGCCGAAGGCAAGGTACGCATCGTCAAATCCAGCGGTGCCCCACTGGTGATGCAGCAACCCGCCATGGCCATGGTCGCCGCCCCGGTGGCAGCACCGGTCGCCAGTGCGCCGGAAGCGCTGGCTGTTGCCCCCGCCCCCGCAGGCCACGCCGTCAAGTCGCCCATGGTCGGCACCTTTTACCGCTCTGCCAGCCCCGGCGCCAAGGCGTTTGTCGAGCTGGGCAGCGTGGTCAAGGAAGGCGAGACGATCTGCATCATCGAGGCCATGAAAATCCTCAATGAAATCGAAGCCGACAAGTCCGGTACGGTCACCAAGATCCTCTCCGAGAACGGCGAGGCGGTGGAATACGGACAGCCCCTGTTCATCATCGAGTAATCGGGCCTCCGATGTTTAACAAGATACTGATTGCCAATCGCGGTGTTCGCGCTGCAGGCGCGGGGGAATGCCAACATCTGCGCGCAGCGCATGTTGTGCGTTCACCAAATGGCCTGGCCCGCGCAGCGGGCGGGGCGATGAGCCGCGAGGTAGCCGATGTTTAAAAAGATACTGATCGCCAATCGCGGCGAAATCGCCCTGAGAATCCAGCGCGCCTGCCGCGAGCTGGGCATCAAGGCCGTCATGGTGTACTCAGAAGCCGACCGTGAGGCCAAGTACATCAAGCTGGCCGACGAATCGGTGTGCATCGGGCCGGCGGCTTCAAGCCTGAGCTACCTGAACATGCCCGCCATCATTTCAGCAGCCGAAGTGACCGACGCCGAGGCGATTCACCCGGGCTACGGATTCCTGAGCGAAAACGCCGATTTCGCCGAGCGGGTGGAAAAAAGCGGCTTCAAGTTCATTGGCCCCACCCCCGAGTCGATTCGCATCATGGGCGACAAGGTGTCGGCCAAGCAGACCATGATCAAGGCGGGCGTGCCCTGCGTGCCCGGCTCCGAGGGCGCATTGCCCGACGACCCGGTCATCATCAAGCGCACTGCCAAGCAGGTCGGCTACCCGGTCATCATCAAGGCGGCGGGCGGCGGTGGCGGGCGCGGCATGCGCGTGGTGCACACCGAAGCGGCCCTGTTGCATGCGGTGCAAACCACCAAGGCCGAGGCCGGTGCAGCCTTTGGCAATCCCGAGGTCTACATGGAGAAATTCCTGCAGAACCCGCGGCACATTGAAATCCAGATCATGGCCGACCAGTACAAAAATGCGGTCTGGCTGGGTGAGCGCGACTGCTCCATGCAGCGCCGCCACCAGAAGGTGATTGAAGAAGCGCCAGCACCGGGTGTTCCGCGCAAGCTCATTGAGCGCATTGGCGACCGCTGCGTGGCGGCCGTCAAGAAAATTGGTTACCGCGGCGCGGGCACGTTCGAGTTTCTGTACGAAAACGGCGAGTTCTACTTCATCGAAATGAACACCCGCGTGCAGGTCGAGCACCCGGTCACCGAGTGGATCACCGGCGTCGACATTGTGCGCACCCAGATCATGGTGGCGGCTGGCGAAAAACTGCCCTTTACCCAGCGCGACATCCAGCTCAAGGGCCATTCGATTGAATGCCGCATCAATGCGGAAGACGCCTACAAGTTCACGCCGTCGCCAGGCCGCATCACCACCTGGCACACACCGGGTGGCCCCGGGGTGCGGGTCGATTCGCATATTTATGCCAACTACTTTGTGCCGCCCAACTACGATTCGATGATTGGCAAAATCATTGTGCATGGCGACACGCGCGAGCAGGCGCTGGCCCGCATGCGCACCGCGCTGGCCGAAACCGTGGTGGAAGGCATCAACACCAACATTCCGCTGCACCGCGAACTCATGGTGGACGCCAAGTTCATGGATGGCGGCACCAACATCCACTACCTTGAAGAGTGGCTGTCCAAACGTGTTCGCTAGGGATATGGCCCCCACGGTCGTGCACTTCGTGTCACTCCCTGCCCCCCGAGGGGGCCGCTGCGCCTGCGGTCTGGCGAAGCCAGTCCCGCGGCCCTGGCTTGCAGGGAAGGCTTTGTTCATGCTAGTCACCAACCATGTTTGAACTGATTTTGCTGGCCCCTGTTGCCCAGGTGGAAACCCTCAGCGAGGCGCTGGAGGCGCTGGACGCGCTCAGTGTGTCGGTGGAAGATGCCGATGCGCAAACCCCCGCCGAGCAGGCGCTGTTTGGCGAACCCGGCATGCCGCCGCCCAAGGCGGGCTGGGAGCGTTCGCGCATCGTGTCCCTGTTTGCCACCGAAGCATTGGCCCGCGAAGCGGCTGCCTTGCTGCAGGCCCAGGACTTTTTTGCCGGTTGCCAGCTGGTGGCCGTCGCCCCTGTGCCAGACCAGGACTGGGTGCGGTTGACGCAGTCGCAGTTCACCCCGGTAGAAATCACGCCTGAGTTCTGGATTGTGCCGACCTGGCATGAACCGCCCGCACAAGCCCGGCAGGTGATACGGCTGGACCCCGGCCTGGCATTTGGCACCGGCACCCACCCGACCACGCGCATGTGCCTGCGCTGGATTGCAACACAGGGCACGCCACATGGCCGCGTGCTTGATTACGGCTGTGGCTCTGGTATTTTGGCCATTGGCACCGCCAAGTTTGGTGCGCTGGACATTGATGCGGTGGACATTGACGAGGCGGCGGTTCAATCCACGCGCGCCAACGCCGACGCCAACCACGTGCATCTCAATGCCGGTTTGCCCGACAAGGCTTTGGGTACTTACCAGACCGTGCTCGCCAATATTCTGGCAACGCCCCTGAAAGTGCTGGCGCCGCTGCTGTGCGCCCATGTGGAAAAAGGCGGCAACCTGGTGCTGGCTGGTATTTTGTCGCGTCAGGCCGATGAGCTGAAGGCGGCGTATCTGCCCTATTGCCAGCTGCAGGTGCACGATGAAGAAGACGGCTGGATCTTGATGACCGCACGCCTGTGAGTGCGCGCCTGCGTACGTCTGCTGCCGCCAGACCGTACCGCGTTCCAGCCGGGTTTTCCGGCCGTCGTTTTCGCCAGTGACCCCCTACAATAGCGCGCTAGATGAGCCTCATTACGCGCTGTCCCGCCTGCGGCACGATGTTCAAAGTCGTGACCGATCAACTCAAAGTCTCGCAAGGCTGGGTGCGATGTGGTCAATGCACCGAAGTTTTTGATGCTGCAGCGAACCTATTGCCGCGCCACGCCACGCCGCGCCCGCCCATCCCTTCGGTGCAGACGCCGGAGGAGGTGAGCAGTCTGCCCGCCTCGCCAGCACCCGAACCCCCAGTCGAATCCCTGCCCGAAGTCATCGCTGTTGAGCCTCTGCTGGCCGGTAACCCGGCCCAGCCGGAGTCCGGGCCGGCGCCCGACGACATGCCGCCAGACAGCGCGGCTGATTTTGATCCGGCGAGCTGGAAGCAGGCCTTGCAGGCGCGCCAGCAAGGCGCTTTCACGGCACCCCCATCCCCTGACGCCGCCGAGCTGCGCACCCCGGACGGGCCAGCGGCGGCAGATTCTGACTTCGC
>JANNXF010000261.1:0-21882 GCA_031409395.1 Polaromonas sp.
GATGTGGCGCACCCGGGAAAGATAGGTTTCGCCGGCGTCTGTCAGCGCCAGGCGGCGGGTGGTGCGCTGCAGCAGCCGCACGCCGAGGTGCGCCTCCAGGTCACCCACCAGCCGGGTCACCACCGCCGCCGACAGGTCGAACTTGCGTGCGGCGGCGGCAAAGCTGCCGTCGTCGACGACTTGCTGAAACACCCGCATTGACTGAAGCCGGTCCATGTATCACTCCCTGGATGGTTGTGCTTTTGATGTCTCTATTGTTGCGCATTTGGCAGCAATGCATTGTTTTAAATGCTATTTAATGTTTTATTTGATTGTAATAAAGTCCAGTGATCGATGAGCCCATGCCACAGGGGAAAGCCCTTCAGCCCCATGTCAGTGGCGACTCACCGAGGCTGGACAGACGGGGAACGCGCTCAGGCGGCGACCGCCATGCCCGGAAATGTCACTTCAACTTTTAAGGTTACGCATCATGAAATCAGTTTTCTCCAAAACCGCTACCACCGCTGTGGTGGCCCTGGCCGCGCTGACCAGCGTTGCGGCATCCGCTGAAACCTTCAACTCCTTTCTGTGGGACCAGATGAAAGCGCCGTCGACCCGGACCCGCGCGGAAGTCCGGGCCGAGGTGCTGCAGGCACAGGGTGCAGGGACCGTGGCGACATCGGGCTACAACGGTGCAACTGCCCAGCAAACCCTGGAAACGCCGCGCGCTGAAAAGCCGGGGGTAGCGCCCCAGGCCGCGGCCAGGCTGGAGAAATCCAGCGCGCAGTAAGTCCCAGGCTGCCATCAGGCCCACGCCCCGGCGCCCTTGCAGGTTCCGGGGCGTGGGCCTATTTTTTTGACGTGTGGCCCGTTTTGCAGCATCGGCCACGCGGGTGCTGGGCGCTATAAAAATAGTAGCTGCTTGCGCCCGTGATGATTGGGCAAAAGCTCTTTTTCGTTAAAGATTTTGGGGCGTAACGCACCTAGGTCCGGCCCTTGCGGGCTTCATACCGTTGCATCAGCGGGGTGACCGAAATACCGTGCGCCACCACAGACGCGACCACCACCGCCAGCGTGATGGACAGCAGGCGCTCGGCCAATGCCGGCGCGATGTCGTGATTGATGGCATACAGCAGGTAGTAGAGCGAGCCGATGCCGCGAATGCCGAACCAGCTCATCAGGCGGCGCTGCGCACCCTTGACGGGCGTGCCCAGCAGGCCCACATACACGGCCAGCGGGCGAACCCCCAGAAACAGCACCGGGATCAGCCACAGCAGTTCGCGGCGCCACTCGACGGTGACCAGCAGCACGCCCAGCACCAGCACAATGCCAACCTCGGCGAAATGCTCCAGCTGGCTGTTAAAGCGCTGCACCGCGCGCATCATGTGGGCAGGTGCTTTGGCCCCGCTGGCGGGCTGGTCTGCCGGGCCCGGTTTGGGGGAGGTCAGCGGGGGCGTTTTGATGTCGTCAATGCGGCGCAGCGCCAGCCCGGCGGCGAACACCGCCAGAAACCCGTAGGTCTGGCTGAGCAGCGCCACGCCATAGGTCAGCGCAATCAGGCCCAGCGCAATGAATTCGTCAGAACCCAGCGCTTCGCGGTGGCGTGTGCGCAGGTAAATAATGGTGCGGCCCACCCCGGTGCCCAGCGCATACCCCAGGCCCAGCCCGCCGGCCACCGCCCACAGCACATCCACCGCCCACCAGCGCCACAGCCCGGCGCCCAGCTCGTGCAGACCCAGCAAACCCAGCCCGAGCATGACAAACGGAAATGCCGTGCCGTCATTCAGTCCGCCTTCGCCGGTCAGGCCAAAGCGCAGACGGTCACGGTCGCCGGGGTTGGCCACCTGCACGTCAGAGGCCAGCACCGGGTCGGTGGGTGCCAGAATCGCGCCCAGCAGCACGGCTGCGCCCAGCGGCAGGCCCAGCCCGATCACCCCCAGCAGGGTCACCGCCGCCACGGTGACAAGCATTGACAGCGTGGCCAGCTGCAGCGGAATGCGCCAGCGCCTGTCGGTCAGGGGCAGTTCGAGCTTCATGCCGGCGGTAAACAGCGAGATCAGCAAGGCCAGCTCGGTAAACCGTTCCAGCATCACCGTGTTTTCCAGCACATCGAGTTTGAACAAGCCCAGACCGAGCGGGCCAATCGCCACCCCCACACCGAGGTAAAGCATGGCGGCGCTGAGGGGCAAACGGGCGATGAAAGAGCCGCCCAGCGTCATGGCAATCAGCAGCAGACCAGCCAGAATGCAGCCCAGGGTGAAGGCCGACGCCCCGGTCATGGTTGCGCCTTGCACTGCCGACGGCGGGGGCGTGGGGAATACCTGGGGAATGGCACAAGGACGGGCATCTGCCCAGCGTAGCGCCGATGCCGCGCTGGCGGTGTAGGCGCGCGCCGTCACTGCCCAGCAGCGGCGGCGCCCTTCTCAGGCCAGGCTTACAAAGAAAAAATGGGGTTTGCCCAATCAGAACGGGCGCAAGCAGCTATCAAAAATATAGCATCCCATCAACCCATCCGGAGCGGCGGGCGGCCCGGTTTCTGCGGGTCTACCAGTCCACCAGGCTCAGGCCCACGCTCAGGACATTGCGCCTGCGGTTGTAGTCGAGCAGGCTGTCGCCGTAGCCGCTGAACAGCTGCACGTGGTAGCGCAGGCTGGTGTAGTTGTGCGCCGCGGTGGGCGCAATCAGCCAGTCCAGCCGGGTCGAACCGCGCGCCTCTTTTTTCAGCGAATGCCTGACCGTCAGGCCCAGCGCGTGCGAGTTGTTGATCTTCCAGTTGCCGGTCAGCTCGGCGCGGCCCACGTAGTCTTCGATACCCGGGTTTTCGTCAACGCCCGACCCTTCACTCAGCCGGTTCCAGATACGGCCCTGCAGGATCAGGCCGGATTGCGGGCCCAGCGGTTTTTCTGCGGCGCTCATCAGGTAAACGCGGTTCCAGCTGCGTGACACTGGCAAATACTGGCCATTTGACTGGTGCACGATGCCGGCGCCTGAAAGCCGGTAATTCCAGCCCCCGCCCAGCGCAATCTGGTGCGGGTAGATGTAAAACATTTCAGGCTCGTGGTCGGTCGAGCGAAACGGCCGCGATTCCTTTTCATTGAATAGCTGCCAGTAGCTCTGCTGCGTGTAGGCAAACCACACCGAGTCGTGGTCATCGGTCGGGTTGTCCCCGTTCTTGAACAGCCCTTTGGCGACTTTGGTGCGAACCGACAACTGGAGTTTGGTTTCGCCAGTTCTGTAGTCTGTAGGCGTCAGTGCAGAATGCCCCGGGGTTGGCGACGTTGGCTGCTTGTTGACGCTGTTGGAACCCACCACTGAAAATGAATTGGCCTTGTAGCCCCGCAGGCCAAAGGTGTCGCAGTCGGTGCCGCGCTGCAGTTCCCAGAACTGTGACAGGGTGGAAAAGTTGTTGTCCTTGCAGCCCAGCAATCGGCCGCTGGGTTCGTTCAAGGCCGGCAACAGCTGCGCGCTGGTCTCGCCCGCGCCCGGAGCGGCCGGGCCGCTGGCGGACACCGGGGGGGCCGTAGCGGGCCTGGATTGCGAGTCGGCCCATTGCTGAAAACAGCTCAGCTGCGCGGCGGGGTCGCCTTTCAGGGCCTGGCACGCCTGCCACTGCGTTGGACCGCCCGGGCTGGCTGCCGGCGCAGCGGCCGCAGTTTGCGCCTGGGCGACACTGCCGGCCAGCAGGCCGGCCCAAAGCAGCGGTGCAGACAGCCGCTGGACAGGCCGCACGCGCAGGTGCCGTGGGTGGGATGGCGAATTGGTTTCAAACTGTTTCATGGCGTTGGCTGTGGGTTGGCAAGATTGATGATAGTTATGCTGAAGCTTAAAACATTTTCATGGCAATTTGGTGAGGGTGAAGGGCACGGCAGGGGCGTCCTCAGGCAGGTTGCCGCTGGTGTCCCGCCACTCGCCCTGAAACACCTTGCCACACGAGCCCGGCACCATTTCACCGTTCCAGGTGCCCGTGATACGGATTCGGTCTGACGACTCGTCCAGCAGTAAAAAACCCTCGTCAAGGTCGCCCGCCAGCGCCGCCGTGGCCGCCATGCCTGAAGGCGCGGGCGTATTCGAGGACGCTGCAAGGGGTTTGAGCTTGCGGCTCACCACACCGGCCAGGCTGTCGGCAAATTCGGCATGCCGCCGCAAGGTCATGGCCGCGCGCGCCGGTACGCCTGCCGGGGGATTGGTAAAACGGGCTTCCCACAGGCCGAAGAGCTGCTCCGCTTTCATGTCTTTTGCCGCCAGGCATTGCACTTTGGGCTTTGCCTGGGCGTTGGCTCCTGTGGCCAGCGCCAGGGCCATCAGCAAAAAAAGGGGTGAGCGGAGGAAATAAGACATTTTGTAAGCACTGCAGTTTTTGCAAAAAATTCACTTGGGGGTTTGTACACTATTTAACAGCGGTGTGGCCCCTCAACAGGGGGGCTGACGCACCGGCTCAGCAATAACAACCTTCAGGAGGACAAATGACTATTCGACAATGGCTCAGTGCGCTGGCGCTGGTATTCGGGGCCGGACAACTCTGTGCGCAAGAGGCGCCGCTGGTGTTCGCGGTCAATGAGGGCGTCACCTACCGCGTCAACCCCATGGCCACGGTCGAACGTTTCCGTGAGATTTCCGACGACCTGAGCAAGCTCCTGAAGCGTCCCGTCAAGGTCGTGCCCGTCACTGACTACAAGGAGTTGGCCGCCGGCCTGGCCGAACAGCGCTATGACCTGGCCTATGTGCACCCCGCGCACCACTCCATTCGGGCGCTGTCCAAAGGCGGCTACCAATTGGTGGCGCTGACCAAGGGCTTTACCGAGTACAAGGCGTCTTTTCTGGTGCGCAGTGACACGCCCCTGAAGACCCTGGCCGATTTGAAGGGCCTCAAAGTCGGCGCGCCGGACGAAGACTCCATCACGTCGGTGATGGTGCGCGCCACCCTGCGCGATGCCGTCGCGCCGCAGCCGGCGGACAACGCCTACACCTATGTCCGCCTGCAAGACGCGGTGCCTTTCATGGTGGATAACAATTTTGTCGCGGCGGGTGCTACCGCCTCCAAGTCGGTGGTCAAAGGTTGGCAGGACAAGGGCGGCAAGGTGCTGGCCACCAGCAAGCCCGTGCCCATCAAGCACATGATTGCCAGCAGCAAGCTGGGCGAAGCCCAGCGCGCACAGCTCGCCAGCTACTTCGTGGGGCTGGACCAGACTCCCGAAGGCAAAAAGCGCCTGGAAGCACTCAACGTCCCGGGCTTTATCGAGTCCAACCAGGACGGACTGATCGCACTGGGCAAATGGCTGGGCGTGGGTCTTTAGGCCGGTAAAACCAGGCGCTGCAGAGCCGGGTCAGCGCCCGTCAGCCGCAGCGGCTGCGGCGATGGCGTCGGCTGATTTTTTGGCAAACTCTGCGCGCAGAGCCTTGAGCTTTTCGCGCGGGTCTTCCCGGGTGGTGGTTTTGTCCAGCCCCATCTCGGCAATAAAGCGGCTGGGCGTGCCCGGAATCATGTCGCGGCCCTTCTTGCGCTTGCGCAGCCAGTTCACGGCCAGCGTGCGCTGCGCCCGGGTGATGCCGACATACATCAGGCGGCGCTCTTCCTGCAGGCGCAGGGCAATGCTGTCGGTATTCTTGCCGTCGTCGTCTTCGAGCTTGAAGGGCAGCAGGCCTTCATTGACGCCGGCCAGCACCACATGTGGCCACTCCAGCCCCTTGGACGCATGCAGGGTCGACAGCGTCACCACGTTCTGGTCGCCCTCGCGCTCACTGATGGTAGACAGCAGCGCAATCGTCTGCACCACCTCAAGCATGGTTTTGCTTTCTTTTTCAACCGTGGCGCCCGAGCTGTCGTCAATCTGCCCGCCGCAGCGCTGGGCCATCCAGTCGCAGAAATCCATCACATTGGTCCAGCGCGCAGCGGCGACCTTCTCGCTGTCTTCGCCGTCGTAAATATGCTTTTCGTAGTCGATGTCCTTGAGCCAGTCGGTCAGGAAAGTGCGCGCATCTTCAGCGCCCACGGTGCGCCTGGCCCGGTATTCAAGGTCGTTCACGTAACGGCCAAACTCATGCAGCGAGCCGACGGCCTTGGCCGGCAGCATGGAGCCCAGCGAGTTGCTGAACAGCGCTTCAAACAGGCTCAGTTTGGACTGGGTGCCAAACGCGCCCAGCGCCGCCAGCGTGGTGTGGCCAATGCCGCGCTTGGGCGTGGTCACGGCGCGCATGAAGGCCGGGTCGTCGTTGTTGTTGACCAGCAGGCGCATCCAGCAGCACAGGTCCTTGATTTCGGCGCGGTCAAAAAAGCTTTGCCCGCCCGACACCTTGTACGGAATATTCGCCTTGCGAAAGGCCTTTTCAAAGGGCTTGGCCATGTGGTTGGCCCGGTACAGCACGCAAAAGTCCTTCCACTCCTTGTACTGGCTGCCGACGGCCTGCAGCTCGGCGCCAGCGCGCAGGCTCTGGATGCGCGCCACCACGCGCTCGGCTTCGTGCTCTTCGCTGTCGCAGTCCACCACGCGCACCGGTTCGCCCTCGCCGAGTTCACTGAACAGCGTTTTGGGAAACAGCTTGGGGTTGGGGCCAATCACGTTGTTGGCCGCCCGCAGGATGGCGCTGGTGGAACGGTAGTTTTGCTCCAGCTTCACCACCTTCAGGTTGGGGAAGTCCTGCGGCAGTTTTTTCAGGTTGTCGAGCGTGGCGCCGCGCCAGCCGTAAATCGACTGGTCGTCGTCGCCCACGGCGGTAAACCGGCCACGCGGGCCGACCAGCAGTTTCAGCACCTCGTACTGCGTGGCGTTGGTGTCCTGGTATTCGTCGACCAGCACATGGCCCAGCGAGGCCTGGTACTTCAGGCGCACCGCTTCGTGCTCCCTGAGCAGCTTGAGCGGCAGGCCGATCAGGTCGTCGAAGTCCACGCTCTGGTAGGCGCTCAGGCGTTCTTCGTAGTGCGCCATGACGCGGGCAATCAGGCGCTCTTCGTCGCCGTTGGCCTGGACGGCCGCCTGCGCCGCATTGAGCCCCATGTTTTTCCACAGGCTGATGGTCCATTGCCACTGGCGGGCCGTTGCCGCGTCGGTCGTGCCGCCCGCGTCTTTCAAGATGCTGGTGACGTCGTCGCTGTCCAGAATCGAAAACTGTTTCTTCAGCCCCAGCACCTCGCCGTCTTGCCGCAGCATGCGCACCCCCAGGGCGTGAAAGGTGCAAATCAGCACGCCGCGCGCCTGTTTGCCAATCAGGCTTTTGGCGCGCTCGCGCATCTCGGCGGCGGCCTTGTTGGTAAAGGTGATGGCGGCAATCTGCTCGGGCTTGAGCCCGGCCTGAATCAGCCGGCCAATCTTGTGGGTAATCACCCGGGTTTTGCCCGAACCCGCCCCGGCCAGCACCAGGCAGGGGCCGTGCAGGTAGTTGACGGCTTCCTGCTGGGCCAGGTTCAGGCCGGCCGCAGCGGCCGATGACGGGGCAGAGTAAGCAGAAGAGGGAGGGTATGGCGACATGCAGGCAAAAAACGGAAGAAAGGGAAAGCGCGATCAGGGCGCGCGCAGGCATGGCGGGAAATGGGCAGGCCCACAAAAAAACACGTGCACTGCTGCCATCATAGTCAGTCAGCAGCCGGCCAATTTTGGCGGTGACAATAGCGTTTGTGCTAAGCATTCTCCTCATCACCTTTCCCTTTTTTGCGCTGGTCCTGTGTGGTTACCTGGCCGCCAGGCGGGGGCTGCTGCCGCAGCTGGCCATTCCGGGGCTGAACACTTTTGTGCTGTATTTCGCGCTGCCCTGCATGCTGTACCGCTTTGGCGCCAGCACGCCGATAGCCCAGTTGCTCGACGCCAGCGTGTTGGGGGTGTATTTGCTCTGCGCCATGGTCATGGTGGCTTTTACGGTTGCGGTGACACGCAGCGAAGGCCCGCGCCGCATGGGCTGGAACGACGCGTCCTTTGGGGCGCTGGTGGGCGCTTTCCCCAACACCGGTTTCATGGGCGTGCCGCTGCTGGTGGCGCTGCTGGGCACCCGCGCGGCCGGCCCGGCGATTGTCACCATCGTGGTGGATTTGCTGGTCACCAGCTCGCTGTGCATTGCCCTGTCGCAGCTGGACTCGGCGGGCAGTCACGGCGCCCGGGTGGCGGCCCGGAAGGCGCTGAAGGGCGTCGCCCTGAACCCCATGCCCTGGGCGATTGTGCTGGGCGCGGTGTCTTCAGGCCTGGGGCTGACCCTGCCCGGCCCGGTGATGCAGACGCTGGGACTGCTGGCCGATGCCGCTTCGCCGGTGGCGCTGTTCACCATTGGCGCGGTGCTGGCGCGCTCGCAAATGAACAACCTGGAAGCCACCCCGCTGAAAGACTACGTGCCGGTGGCGCTCATCAAGCTGGTGCTGCACCCGCTGCTGGTCGGCCTGGTCGGGCTGGGCGCCATTCGCCTGGGCGTGCCGCTGCAGCCATTTGCGCTGACGGTGATTGTGCTGGTGGCCGCCCTGCCGAGTGCCAGCAACGTGGCCTTGCTGGCCGAGCGCTTTGGCGCTGACAACGGGCGCATTGCGCGCATTATTTTGCTGTCGACGGTGCTGGCGTTTTTCAGCTTTTCGGCGGCAGTGGCGTTGCTGATTTGATGCCTTGGCGCTAGGGCGCACTGCCCTGGCGCGCCAGCTCCACCAGGGCGCCCTGTTGAACCTCGGTCAAGTTCCAGCCGGAAACCCCGATGGCGGGGTGTCTGGCTGCGCTTGAATCGACGCCTGGGACAAGGGCTTATTGCGGCTCAATCTTGGCGTCGTGGATGGCCTTGGCCCACTTGATTGTTTCCAGGCGGCTGCGCTGGGCCAGCGCTTCAGGCGTTCCGGGTTCGACCACAAAACCAATAGGCGAAAATTTTTCCTGAAGGTCCTTGCTCTGCGCTGCGGCGTTGATGGCGCTGTTGAGCTTGGCAACGATCTCGGGCGGTGTTCCGGCGGGCGCAAACATGGCGAAGTAGGCGATCAGCTCATAGTCCTTGAGACCCAGGGCCTCATTGACCGTGGGCAGTTCCGGAATCGCGGGCGAGCGCTTGGTGGAGGTCACGGCCAGGCCGCGAATCTTGCCCGCCTTGACCTGGGGCAGGGTCACGGCGAAATCGGCGGTGAACATCATCACCTGACCGCCGAGCAGGTCGGTCATGGCTGCTGGGCCACTCTTGTAGGGCACGTTGGTCATTTCAATGCCCGCCATGCTGGCCAGCATTTCAGAGGACACCAGCTGTGACGTGCTGGCACTGGCAAAGGTGACATGGCCTGCCTTGGTCTTGCCCAGGTTCACCAGCTCGCGCAGCGTCTTGGCGGGCACATCGTTGTTGACCGCCACAATCAGTGGCACCGAGCCCATGTAGCCCAGGGGCGCAAAGGCCGTGTCCTGGTCGTAGGGCAGTTTTTTCATCAGGCTCTTGAGGGCGGCGTTGGTGCTGTTGGTGCCGATCAGGATGGTGTAGCCGTCGGGAGCCGACTTGGCGACGGCGTCGGCGCCCAGCATGCCGTTGACGCCGGCCTTGTTCTCCACCACGATGACCTGCCCCAGCGTTTCCGACATTTTGGCGGCGAAAGCGCGGCCAATCTGGTCGGTGGCGCTGCCCGCGGCAAAAGGCACGATGGCCTTGATGGGCTTGTTCGGGTAGCTCTGGCCAAAGGCGGCAAAAGATAAACCCGCCGCAGCCAGGATAAGAAGGGATTTGTACGTCATGTTGTGTCTCCGGTTTAAAACTGATGGATACGCCGAGCTTATTCGATGACCAGGCTGAGGATGGCGGAGCTCAGGCATTTGCCATGCGCGTCCAGCGCCAGCGACCGGGTGACCCCCCCGCCCAGGGCGTCGTGCAGAACGAAGTTCAAGGCGCCCAGCTGCGGCAGGGCGTAGCGCTGAACCTCGCCCTTGACGATGTCTGCGTACAGCGCCCGCACACGGTCTGCGGTCACGCAGCGCTCTATCGCAGGGAAGTCCCTGAGATCATAGGCAATGACCGAAATGGTCGACCTGTTGCCCTTGTCGCCGGTACGGGAATGGGCAATGTCGCGCAGCAGCATTTAAAGCTCCAGGGTGGTGACTGTGGTCTGGACAAGGTCGCGCGGGACCAGGGTGGAAACCGCTGCGATCACCTCGCGGACCGATTTCGTGACACCGCCGCCACTGGCCGGTCCGTTGAGGTACATGGCTTCGACCTCGTTGGCCACCCGCTCGGCCTCTTTCCGGCTGCCAACGCGCATGGCCACGCGGGCCCGGACTTCGTAGGGCGTGTAGCCGCTGGCCAGGGTTTCACCATGGATGGAATTGACCCCGATAAGCTCGTAGCGGCTGTCGAACGCCTGGATGCCCGAACTCTCCAGGCGCTGCTGCAACACGTCCAGGGCCAGCCGACCCCGCGCCTCGGCCCCCAGGCCGGCGTAGGAAATCTGGCCTTCGCCGATGAAGCCGTCACGGTGTCCGACGGTCACCTTCAAGGTGTCGGGGCGCTGGCGGCCCGTGGCACCTTCAACGCGCACCCGGTCAGGGCCGACCTGCGTGAGCCTGACTGCTGAAAAGTCGGCGACCACATCGGGCTGCAGGTAGCTGGCGGGGTTTTCAATTTCATACAGGAGCTGCGCGGTGCACGTCGCAGTGGTCACGCAGCCGCCAGAGCCCGGCACTTTGGTGATGATGGCTTGCCCGTTGGCGGACACCTCGGCCATCGGAAAACCCAGCCTGGCCAGATCGGGCACGTCGCGGTAACCCGGGTCGGCAAAATACCCGCCCGTGATTTGCCCGGCGCACTCCAGCAGATGGCCGACCACCGTGCCCTGCCCCATCTTTTCCCAGTCGGACATGGACCAGTCGAAGGCATGGATGAGCGGGGCGAGAAACAGGGCCGGATCGGCAACCCGTCCGGTAATGACCACATCTGCGCCCAGACGAAGTGCGGTGACCAGCGCCTCGGCGCCGATATAGGCGTTCGCCGAAAGCACCGAGCTCCCCAGCGACTGCAGTGATGCGCCACTTTCCATGAGGGTCAGGGCCTGCTCATGGAGGCGCGGCAACACGTCGTCGCCCAGAACCACCGCCACCTTCAGGCGGGCTAGCCCCAGCGTCCGCGCGATGTGAATGACCGCTTCGCCAGCCGCCAGCGGGTTGGCGGCCCCCATGTTGGTGATGATCTTCACGCCCTGGTCCACGCAGGCCGGCAGCACCGCCTCCATGCGGTCCCTGAGCAGGGGGTCAAAGCCCAGGCGGGCATCCTGGCTTCGCTCCAGCTGGGCCAGGGCAATCGTGCGCTCCGCCAGGCACTCGAACACCAGATAGTCCAGCTGGCCTTTTTCGGCCAGCTCCACCGCAGGGGGGATACGGTCCCCGGAGTAGCCGGCACCTGCGCCAATGCGGATGGTCTTCATGGAAGGGTCTTTCACAAGCAGTTCTGACTGCCAGCACAGCAGCACAACATCACAAGCTTACGACAGTCGCCGCATGGACGAAACCGGGGCGTCTGTCAATTCGAAACTTTGATGGGGGCCAGGAGACAGGCTGAAGTCATGCCGCCAGCGCCCGGATTCGGACGCCCTGGGCATTTCCCCTGAAGCCCTCATATCGCAATCGGGTCCACATCAATGGCCCAGCGCACCAGGCTTTTGAATTCGGCTTGTTTGCGGGTTTCAAACAGCAGCGGCTGCCACGCTGCCAGAAAGCGCTGCAGTGCCGTGCGCGACGGGCTTTCCACCAGCATCTGCGCGCGCTCCATATTGGCCACGCGCTGAATCGTCATGGGCACGGCCGGGTAGGCGCTGACCTGGTTGTGGCCCGGAAGTTGCCAGGTCTGCGCAGCCGCTGCGGCGGCGTTTAAAAACCCCTGGGCCACTTCCTGCGTGCGGGCGTCGGCGCGCAACAGGGCTGAAAACCCGAAGGGCGACATGCCGGCGGCCAGGCGTTCGGCCAGCTGCTGGGTGGCAAAGGCCGGGTAATCGTGCTTTTTCAGCGCCTCGAAAAGCGGGTGGTCGGGGTGAAAGGTTTGCACCCACATCTCGCTGGCGCCGCTGTGCCGGGCGTCGCGGCCCGCGCGCCCACCCGCCTGCATGAGCAGACCGAACAAGCGCTCGGGCGCGCGAAAATCGCTTGAATACAGGGCACCGTCGGGGTTGATGGCCGCCACCAGCGTGATGTGCCGAAAATCGTGGCCCTTGGCAATCATCTGGGTGCCGACCAGCACATCGACTTCACCGGCATGTACGCTGGCCAGTTGCGACTCCAACGCGCCCTTCAGGCGTGTGGTGTCGGCGTCAATGCGGGCAATGCGGACCGGGCTGCCGTCGGGCCGTTTCACAGGGGCCAGCAGTTCGGCCAGGTGTTCTTCGAGCCGCTCGGTGCCGCGCCCCACCGGGGCGATGTCGATGTTGCCGCAGCCGGGGCAGGCGCGCGGCACGCGTTCGGTAAAACCGCAGTGGTGGCAGCGCAGCGTGCGGTCTATCTTGTGAAACACACGGTAGGCGCTGCAGTGCGGGCACTCGCTCTTCCAGCCGCAGTCGTGGCAGGCCAGCACGGGCGCATAGCCGCGCCGGTTCAAAAAGATCAGCGATTGTTCGCCGCGCGCCACCCGCTGGGCAATCGCATCCAGCAGCGGCGGCGCGATGATGCAATGCTTGGGCTGGTGGTTCATGTCCACCCGGCGCACCGTGGGGAGTTGACCCGCCTCGGCCAGCGTGGGCGCGGTGGGGGCGGCAGGCGCAGCGGGGAGCGTGGGGGCACCAATCCTTTCGCTCATGTTCAGGCGCTGGTAGCGGCCTACCTGTGTCGCTTGCCAGCTTTCCAGCGAAGGCGTGGCCGAGCCCAGCATGACGCGGCAATCACCGCTGGCCGGGCTGGCGTTTTCGGTCTCCAGCTTTGCGCGGTACACCGCCAGATCCCGCGCCGAATACCGTGCACCTTCCTGCTGCTTGTAGCTGGGGTCGTGTTCTTCATCAACCACAATCAGGCGCAGATTGGGCAGCGACGCAAACACCGCCATGCGCGTGCCCAGCACCAGCCGGGCCTGGCCCGAATGCGCGGCCAGCCAGCTTTTAAGCCGCTGGGCGGGGGTCAGTCCGCTGTGCAGCGGCATCACCCTTTCTTTGCCCAGGTGCGCGAAGCGCGCTTCAAAACGGGCTTGCAACTGGGGCGTCAGGTTGATCTCTGGCACCATCACCAGCACCTGGGCGGTCGGGTCTTGCGCCAGTACTGCGGCGGCTGCGCGCAGGTAGACCTCGGTTTTGCCGCTGCCGGTGGCACCAAACAGCAGGGCGGGACGCCTGCCGCTGTTGTTTTCAGCCTCAAATTCGGCCAGCGCCGCCATTTGCTGGGCGCTGAGTGCTATTAAATCAGTAGCATCCTGCGCGCTGGAGGTGTCGGTCACCGGCCGCTTGAGGCGGCGCGCCAGCTGCACGTTGCTGAGTTCGCGCAACTGGGGCGGCAGGGCGGCCAGCGCCACTTCGCCCAGGGAGCGCTGGTAATAGGCCGCGGTAAACCCCACCAGTTTGCGCCAGGTGCTGCTCAGCGGGGCCAGCCCGTCGAGTACACCCGCGATCGCTCTGGCTTGCGCCTCGGGCAGATCGCCGCGGTCGGCCAGCCCCTGCCAGACCACGCCCAGCACCTCGCGCCGGCCCAGCGGCACGCGGACCAGGGTGCCGGGGCTGAGTAGCGACTCACTCCGGTAAGTCAGCGGCCCGGCGATGGCGCTGTGTGCCGGTGTGGCCACCACAACCTGTAACCAATGGGTCATGGCGTGGGCGTGTAAGTCATGCTCCACAGGCCCTGACCGGCGGTTTGGCGTGGGCAGATACGCAGGGGTTCTCAAACTTACATGCAGAAAATGCGCTAAGTCCTTGATTTACAAATGGTTTACAGATTTCCCATTTTTCTGTGGATAACTTTGTTGATAGCTTGCCGTGGGACGCCGCCAAGCCTTGTAAATCAAGGCTCTGCTTAAAATGCCCGGAAAAAAAGCAATTAAAAGTTTCCATATAAATCAATGACTTACGTGCGCTATGGCTTTGATAGCGGAGGGCTGCCGCGTGTCCGGTCAATGCGGCATCGCAGCACGAATTTTGTGCATAAGTCAGAAGGCCTGCGCCCGTTTTCACCGGGTTTTGTGTTAGTCCGGGCCCTGGAAAGCCCGCCAGGGCAGCAATTTTGGCCACCCGCGGCGACATTCAAGCCCGGGCCGTGCGCATGGCGCGAGAGTGAGCGTGCACTGCATTGACCAGTACATCGACACTTTCCGGCGGTGTGTGCTGGCTGATGCCGTGCCCCAAATTGAAAATATGGGTGGGTCCGGTCTGGCTGGCGTCGGTGTGGGGCGTGCCAAAGCTGTTCAGCACATGGGCCACTTCGGCTTCAATTTGCGCCGGGCTGGCAAACAGCACATTCGGGTCCAGATTGCCCTGCAGGGCCTTGGGGTGTGGGCCGTGTTCGCCGACACGCGCCCGCGCCTGGCCCAGGTTGACGGTCCAGTCCAGCCCCAGCACGTCGCAGTCGAGCCGGCCCATGGCTTCCAGCCACAGGCCGCCGCCCTTGGTGAACACCAGCCGCGGAATCGTCACCCCTTCATGCGTGCGCTTGAGCTGGGCCAGCACGCGCCGGGTATAGGCCAGGCTGAACTCATGAAAAGCCGCATCGGACAGCACGCCGCCCCAGCTGTCAAAAATCATCACCGCCTGGGCGCCCGCCTCGATCTGCGCGTTCAGGTACAGGGCCACCGCGTCGGCATTGATGGCCAGCATCTTGTGCAGCAGGTCGGGGCGCTGGTAGAGCATGGTTTTGACCAGCCGGTAGTCGTCAGAGCCCGCGCCCTCGACCATGTAGCAGGCCAGCGTCCAGGGGCTGCCCGAAAAGCCGATCAGCGGCACGCGGCCGTTCAGCGCCTTGCGGATCGAGGTCACCGCGTCGAACACATAGCGCAGCTTGTTCATGTCGGGCACTTCGAGCCGGTTGACGGCCGCTTCGTCACGCACCGGCGTGGCGAATTTCGGGCCCTCACCGAGCGCAAAGCTCAGGCCCAGGCCCATGGCGTCCGGCACGGTCAGGATGTCGCTGAACAGGATGGCGGCGTCCAGCGGGTAGCGCGCCAGCGGTTGCAGGGTGACTTCGGTGGCGTAGTCGGTGTTGGTGGCCAGCCCCATGAAGCTGCCGGCGCGGGCGCGGGTGGCGCGGTATTCCGGCAAATAGCGGCCGGCCTGGCGCATCAGCCAGACGGGGGTGTGGGGTGTCGCCTGACGCAGGCAGGCGCGCAAAAAAGTGTCGTTTTGAAGTGGTGCAAACATGGCTTGATTGTCTCAGGTGTGGGTGTGTCAGGGCATTCAGGGGGTGTACGCGGCGTGGGTTCAGACTTACCATGCGATCGAAGCATTTGCCTGCCTTTGAAAGGACCCTGCCATGCGCATGACCGACCAGGAGTATTTTCGCAGTTGCATCGCCAAGGAGCGGCACCTGGCGCAATTGCTGGGCCACCAGCACATTGAAGAGTGCTATGAAAGTGCGGGAACGCTCTGGGACAACGCCCAGGCCCTGCCCCGGTGGACGCGTGACTGGCAGGCCTGCGGGCCGCTGATGACGCGCTATGGTGTGGGCCTGGCGTATGGGCAGGAAGCCGGTCAGGGGCCGGACGAGGGCTGGGTCACGCTGGGCGCCACGGTGGTGCATTTTGCCGACCACCCCAACCGTGACCGTGCCGTGATGTACGGCATCGTCAAGGAAGTGATTTTCAGGCTGGAGCACCACAAGGTGGCCGACGCCGCGATGGCCACCTAGCCGGGTCTTTGCGCATCAGGGTGCCTGAGCAGCAGGCGCTCCAGCGCATTCAGGGTGTCATACGACTCGGCAAAGTCGGCAAACAGCGCGGCGTTGTCGGGCGCAGCCGCCTGGCCGTGCCAGTCGGCGCGAAACTGCTCAAAGATTTCGCCAAAGCTTTTCTGGCCGTCGATCAGGCGCAGGATCTTGGCGCCGTATCTACCGGGATTGACCATGACCGACACGCCCGAATGCTGGTGCCTGAGCATGAAAGGCTGGCCGCGCTGGCTGCCAAAGACCTGCGCGGCCATCTCGCCCGTCAGCGGCTCATGGTAGAAAAACGGAATGTACTGCGCCTGGCCATAGGGGGCGGTGCAGTCGGCGCTGCGGGTCGCGTAGAGCGAATGCGTGATGATGTTGCCAATCATCAGTTCGGCCATTTCATGCTGCTGGCGCAAGGGCAGCTGGCGCAACTGGGCGGCCATGGCCGGGGGCTTGCTGCCCAGCACCATGTGGGGCAAATACGGTGAGCGGCCGCGCTGCACATCGCTGAACGCCAGGTGCAGGCCGTGGCCCGCTTGGGGCCCGCCAGCCGTGCGGTGGCCCAGCCAGTCATACAGCTCGGCCACCGTGTACGAGCGGTCTTGCGAATGCAGCAGCAGGTCGTAAATGCCGGCATCGCCCATCTTGTGGTCATGGTGCAGGTCCTGGGTGCGCACAAACCAGTTGCTGGCCGGCAGGCTGGCCAGCAGGTCCTTGGTGTTGGCGATCTTGCGCTGCTCGTCCGCTTCGTTGCGGGTTCCCGCGCCGTTGACAAGCCGCATCAGCGCCTGCATCTGGTAGACCGCCGCGCGGCCGGTGCTGGCGTAGACCATCAGGCCCAAGGCGCCCGCGTCTTTCAGCACGCTGCGCAGGGCCTGCAAACCCAGGTCGGGGTCGGCCAGGTGGTGCAGCACGCCGCTGCAGTTGATGTAGTTAAAAGGGGCCAGGCCCAGCGTGGGCAGGTTGAGCAGCGAGTCATGGACCCAGGTGATGTTGTGCAGGCCACGAATCTGCGCGCGCGCCTGCGCCAGCGCAATGCTGGCCTGGCTCATGTCGAGGTGCACGACCTGCGCGTTGGTGTCCCGCAGCTGTTCGGCCAGAAAAATGGTGGCGTCGCCGGTGCCGCCGCCCGCCACCAGCGCCCGAAAGCCGTCCTGGAACGACTGCTTTCCGGCAAAGCAGTAGTGGTTGATCATGGGCAGGTCTTCCAGCCAGGTCCGCACCAGCCGCTGGCGGTCGTCTTCCGGGTTGCAGGGCGGATAGGGCAGGGCCTCGTACTGGCTTCTGACGGCGGGCAGGTAGTTGTCGGGCTGCGGCATGGCGTTGGGCGTCTCAAAAAAACAGAAGCCCTATTGTCCATGGCCCGGCCGCCGCTTTCCGGCCTGGCGCCGGAGGCCAGGCGGGCCTAGGCCGGGGTGTGTACCAGGCCGCGCGACAGCAGCACGCGGTGGTCAATCTTGATGCACTGGTCTTGCACCACCAGCAGGCCAGCGGCTTCGGCCCTGGCTGCCGCGGCGGCATGGCGTATGCCCAGTTGCATCCACACGGCCCGGGCGCCAATGGCAATGGCTTCATCGACCACGGGCGGAATGTCTTCGCTGTTGCGAAAGCAGTTCACCAGCTCGATGGTTTCATGCTGCGCGGCTTCGCGCAGGGTGGGGTAGCACTTTTCACCCAGAACCTCGGTGGCGTTCGGGTTGACCGGGATGATGCGGTAGCCGCTGGCCTGCAGGTAGCGGGCCACATCAAAACTGGCGCGGTGCGGTTGCGGTGACAAACCCACCACCGCAATGGTGCGGCAGTGGTTCAGGATGTGCGGCATGCGCTCTGCCAGTGGCATCGGGCCCATCGCTCAGGCCTGGTCTTTGTACTTGACCGAGCAGCCGTAGGCGCGGCTTGCCGCCACGCTGAGGGCTTTGCCGGCCAAGGCTTCTGTCAGGCCCTGGCGCACATAGTTGGTGGCGGTTTTGATGTCGTCCGGCCGCGCCGAGGCAATGCTGTCGATGGCGCCCGCATAGACCAGCCGGCCCTGCGGGTCGATGATGTACATGTGCGGCGTGGTCTTGGCTCCGTAAAGCTGGCCCAGCTTGCCCGACTCGTCCATCAGGGTGGCGCTGGGGCTGGCCTGCTTGTCGGTGAGCCAGCGGGCCAGCCCGGCCGGTGCCAGGTAGTCGCTGCTGCCCGTTTCGGTGGAGTTGATGGCCAGCCAGACCACGCCTTTGGCGGTAAATTCTTTTTGCAGCCCCTGCATGTTGCCGCCGTAGTGCTTTTGCACAAACGGACAGCCCGGATTGGTCCATTCGAGCACCACCAGCTTGCCCTTGAGATCGCTCAGGCGATGGGTTTTGCCCGATGTGTCCAGCGCTGAAAAATCCGGTGCACTCTGGCCCACGGCGGCGGTGGCGGCATGGGCACTGCCGAACAGAAGAGGGGCCCATGGCGCAAGGGCAAGGGCGCTGGAGAAGCGGCGGCGATGAATCAACATGGCATGAACTCCTGGTTAAAAATGAAGAGGCAACCCAACAGCTTAAAGCTTGGCCAGCTCGGCCCGGACATCGTTCACCGACAGCACTTCGGACAGCACCACCGGGGCGCGGCCGGGTTTGTAAATCACATACACCGGCACGCCGCTGCGGCCCAGTTGCGCCAGGGCGGCGGTCACGGCCGGGTCGCGGCGGGTCCAGTCGGCGCGCAGCAGCGCCACCTTTTTGGCGTCCATATCGGCCATTACCGCAGCATCAGACAGCGTGACCTTTTTGTTGTACTGGCAGGTCACGCACCAGGCGGCAGTGAAGTCCACAAACACGCTCTGGCCCTGGGCCGTGAGCTGGTCAACCCGGCCGGGTTCCCAGGTTTGCCAGCGTTCAGACGCGGCCGTGGCCGGGGCTACAGCGGCGGCTTGGGTAATATGCGGGCCCACGCTCCACAGCCCGGCGATGGCCAGCGTGATTGAAAAAGTCGCCAGCAGCGTGCGCGCCGCCCCGCGCAGGGTGAAAGCCCAGATCACCAGCGCCATCAACACCAGCAGCGCCAGCAGCGCGCCCGCGCCGTCAATGCCGCTTTGCTGGCCCAGCACCCAGACCAGCCAGGCCACGGTGGCAAACATCGGAAACGCCATCAATTGTTTGAACGTCACCATCCAGGCGCCGGGGCGCGGCAGGGCGCGTGCCACCGCCGGCACCGCGCTGGCCACCATATAAGGCAGGGCCATGCCCACGCCAATCGCGCCAAATACCGCCAGCGCCTGCCAGGCGGGCAGGCCCAGGGCATAACCGAGAGACGCCCCCATGAACGGTGCGGTGCAGGGCGAGGCAATGGCGGTGGCCAGCACCCCCGACAAAAAGGCATTCAGGGTCGGGTTTCTGGCTTGCAGGCTGGCCACGCGCCCCGGCAGAAAGCTGCCAAATTCAAACAGGCCCGCCAAATTAAGTCCGAGCAGCGTGAACAGCGCGGCCAGCGTCGCCACCACCGCCGGGCTTTGCAGCTGAAAGCCCCAGCCCAGCTGTTCGCCGGCTGCGCGCAGGCCCAGCAGCAAGGCACCCAGCGCCAGAAACGACAGCACCACCCCGGTGCTGTAGGCCAGTCCCGCCGTGACGCGGGCGGACTGGTTTTTAACGTGCACAAAGCCCACCACCTTGATGGCCAGCACCGGAAACACGCAGGGCATCAGGTTCAGGATCATGCCGCCCAGCAGGGCGCCCAACAAGGCCGCCAGCAGACCCAGCGGCGGCGCGCCGGCCTGCACGGGCGCGGCACCCGCCGACGCATTGGCGCGCAGGGCGGCTTCCAGTGCCGGCGGCAGCGTGGCGGCGGCGGCCACGGCGGGCCAGTCACCCGTGACGGGCGTGTCAATGCGGTAAGCCACGTCGCCCAGCGCCACCACCAGCGGCATCTGGCGCGGGCTTTCGGTGCGCTGGCCAGACATCGGCACTGTGGCCGTCCAGACCGCGCCCTGCCAGGCTTGCTGCCAGGGCGCGGCGGGCTCCAGCACATTACCGGTCTCGGGGTAAAGCGCCAGTGTTTTTCCGTGCAGGGCGGCGGGCAAGCCTTTCAGGCTCACCTTGATGGTCTGGCCGCTGACTTCAATCTGGCTGGCGCCGGCGGGCAGCGGTCTGGGCGCCGCGTCAAAAGCCGCCTGAAACGCCGTGCTGTGGCTGGCCGTCGAGCTTTTCACCGGAATACTCAGGCTGAATTCACCTTCTTGCGGAATGCATTCCTTGCGGCAGACCAGCCAGGCGGCCCTGAGCTTGACATCGAGCTGCGCGCCGCTGAAGCCGGGCGAAATGGTCAAAGGCACCGGCAGCAGCACCGTGCCCTCGTAGCCGTAGTTGGCCAGCGTGCCAATCGGTATCTTTTTGGGCGTGGGCCAGGCAATCTCGCCTGCGCTGATACCGGCGGGCAGTTGCCACTCCAGCACCGTGGGCAGGCCGGAGTCGCCCGAATTCTTCCAGTAGGTGTGCCACTCGGGTTGGTGCGCCAGCTGCAGCCCCAGCCAGACCGGCTTGCCCGCCTCAACACCCTCGGGTGCCCAGGCCAGCAGTTCGGCGCGCACCTGGTCGGTGCTGACGACCGGGCCGCGTGCGGCGCTGCTGCCCGGGTTCAGCAAATTACCTGCGCTGTTTTGGGCATTTGCCAACGTATTCAGGGCGCCAGCAGCTATAAAAAGCGTAGCAAAAAGTACAGCTGAAAAGGGGCGCTTGAAATTCATGGTCTGGGTGTGAGCGGGCAGCGAAGGCATAAGTTCCTGAGGTCGGGGGCGCGGGGCATTGCCTTTGGTCGCCCCGGCGCGGGCTTGATGACCACCGGCTCCGATAATAGGGCCATGCTGCGTCCCGCTTTACCTGTAGGTTCTCTTGTTGCGTCACCCATTGTGGTGGCCACGCTCAACGCCAAATACATCCACGCCTCGCTGGGCCTGCGCTGCCTGCTGGCCAATATGGATGTGCATGGTGGCCCCGGCCTGCGTGCGCAGACGCAGTTGCGCGAGTTCGTCATCCAGCAGCGGCCCACGCAAATTGTCGAGGAGTTGCTGGCGCTTGAGCCCCAGGTGATCGGTCTCGGTATCTATATATGGAACGTGGTCGAAACCACCCAGGTGGTGCGCCTGCTGAAAACCCTGAGGCCTGACATCAAAATTGTGCTGGGTGGCCCTGAGGTCAGCTTTGAAACCGAAAGCCAAGAGATTTGCCGCCTGGCCGACCATGTGATTACCGGCTGGGGCGATGTGAGTTTTCCCAGGCTGTGCCGCGCCCTGCTCAAATTACCAGGTGGGGGCCCCCAGCCGCTCATGAAGGTGATAGCCGGCGAGCAGCCTGCGCTGGATACGCTGGCCCTGCCCTATGCCGAATACACCGACCAGGACCTGGCCCAGCGCCTGCTCTACGTCGAGGCCTCGCGCGGCTGCCCCTTCAAGTGCGAGTTCTGCCTGAGCTCGCTTGATAAAACCGCCTGGGCCTTTGAGTTGGACCGCTTCATGGCCGGGATGGACACGCTGTACCAGCGCGGCGCGCGCAACTTCAAGTTTGTTGACCGCACCTTCAACCTGAAGGTGGAAAACTCGGTGCGCATTTTGCAGTTTTTTCTGGACCGCATGGCGCCTGATTTATTTGTGCATTTTGAGGTTGTGCCCGACAGCCTGCCAGACCGGCTCAAGGCCCTGATTGCGCAGTTCCCCGCAGGCTCGCTGCAGTTTGAAGTCGGCATCCAGAGCTTTAACCCCGAGGTGCAGCAGCGCATTTCACGCCGGCAAGACAACCTGAAGACCGCCGACAACCTGCGCTGGCTGGTGGCTGAAAGCCGGGCCCATGTGCATGCCGATCTGATTTTTGGCCTGCCCGGTGAAACGCTGGAGAGTTTTGCCGACGGCTTTGACCAACTCCATGCGCTGGCCCCGCACGAGATTCAGTTTGGCATTTTGAAACGCCTGCGCGGCACGCCGATCACCCGGCACACCGCCGACTTTGCCATGGCCTACGACCCGCAGACGCCCTACACGATTCTGCAAAACTCGACCATTGACTTTGCCACCATGCAGCGCATCAACCGCTTTGCCCGCTACTGGGAGATGGTGGCCAATTCAGGCCGGTTTGCACTTGGCCTGAAGCTGCTGCTGGCGCCCGGTTCCGCCTTCCATCATTTTTTGGCCTTCAGCGAC
>JANNXF010000262.1:0-7452 GCA_031409395.1 Polaromonas sp.
CCGCTGGACGACCACTCCTTGAGCAGCGTCACGCCGTCGGTGTCGGGCATCCAGATGTCGAGCAGCACCAGATCGGGCCGGATGCGGGCCCGGGCGGCACGGGCCTGCGCGGCGTTCTCGGCCAGCTCGATCTGATGGCCCTCGTCATTGAGAATTTCAGACAACAGGTCGCGTATGCCCAGTTCGTCATCGACCACCAGAATATTTGCCATGATTGAATTGCTGCCCTGCCTGTTTTGTTACCAATGCGGAAATCGTGCGGCCTGCTTTGCCGCGTGTGTTGTTACGCCACAACTGCGAATGATAACGATACTTGGGCGCCCTGCACCACGCCCTCACTCACACGGTTCGAAATATCAATGCGCGCGCCGTGTTCGTCAGCAATTTTCTTGACGACGGCCAACCCCAGCCCTGTGCCTTTGACCTTGGTCGTGACATAGGGTTCAAAGGCACGCTTGAGGATGTGGTCCGGAAAGCCGGTGCCGTTGTCACGCACGATGAGCCGCACGCGTTTGGAGGTGTCGGAGTAATCGGTCTTGAGGGTCACCCGGCCGTCGGCTTTGCCCTCTTGGGCGTCCTGCGCGTTTTGCAGCAGGTTGTGGATCACCTGGCGCAGCTGCTGGGCGTCGCCCCGGATGGGCGGGGCTCTGGCGTCCAGCTCGGTCACCACGGGCACGGCGGCACTGCCGCCTTCGCTGATGCTGGCGGTGTCGCTGAGGTAGAGCTGCATGACCTCCTGGATCAGCGCATTGAGATCGACCGGCTTGAGCTCGGCCGCAGGCAGGCGGGCGTAGTCACGGAACTCATTGACCAGCCGCTTCATGGCGTCGACCTGGTCGACGATGGTTTTGACGGACTTGGTCAGCAGCGCCTGCTCGGTCGCGGCGACCTTGCCGGTGAGCTTCATTTCCAGCCGTTCGGCCGACAGCTGGATGGGGGTCAGCGGGTTTTTGATTTCGTGCGCCAGCCGGCGCGCCACTTCGCCCCAGGCCTGGGCGCGCTGGGCCGAGACCATTTCGGAGATGTCGTCAAACACCAGCAAGAACTCTTCGGTGCCGGGCATTTTGGCACCGCGTGCAATCAGCATGATGGCGTTGTCGGGCGCGCCCGGCAGGGCGGCGTTGAGTTCAAACGACTGCTGCCAGTGCTCCATCTCGTGGGGGGCGTTTTCGCTCAGCACGTCGGCAAACTGGGCCAGCACGCCTTTGGCAAACACCTCCAGGCCGGGCACGTCGCCGAGTGACTCGCCGTGGTGGGCCGCCAGCGGCGCGCGCAGGATGCGTGTGGCGCCGGGGTTGCTGGACTGGATGCGGCCCCGCACATCGAGCACGATCACACCGGCGGTCAGGTTATCCAGAATGGTCTGCAGATTGGCGCGTGCGCCGTCAACCTGGCTCATGCTTTGCTGCACCGCCGAACGGGCATCGGCCAGCTGCTGCGTCATGTCGGCAAACGATCGCGTGAGGCCGCCGAGTTCGTCTTTGCCCTGCAAGGCCGCCTTGGGCGTCAGGTCGCCCTGGGCCACCTGCCTGACGCCTTCGGCCAGCACCAGCAGCGGCTTGGCCAGCTGGTTGCCCAGCACCACAGCCAGCAGCACGGCGCCAAACACCGCCAGAAACAGGCTGAGGGTCAGGGTGCCGATGTACATTTTGCGCAAGCCCCCGCGCGCCAGCGCGCGCTCCTGGTATTGGCGGTTCGCCTCTTGCACGGCAAGGGCGTTGGCCACCAGGCTGGCGGGGAGCACCTCGGTGACCTGCAGAAACCGCAAGGTTCCGAGCACATTCACATTGGGGTTGTTGACCACCGCCAGGGCCTTGACGCGCGGCGTGGGGTTGGGCGCATTGGCCCCGGCGCCACCACCGGCCCCGGTGCCCGCAGCAGCGCTGCCGCCATGGCCTGCCGACTCGCTGTTGGCGCCGGGAATGACCTCATCAAAGCCTTCAATTTGCGTGACCACGCGCTGGCTGCGCGCATTGCGAAACTGCTGCGCTGAAGGGCGCTCGGGCGTGAGCATGAACCGCGACTCGCCGGCACTGGCAATCACCTGGCCGGAGGCGCTCCAGAGCACCACATCGCTGGCTGACAGCTGGTCGCGCAGGCGCTCAAGCGCCAGGCCGGCCATGGCGTCTGGTGTGTCCGAGAGCTGCGCGGCCGCCTGCCGGGTTTTGTTGGCGACGTCAGCCACCACGTTGTCGAGCGTGGCGCGGCCGAGGTTCAGCCCGGCGGCCAGCGCGCCTTCGACTTCCACGTCGAACCAGCTTTCAATCGAGCGCGAGACAAACTGGTAGGACACCACGTAAATCATCAGGCCGGGCAGCAAGCCCACCAGTGCAAATATGGCTGCCAGCTTGACCAGCAGCCGGCTGCCAAAGCGGCCCCGGCGCAGACGCATGGCCAGGCGCAGCACGATCCAGCCGATCACCAGCAGCAACAGCACCGCCACCGCCACATTGAGCACAAACAGCAGGGCGTAGTTGCGTTCGTACAGATCGCGGTTGCCGGTTGCCTGCGTCAGCAAAAACATCAGCACCAGCCCGAGCGCGGCCATGGCCCCCACGCCGACGCCGACAGTCCAGCGAAACGCGTTGCTGCTTCTGACTTTGGTGATCCTGATCGGGGCGTTGTCCGGGCGAGCCGGACCGGGCTGGCTGGCCGGGCTCACTTGGCGCCTTCAGAAGCGGCGGCGGGTCGCTCCAGTTTGAGCCGTTCGTTGACCTGGGCTGAAATGCTCCACTCACGCTGCCCGACGACCCCGATCTGGAAAGGGCGCGGCAGCTGCGACAAATCAAGACGGAAATTGAAATCGAGTTTGTGGCTGGCCTCGGGGTCGACCTCGGAGGCCTCGGCAATCCGCCAGCGGGCCACGCGCTGGATGGCGGACAGGGCTTCGGACAGCGTCTCGTAGTTTTGGTTCAGTGTGGCGCGCAGGCCGGCCGAGTTGCTGATCACTCCGGCGGCGATGTTGACGCGCCAACGGCGGGTTAGCGGCTGGTAGGCCAGGCGCAGGGTGCGGGCGGCGCTGGCCACGCGCGGGTCGGTCCAGTACCAGCGGTCACGGTAGATGTCGGCCTCAATCACAAAAAACATCGGAATGCCCTTGAGCAGGGCGTCCTCTACCACCAGTGGCAGGTCAAACTGCACTTGCGCCGACAGGTAAACACCGTCGTCGGCGCGTTCCACGCGCAGCTGGGTGATCTCGGCGGCGGCGGCGCTGGTGCCGGCGGCCAGCAGCGCGCAGCAGGCCAGGCCCAGCAGGCCGCGCCGGGCCCCGTTGGCAAGGCGGCTGAACGGGCGGCGCAGGGCGCGCCCCACAACGCTTAAGACAAGGTTAAGTGCTGCGTTTTTCAAGGAGGGCGTAAAAAAAACCGTCGTGCTCACGCATCAAATTGTCCGGGAAGACTGTGGCTTCAACGCCACTTTGGGGCAGCAAGTGCCCCGGCGATGGCATTAATAGGGCGTCAGTGTGGTGCGCAACAAACGTTTGTATCTGCTTGTCACCTTCCGCCCTGAAAACCGAGCAGGTGCAGTACAGCAGACGCCCGCCGGGTTTGACCAGCGGCCACAGCGCCCTGAGCAGCTGCGCCTGTATGGCGGCCAGCTGGGCGATGTCGGTGGGCCGGCGCAGCCAGCGCACGTCAGGGTGGCGCCGCACAATACCCGACGCGGTACACGGTGCGTCAAGCAGGATACCGTCATACAACTGGCCGTCCCACCAGGCATCGGGCTGGCCCGCGTCGGCCACCACGATGTCGGCGTGCAAACCGAGGCGCGCCAGGGTCTGGCCGATCCGCTCGCAACGGCGGGCGTCAATGTCGAGCGCGGTGACCTCACAGTCGGCAAGCTCCAGCAGGTGCGCGGTTTTGCCGCCGGGTGCGGCGCAGGCGTCCAGGATTCTGGGACGGCCCTGGGGCAGCAACCCATCGAGCAACAGGGGCGCAGCCAGCTGGGCGGCCGCGTCCTGCACCGAAAAATGGCCGTCGGCAAAGCCTGGCAAGGCCGTCACTGCACGGGCCTGCGCCAAAATAACGCCGTAGCGACCGACTGGAGTTGCTCCTATATCAATAGCTGCCAGCGCCCGTATATATTGGGCTTGAGTCGTTTTTCGCTCATTGACCCGCAGGATCAACGGCGCATGGCTGTTGTTGGCCTGCAAAATCGCTTGCCACTGCCCGGGGTGGTCGTTGCGCACCCGGTCTATCCACCACTGCGGGTGGTTCCACACCGCTTGCGGATGCCGGTTGGCCACCGCCACCAGCGCATCGCGCTCACGCAGATAGCGCCGCAGGCAGCCATTGATAAAGCTGGCCTGGTGGTGGGTGGCTTCGCTGCGCTTGGCCGCTTCTACCGCCTGGTCGACCAGCGTATGCGCGGTGTAGAGCGCGCCCTCTTCTGGCCAGGTCAGCGCCAGCACCACGCAGAGCAGCGCATCCGCTTCGGGCGGCGGCGGTCGCTTGGCCAGTTGCTGGCGCAGGGCCTCGGCGCGGCCCAGCCAGCGCAGCACATGAAAGCCCAGCGCCTGCACACCAGGGCGCAGCGCGCTGTCAACGTCTTCCAGCGCAGCGGTCATTGACTGCCCATCGCGGACCGCCATGAGCAGGGACGCGGCCCCCTGCAACTGGCGCCACAAGGGTACCTGGGCGGGAGAAACGGGCATCGAATGGTCTTGCATGGTAGGCGGGGGTCTGGCGGGTTAACGCCATCGGTCAAGTCATCAGGCCGTTCACTGGCAAACGGTGTTGCCCGTATTAGACCAGCCATCGCCCAGGCACAAAGCAGTTTGCGGCAAGGGGCCTGTCATTGAATTTAAATGAAGGCATCGCGCCGTTTGGGCGGATGGCCCTCTTGCTGTCGGTCAAAAACTCTTTTTTTGTGGCGGACAACGAGAGAGCGTGTACTTACATCTGAATCCGGACGGCCTCGCGTTCGGCCGCTTTGTCAGTGCCGCGCAACATGGCAGACGGCGCAAAGCCGAACAGGCGCGCTATCAGCAGGGCCGGGAACTGCCCCTGCGCGTTGTTGTAGTCCAGCACCGCATCGTTGTAAGCCTGGCGGGCAAAACCCACCGTGTTTTCGGTACTGGTGAGTTCTTCGCTGAGCTGGGCGATGGTCGGGTCGGCCTTGAGTTCGGGGCAGGCTTCAGCCCCCGCAAACAGCTGGCTCAGGCTGCCACTGAGGGCCTGCTCGGCAGCAGCCAGCGCCAGCACGGCGTCGGCACTGGCGGGGCGGATTCGCACCGCATCGCTGGCGGTGCGCGCCTGGTTGCGCGCGGCCACCACCGCCTCGAGCCTGCTCGGCTCATGCTGCAGGTACTTTCTGGCGCTCTCGACCAGCTGGAGAACCAGGTCATGGCGGCGCTTGAGCTGAACGTCGATCTGGCCAAAGGCGTTGCCAATGGTGTTTTTAAGGCGCACCAGGCGGTTGTAGGCGCCCACGGCCCAAAAAACCAGCAAGGCCATCAGCGCCAGAAAGATCAGGGTGTTCGGTGACATGCGCTTCTCCTTGAAACCTGGGTGATGAAGCCGGAACGTGGCGCGGCCCATGGGCTGCCACCCCTTGCCCCAAAAAAATGAGGATGGCATCGCTGCTGCAAGATTAACTGCTTTTTGAAGCCCCCTGCAACACCGCGTCACCACAGCGCGGCGCGCAGTACGACCGATGCAACGCGAGGGTCCTCGGACGACGCTCCCGGCGCGCAAAGATCGGGCACGCCAGAGCCCTCAAAGCACTCTCATTTGCTATTATTTCAATAGCTGTCTGCGCCCGTGTTGATTGGGCAAAAGCCCGAAAACGCTTATAAAAAAAGCCCCACACCCTTTCAACAAAGGTGTGGGGCTTGCCTGACCCAAAAATCTCGGGTCAGCGCAGCGTGCAGCGCAATTACTCGGTGGCCGGGCTTTCACCCTCGCCACCGGCAGGCACGGCTTCCAGTTCGGCGGCTTCGGCCTCGGCGATGGCGCGGCGCTCGGCGTCGTCCATCTGGTCCTTGGCTTTGCGTGCCTCGTGGTAGGCCATGCCGGTACCGGCAGGGATCAAACGGCCCACGATCACGTTTTCTTTCAAGCCACGCAACTCGTCGCGCTTGCCCATGATGGCAGCCTCGGTGAGCACGCGGGTGGTTTCCTGGAAGGAAGCCGCAGAGATGAACGAGTCGGTCGACAGCGACGCCTTGGTGATACCGAGCAACAGGTTGCTGAAGGTGGCCGGGATCTTGCCTGCTGTGCGCAACACGTCGTTGGCATCCAGCATGGCGGAACGCTCGACCTGCTCACCGGCGATGTAACCCGAATCACCCACGTTGTCGACCACCACACGGCGCAGCATCTGGCGAACAATCACTTCAATGTGCTTGTCGTTGATCTTCACGCCCTGCAAACGGTACACGTCTTGAACTTCGTCCACGATGTAACGCGCCAGCTCTTCAATGCCCAACAAACGCAGAATGTCTTGCGGGTCGGCCGGGCCGTCCACAATCGATTCGCCCTTGTTGACCACCTGGCCTTCGTGCACCAGGATGTTCTTTTCCTTGGGCACGAGTTCCTCAGACACGCCACCTTCAGGATCGGTGATTTGCAAACGAACCTTGCCTTTGGTTTCTTTGCCGAAGGACACCGTACCGGTCATCTCGGCCAAGGTGCCTTTGTCTTTCGGGGTGCGGGCTTCAAAGAGTTCGGCCACACGCGGCAGACCGCCGGTGATGTCTCGGGTCTTCTGGCCTTCGACCGGAATACGCGCCAGCACCTCGCCGGGCGACAGGTCTTGGCCGTCGCGGATTTGCACCAGTGAGCCCACCTGGAAGGCGATGGTCACCGAGTGGTCGGTGCCCGGAATCTTCACCTCGTTGCCAGCGGCATCCAAAAGCTTGACTTGAGGGCGAATCACCTTGATCGCACCACGGCGTTTCGGATCAATCACCACCAGGGTGGACAGGCCCGTCACTTCGTCGAGCTGCTTGGCCACGGTCACGCCTTCTTCCACGTTCTCGAACTTCGCTTTGCCTGCGAATTCGGTGATGACGGGGCGGGTCAATGGATCCCAGTTGGCCAGCACGGTACCGGCCTTGACTTGTTGGTCGGCTTTGATCGACAACAACGCACCGTAGGGCACTTTGTGGCGCTCGCGCTCGCGGCCGTGTTGGTCGGAGATGACGATCTCGCCGGAGCGAGAAATCACCACCAACTCGCCCTTGCCATTGGTCACATAACGCATGGTGGCGTTGAAACCAATCAAGCCGTCGGACTTCGCATCCACACTGGAGGCCACTGCCGCACGTGAGGCTGCACCGCCGATGTGGAAGGTGCGCATCGTCAACTGCGTACCTGGCTCACCGATGGACTGCGCTGCAATCACACCGATGGCTTCACCCACGTTGATCAGGCCGCCACGGCCCAAATCGCGGCCGTAGCACTTGGCGCAAATACCAAAACGTGTGGCGCAGGTGAGCGCGGTACGAAC
>JANNXF010000263.1:0-11343 GCA_031409395.1 Polaromonas sp.
CCCTCCAGGTGGTGCACACCCATGGCCGGTTTACCCAGTGCCGCCGCCAGCGAACACGCCACGCCCGCGCCCACCAGCAGCGCCCCTGCCAGCCCCGGCCCGCGCGTGTAGGCCACCACATCGACCTGAGACAAAGAGCGACCCGCCTCTTTCATGACCTCTTGCGTCAAGGGCAAGACACGCCGGATATGGTCACGGCTGGCCAGCTCGGGCACCACGCCACCAAAGGCCTGGTGCATGTCGATCTGGCTGTACAAGGCATGCGCCAAAAGGCGTGGCACTTTGCTGCCGCTGGCATCGACCAGCGCCACACCCGTTTCGTCACAACTCGATTCAATTCCCAGTAAAAGCATGGCTCAAGTGTACGGTTGAAGCCGGAGCCTGGCGCCTGCGGCGGCTGATTCCGCTGCTGCCGATCCGGGTCACCCGTGCTGGCTCAAGGCAAGGCCATGACGCGCACCGGCTGTATTTGCTCAAGGCTCAGGTACTTCGCCTGCCGGTGCCCGTCCACCCTGACCCGGTGGTTTTGCGCTTTTTCAAAGGCAGCCAGTTGCAGCGGCGTGGGCGACACGAGCTTCCAGACCTGGCCACGGTCGTCGGTCACGGCCCACCAGTCTCCGGGCGCTGACCCTTTGCGCGTCAGATGTCCGGACACACTGACCTCCGCCGGGTTGCCTGGCGATTGGCCTGCGCTGTTGGCACACCCCCCCAGCACCAGCCAGGCGGCAACCACCACCCAGCACCGCAAACCAGTGCCCCCCCAAGATTTTATTTGCAGGGTCATTTGATGACCACCGTCAGCGTGGTGTTGGCGGGCACCACAACGCCGTTTCGGACATAGCGCGTCTTGCCAGCGGCGACAACATCGCGCTGGTAGGTTTGCGAACTTGCCCGGTAACCCGAAACCAGCGGTGCCGCAGCACCCAGGCTTACCCCAGTCAGGTCTTTGGCTTGCAGGGTGTAAGCACCAGTGGTTCTGGCAGGGTAGCCATAGCCTGCCGGCACACCCACAGCCGGAAGTTGCGCGAAAACGGTGGCGCCAAAGCGCGCAAATTCATCACTGAAACCGCTGCCGCCGTTGGCCTTGATGAGGCCGTCCAGGCAGGCATAGCTGGTCTGCACCGGCGCGGCGCCCACAATCGAAGAGCCGTCATTGCAGCCCGGCAATTGCTGGTAAATCGCCAAACCGTAGCGCCGGTTCAGAAAGGCGCCAAACCCGCCTGCCAGCGCGTAATTGGGCGACGAATCCACCAGGTTCGGCCAATTGATGTAGCTGACATTGCCCCCGGTGCCAAGGTAAATCGGCAGGCGGTAGCCAGTGACCTTGTTGTAGCCGCCAATCACCACGGGCGCCACAATGTCTTCCGTCATGATCGCCGACGTTTCTTCAAGCCAGGTGTCGTGCTGAAAACCTCTGGCGACGGCACGCTGGTAAAAGTTGACCATGTGCGTTGACTCGTGCAGCAGGGTGGAGGTCGCAAAATTCAGGTCGCTCCTGACCTGGTCGGCGTTGATGAAAAACGCCAGCGCTTCATTTGAATTAACGTCCGAGCTTTTCAGGAAATTGTTGCCCCCATAAAAGTAGCCGGCCCAGCCCGTGCCCGCCGGCACATTGAGCAACACAACGTTGATGTCCTGCAGCACGGTGGGGCTGTCGCTGATCAACTCGGAAAACGCCGCGGCCGCCGGACCCCACACATCGCCCAGCAGGGTTTTAATACGGTCCATGCCACCATTGGTGGCGCAGTACGAGGTCTGCATGGCGGCCAGCGCTGCAGACCATTCCACCGGCGTAAATTTGCCAGACGAGACGATGCTCGGGTCCACCCACCACACCACATTGCGACCACCCGGCAAGGGGCAGACAAACTGTGCGGTGGTGGCGTAAGAAACCGGCGTCTGCGGGAAATTGTCTATCCAGCTCCGGGTCGCACCGACGGCAGGTGAAAACAAAATGGGGCGGGCAACCGTCAGGCTGGCCGCTGCCTGTTCACCCGCTGCGCGCCGCACAGAAGGGCCCGGGCGCAAACGTGACGCAAGGGCATGGTTTTTCTCCACCATCCAGGCATGGGCATCGTCGCCACCCTGATTCTGGTCAAACCTGGCGGCAGACTGTCGCGCCACGATGCCCCCATCAGGAGCCCCTGGTGAAAGTGTTACGGGCGAAGCCAGCGTGCCTTTGGACGGCGCGCTGGCCAAGGTGGCTGAACCGTTTGAAAAAATCAGCGTGGCGGCGTGTCCGGCCAGCACGCCGCCAATGTCGACATTGACGCTGGCCGTGAAGCCTGACGTGTTGTTGTAGCGCCAGACCCCGATACCGCTTCCGCTGTACATCGTGGCGTTAAGCGCGCCACAACTGGTGCCGCTGCAATCGGGGCTGAGACTGCCCACCACCGTCACCGCAGCCGGCGCGGGTGCAGAACTGCTCCCGCCCCCACCACAGCCCACCAGTGACAGGCAAACAACAACAACCAGGGCGTAGTTCATAAAGACGGCTTCAACGGGAATTTCAACAGCGGCGCAGTGTACCGGACAGGCCATTGACGGCGAGAAGCTGACCTTGTTTATGACATCGGCGTAGGGATACAAGTTCACACGGCCCGCCGAACGGCACAGGGCGCCTTTGTACAGGCCTGGCAGCGTGAAATGCTGACCGTGCGAGGCTAACCGTGCGAGGCCTTCACTGGCTCGAATCTTGCAATGTCAAACCCATGACCCCGTCACAGTCACTGCGCCTTGTCGTCATCGCCCCGGATCTGGTGGAATCCGATGCAGACGACGTCCAAGCCCGAGAGCTCGCCGAAAGGTCGCGCCAGCTGCGCATTGGCCTGCTTGAAAACGGCTACAACATTGTGGCGGTGCTGCCCGCAGACACGTTTCTGGACGAGCGCCTGGCGCAGTTGCAGCCCGACATGATCATTGTGGACGCTGAAAGCGAGGCCAGGGACTCGCTCGAACATGTGGTGATGGCGACACGCGATGCGCGCCGCCCGATTGTGCTGTTTACCAACGACAACGACACCAGCCACGTCAGGGACGCTGTGGCGGCGGGCGTGTCGGCCTATGTGGTGGCCGGCCTGTCGCCCGACCGCATACGCCCGATTCTTGACGTGGCAATGGCCCGCTTCGAGCACGAACAGGGCTTGCGACGCGAACTGGCCAACGCAAAAACAGAGCTGCATGACCGCAAGGTCATAGACCGGGCCAAGGGCCTGCTGATGCAGCGTCAGGGGCTGTCAGAGCAGATCGCCTATGAAAAACTGCGCAAGGCCGCCATGGACAAAGGCCTGCGCCTGGGCGAGCTGGCGCAGCGCATGCTGGATGCCGCCGACCTGCTGGGCTGAGCGCCTGAAAACGCACACCAACCCCAAATGGTGCAACGCACAATTTCAGTGCATGCCCTGCCCGGCCATTCAATCGCTATCAATAACATAGCTGCTTGCGCCCGTGTTTATTGGGCGAAACATCGTTTTTATCAAAACTTTCTGGCTGTATCGAGGCCCGAACCCAGATTGGCACAGCTTTTGCAATAAGCCCTGTACCGGGTCTTTCACTTCAACGGCGAAGCGAAATACCCCAAGGAACAAAGGCGTTCGTACCCAGCAGTCACAGCATGTGGCGGCCCGGGTCGAGCGCCTTTTTTGTTTTTGCGTTTTGTTTTTATCACTGCATGGAGCTGCCCGACATGACTGATCTGCTGAAATCTTCCCTGACCCGCCGCACCGTCCTGCAAGCCGCCGCTGTCGGCGCGGTGGGCATCAACCCCGCGTTGCGGGCTGCCGTGTATGCCCAGGGTTCGGACGCCCCCGAGAAAAAAGAAGTCCGGATTGGCTTCATTCCGCTGACCGACTGCGCTTCGGTGGTCATGGCGTCTGTGCTGGGCATCGACAAGAAATACGGCGTGACCATCATCCCGACCAAGGAAGCCAGCTGGGCCGGTGTGCGCGACAAGCTGGTCAATGGCGAGCTGGACTTTGCCCACGTGCTGTACGGCCTGGTCTACGGCGTGCACATGGGCACCTCAGGCCCCCGCAAAGACATGGCCGTGCTGATGAACCTGAACAACAACGGACAGGCCATCACGCTGTCCAAGAAGATTGCCGACAAGGGGGCCGTTGACGGTGCGGGCCTGGCCAAACTGATGGCATTGGAAAAGCGCGAATACACCTTTGCGCAGACCTTTCCCACCGGCACGCACGCCATGTGGCTCTACTACTGGATGGCCGCCAACGGCATCAACCCCATGAAGGACGCCAAAGTCATTACCGTGCCGCCGCCCCAGATGGTGGCCAATATGCGCGTCGGCAACATGGACGGCTTTTGCGTCGGCGAGCCCTGGAACCACCGCGCCATCATTGACGGCATCGGCGTCACCGCAGCGACCACGCAGGACATCTGGAAAGACCACCCCGAAAAAGTGCTGGGCACCACGGCCGAGTTCACCAAAAAATACCCGAACACCGCGCGCGCCGTCACAGCCGCCATTCTGGAGGCCGGCAAATGGATTGACGCCAGCCTGACCAACAAGCAGAAGATGGCTGAAACCATCGCCGACAAGAGCTTTGTCAACACCAGCGTGGACGCCATCAACCAGCGCATTCTGGGCCGCTACCAGAACGGCATGGGCAAGACCTGGGACGACCCGAACTACATGAAGTTCTTCAACGACGGCGCGGTCAACTTCCCCTACCTGTCTGACGGCATGTGGTTCATGACGCAACACAAGCGTTGGGACCTGGTCAAGGAGCACCCTGACTACCTGACGGTTGCCAAACAGATCAACCAGATTGACATCTACAAGCAGGCGGCCACCGCGGCCAAGGTGAATGTGCCCAAAGACGCCATGCGCACCAGCAAGCTGATGGATGGCACCGTATGGGACGGCAAAGACCCCAAAAAGTACGCCGACAGCTTCAAGATCAACGCCTGAGCCGGCTTGCCATCACCCCCGTCACATCGTTCACCTCAAGAGAAAAAAGGTCACGCCATGGTCAGTGCCGTCTTTCACACTCCGCTGGATGCTTCTGCAAGCACCGACAGCGCCCCTTCTGCGGTTCGCAGCAGGCCTGCATCCGCTACGAATTTAATAGCTGATTGCACCCATGAAACCGGGGCTTCAGCCCTTAATGGCTTAAAGGAACCGGCCCTGACGGCGGCGGCCTCACCAGCCCTGGCGCCCGCCAGGGCGCGCTGGGACGCGTCGTTTTTATGGCTGGCCGTGTTGCCGCCGCTGCTGGGCCTGGGCCTGCTGGCGCTGGTGTGGGAGCTGGTGTCCATGGGCACGGGGGCCAGCATCCCCTCGCCCAAAGACACGTTTGTGCAGGCCGTGCAGATTTTCAGCGACCCGTTTTACAGCAAGGGGCCGAACGACCAGGGCATTGGCTGGAATGTCCTGAGTTCGCTCAAGCGCGTCGCCATGGGCTTTGGCCTGGCGGCAGTGGTCGGCATTCCGGTCGGCTTCATGATTGGCCGCTTCAATTTTCTGAGCCGCATGTTCAATCCGCTGATCAGCCTGCTCAGGCCGGTATCGCCACTGGCCTGGCTGCCGATCGGGCTGCTGGTCTTCAAGGGCGCCAATCCCGCCGCCATCTGGACGATTTTCATCTGCTCGATCTGGCCCATGATCATCAACACCGCAGTGGGCGTGCAGCGCGTGCCACAGGACTACATGAACGTGGCGCGTGTACTGAACCTCAGTGAATGGAAGATCGTGACCCGTATCCTCTTCCCCGCCGTGCTGCCCTACATGCTGACCGGCGTGCGCCTGGCCGTCGGCACGGCCTGGCTGGTGATCGTGGCGGCCGAGATGCTGACCGGCGGTGTTGGCATCGGTTTCTGGGTCTGGGACGAGTGGAACAACCTGAACGTCAAAAACATCATCATTGCGATTTTTGTCATCGGCATTGTGGGCCTGTTGCTGGAATACCTGCTCATCAAACTGGCCACGGCCTTCACGTTTGAAGAAGTCAAGAATTAAAAGCTGACTGATGCGGACTACCGGACGCAGAAGGAAGACAAAAGTTACGCAGAGAGCGCAAAAAATAAAAAATGAATTTTCTACTTTTGCGATCTCTGCGAAAACTTTGCGACCTCTGCGTCCGGTAGTCCGAACCCGCTCCCGAATCCGAAACACCAGGAACACACCATGACCTCATTGACCACCAAGTACATCGAAATCCAGGGCGTTGAACAGACCTTCAAGACCAAAAAAGGCCCATTCTGCGCACTGCAGAATGTCAATCTCACGGTCGCCAAAGGCGAGTTCGTGGCCCTGATCGGGCACTCGGGCTGCGGCAAGTCCACCCTGCTCAACCTGATTGCCGGCCTGACCGTTCCCACGCAAGGCAGCTTGCTGTGCGCCAACCGCGAAATCGCCGGGCCCGGCCCCGAGCGCGCCGTGGTGTTCCAGAACCATTCCCTGCTGCCATGGCTGACCTGCTTTGAAAACGTCTACCTGGCCGTTGAGCGCGTTTTTTCAGGCACTGAAAACAAGGCACAGTTGCGGGCCCGCACCGATGCAGCGCTGGCCATGGTTGGCTTGACACCCGCCGCGCAAAAGCGCCCGGGAGAAATTTCGGGGGGCATGAAACAGCGCGTCGGCATTGCCCGCGCGCTCTCCATGGAACCCAAGGTCTTGCTGCTTGACGAGCCCTTTGGCGCGCTTGACGCCCTGACCCGTGCCAAGCTGCAGGACGAGTTGCTGCAGATCGTGGCGAACACCCAGAGTACGGTGGTCATGGTGACGCACGATGTCGATGAAGCCGTGTTGCTGAGCGACAAGATCGTGATGATGACCAACGGGCCATCTGCCACGATTGGCGAAGTGCTCAGCGTAGACCTGCCACGGCCGCGCAACCGGGTGGCGCTGGCCGAAAGCACGCAATACCTGAGCTACCGCAAAGCCGTGATTGATTTTCTCTACACCCGCCAGGCGCATGTGGAAAAACTGACCGCCTGACCGATAGCCGGGGGCTAGCCGGGCGCCCAACCCGGTGGCCATTGGGCAGCCGCTTATTTCTTGCCGCCACCACTGCCACCACTGCCACCACTTCCCCCGCTGCTGCCACTGCCGCCCGAAGAGCCGCCAGAGCTTCCCGAATTGTCCGCCCCCCCGGAGCTGCCTTTTCCACTGTTACTGCCACTGCTGCCGATGCTGCTGCTGCCGCTGCTGCCACTTTTACCGCTGCGGCCTGTTCGCCCACCGCCACTGCCCGACGCGTCGCCCCGCACATCCAGCCGATCGACCGTGATGCGCTGGTCAGGCCCCACCCGCCCCATCAGCTGCACCCGCTGATCGACCGACAGGCTGGACAGGCTACCGCCACTGATCTGCACGTTGGCATCGAGCGTCACCGTGCTGTGGCTCAAACCGAGTTCGTGCCCGCGCACGCTGTGCACATAGCCTTCGAGGACAACCGTTTCCACGCGGCCCAGACTCTGGCGCGTCGGTTCCACGTCCATGGACTGCGCATGCAGCATCAGGCCGTCCCAGCGCCCTCGCACGGTCACTTCGGCCCCGGCTACCGCAGCGGCTGGCCGGTTCAGGGTGTCCAGGCTGACCCGCGTGCCGTGCAGAAAAAACCCGGCAGCATCGGGCTGGGCGATGTGCCCGGTGATCTCCGCCTGCGCCTGCGGTGCGAGCGATTCAACCCGCGACGCCTGCACCTCGCCCGACGCCAGGCGGTAGCCACTGACCTGCGCCCAATCACCAGTTTTCAGGTTGGCCAGCTCACCCGGCTCGTCGGCCCACACGGTCTGGCCCAGCAATTCCAGCTGGCCGGTGCTGGCATCCACCCGGCCCACCGGGCCCACCACGGCATGCAGCACGGCAATCTGTCGGGCCGCCACATGGGCCCCGGTGCCCGACGCATACACGGCAACCACCTGCCCAACAGCCAGTTCGCGCGCCATGGCGGCACGGCCATTGGCCCATACCGGCGTGGCGGTGTCGTAATGCACTTCCACGCCATTCACACAGATGCTGGCAAAGCCGGTGATGACACCCACGATGCCGGTGCCGCCTATACCGCCGCTGCCGCCGCTGCTGCCATGGCGGATACCGGTGCCCCCGATTCCCGGCCGCACCGCGACTGCGCCCTGCCCTGCGGCGCCCGCCCCACCCGTCGCTTCGCTGCGATCGGTCAGCGCCTTCCACCAGCTCCGGAGCGCACTGAGCACGGGGGAGCCTGTGCCGCCTATACCGGGCTCCACCGTGGCCGGGTTGACCCGCGAAGCCGCGTTGTCACACTGATTTTGGGCATGCACCGGCTGGCAGACCAGAAGCACCGCCAGCAGGCACATTGCCACCGGTTTCAAGCGGCGGCAGGTCAGGGTGCAGGTGCTGGCAGTCATGGAGGTCTTCACTTTCTCTGCTTGTACGCCGCTAGCCGCCATGGGCCGGTGCGGCAGGCCCGGCGGGCGCAGGGGCCTGTAGCGCTTCGGCGTAAAAGTAAACGCCAAAGGTCATGCGTTGCCGGGGTGTGGTGTCGGCAGCGTCGGTTTTTTCGCAGGCAATGGCGCTTTTGTTCAGCTCAAGCAGGGCCTTCATGCCGACCTGCGCCGACAGCGTTGCGAGGGCCGCGACAGAGCTTTCGCTAAGTGCATCGTAGTAAACGCTGCGCTCAAAAAACGGCGGGCCGGCCCCCATCAGGTTGTGCGCCGCCGCCGCCGCGTGGTCATGCAGGTTGTGGCCAAAATAAAATGCTTTTTCGTCGAAGCCTTCGGCAGGGATAAAGGCCTGAACATTGAGGCAGACGCGGCGCTGCTCGTCGTAGCGCACCAGCCCCAGGCGCAACCACTCGTCAAGCACCACCCGCGAACGGATGTCGCTGTTGATGCTGGCCACCAGCGCCTCAAAAGACAGGGCACCGCCGTCGCTGGCAAAGCGGGCCAGCGCCAGGGGCTGGTTGTTGTCATCCAGATACTGCGGCGTGCCCACCCATACCGCCACCAGTTGCGCGCCCAGCGACACCACCGAGGGCACGATTTCGACATCAGACGCCATTTCCTGCCGCAAGCGGCTGACCTCCTTGCGGTGAACGCCCGACACCAGGCTGACGCGGCTGTCGGTGGGGGGTTTGCGGTCTATGCGGAAATCCGTGTCGGCCACCTCGACAAACAGCGCTTTCAGCAGATCAGCCACATACGGGTAGGTCACCCCGCGCGCCAGCATCAGCTTGACCAGCGGGCGCAAGACGCGGCGCAGCGCCACGACAAAAACGGGCGAAGGCGCGGTGCTGGGGGTCTGGAGGGTAGGCATGTGCGACAAAGAATGTGTGACAAGTCAATGTAGCACACGGCGTGGGAAAAAGTTACACGAAAAGTGTTGACGCGGGATTTATTCCCACATATCGTAGCAACGTACGTGGGAAATATTTCCACGTATGAGGGAGACGGGCAGACAAGCGGCGCACGCAAATCAAGCGGTTCAGACTGCGTTTGCCAGCGACCGCTGGGCTTGAGGTCTCCCTGTTGCAGGCTTTTTTTAACCGTTCAATGGAGTAACGATCATGTTCAATCTCAGGAAAATAGCCATGGCGCTTGCCACGGTGGTCACGGTCGGCCTGGTGGTTCCCGCTGCGATGGCCCATGGCGGCAGCGGCGGTGGTGGAAGTGGTGGTGGAAGTGGTGGTGGAAGTGGAAGTGGAAGTGGAAGTGGAAGTGGAAGTGGAAGTGGAAGTGGAAGTGGCGGTGGTGGCAGCGGTAATTCCGGCAGCAGCAACTCCGGTAGCAACGCCAACAGTGGCCGCAGCGGCAGCGCCGCTCACGGACGCGGGGCAGACGACGCCGCAGGCCATGCCCGCCAGGGCCGGGGCGCGGACGACGCGGTAGGCGACGCCCGCCAGGGTCGGGGTGCCGACGACGCGCCTGGCCATGTGCGGGGCGGTCACGGTGCGGACGATGTAGCCCGGTAAGCCTCGCAAGCTTTGGGCACGGCTAAAGCAGCGCCCCCAACGAAGGCAGGCTGGACGCCCGAAAGCGCAGGCGGGCCGGGTGCGCTCACCCGCCTGCAGGCTACGGGGCTGGCCTGGGGGTGAGCGCACCGAACGAACTTGGTGCACAGACAGGGTTTTCTGGCGTAATTCTTGCTTAAATGGTGCAAAGCGCGGCGCCTAGCGCCAGTTCAACCCTTACCCAAGCACCATCCCAGTGAGCACTTTTAAAACATTCCTCAAATCAGGGCATTCCCCCACCCTCTTCGCCGCATTTTTGTACTTTTCGTTTTCATGCTGCATCTGGGTGCTGAACGGGGCCATGGCGCCCTTTATTTCAGAAACCTTCAATCTGAGCCCGGCGCAAAAAGGGCTGATGCTGTCGATTCCCATCATCGCCGGAGCGCTGATGCGCTTTCCGCTGGGCCTGCTGTCACAGTACATAGGCCGCAAAAACGCCACGCTGGTGGAAATGGGCCTCATCGCCGTGGCCATGCTGTTTGGTTTCTTCTTTGTCAAAACCTTTAACGACCTGCTGGCCATGGGTGTGCTGCTGGGCATTGCCGGGGCCAGTTTTGGCGTGGCGCTGTCTTTGGGTTCCGGTTCGTTCCCGCCCAAACACAAGGGCCTGGCCATGGGTCTGGTCGGCGCAGGCAATGTTGGCACAGCGGTCTCGGTGCTGATCGCCCCCCCGCTGGCGCAGGCTTTTGGCTGGGTCGCGGTGTACGGCATCGCCGCAGCGGCCATCAGCATTCCCATGGTTGTCATGATCGTCTTCGCCAAGGAACCGCCCGACCTCGACAAACATGCCACCTTCCGCGAACACATTGCCTGCCTGTTTGAAAAAGACGGCTGGGCTTTCAGCCTGATCTACGCCGTGACCTTTGGCGGTTTCATCGGGCTGGCGACTTTTCTGCCTACTTACTATTACGACCAGTTTGGCGTGAGCAAGGTGCAAGCCGGTCAACTCACCATGCTGGCGGCCTTCATGGGCGCCGCCCTGCGCGTCTTTGGTGGCTGGATTTCCGACCGCTGGGGCGGCGTCAACACCCTGAGCATTGTGCTGGTCACCATCGCCGCCACGCTGATTGCCTGCGGCTTCGCCGGGAAATCATTGCCCGCCACCACCTTGCTGGTGATGCTGTGCTTCTCGGCACTGGGCGCAGGCAACGGCGCCGTTTTTCAGCTCGTGCCCCTGCGCTGGCCCCTGGCCACAGCCGTGGCGGGTTCCATGATTGGAGAAATTGGCGCCCTGGGCGGCGGCCTGGTACCCAGCGCCATGGGCCTGTCCAAACAATACGCAGGCAGCTACATGTGGGGCTTTTTCTTCTTTGCCTTACTGGCCGTTGTCATGCTGGCCATGCTGCGCGTGATGCAACTCCGCTGGACCCGCACCTGGGCTGAGAAAGGT
>JANNXF010000264.1:0-1885 GCA_031409395.1 Polaromonas sp.
CAGGCCGTTTTCGGCACGGCAGACATCGTGCCGCTCCGGCCGCTCGAAAGCGGGCTCTACCTGCAAGCCTTGTCCAACGGCCCGACGCTGGCGTTCAAGGACATGGCCATGCAACTGCTGGGCAACCTGTTTGAGTACGAACTGGCGCGCCGCGGCGAAGAGCTGAATATTCTGGGCGCCACCAGCGGCGACACCGGCAGCGCGGCTGAATACGCCATGCGCGGCAAACAAGGCGTGCGGGTGTTCATGACCTCTCCCGATGGCCGCATGAGCCCGTTTCAGCAGGCGCAGATGTTCAGCCTGCAGGATGAAAACATTCACAACATCGCCGTCACAGGCGTGTTTGACGACTGCCAGGACATTGTCAAGGCCGTGTCCAATGACCTGGCGTTCAAGCGCCAGTACAAGATTGGCACCGTCAATTCGATCAACTGGGCGCGCCTGATGGCGCAAGTGGTTTACTACTTTGCAGGCTACCTGCAAGCCACCACGTCCAACGACCAGAAGGTCAGTTTCACCGTGCCCTCCGGCAACTTCGGCAATGTTTGCGCGGGTCACGTCACCCGCATGATGGGTTTGCCGATTGATAAATTGGTGGTGGCCACCAACGAAAACGATGTGCTCGACGAGTTTTTTCGCACCGGCGTTTACCGCGTGCGCAGCAGCGCCGACACGCACGAGACGTCGAGCCCGTCCATGGACATTTCCAAGGCGTCGAATTTCGAGCGTTTTGTGTTTGACTTGTTGGGCCGCGACGGCGCCAGAGTCAAGGCGCTGTTTCATGACGAACTGGCCACGCGCGGCAGTTTTGACCTGGGGGCAGACCCGGCCTTTGAAGAGGCCGCCCGGCGCTACGGTTTTGCCAGCGGGAAAAGCACCCACGCCAACCGGCTGGCGACCATTCAGGACACCTACACCCGCTTTGGCGACATGATTGACACGCACACGGCCGACGGCGTGAAAGTGGCGCGTGAACACCTTCAGCCCGGCGTACCCATGCTGGTGCTGGAGACCGCGCTGCCCATCAAGTTTGCCGCCACAATTGAAGAGGCGCTGGGCAAATCACCTGACCGCCCCGCCAGGTTTGAGGGCATTGAAGCTCTGCCCAAGCGTGTCGTGGTGCTGCCTGCCGATGTGGCGTTGATCAAGCGCTACATCGCTGACAACGTCCCCTTGCGGGGTCGATTCGTTGCCTAGCCCTTGTTCGACGGGCGTAACCAGCTATCTAATTGATAGCAAGATACTTTTCCTGAAGGAAAATGCATGAACGTGGTGGGATTTGCCGGGTACTCTGGCTCGGGCAAAACAACGCTGGTTGAAAAACTGATTCCAGCGCTCAAGCGGCGCGGCTTGCGGGTGTCGGTCGTCAAGCACGCGCACCACAGTTTTGACATTGACCACCCCGGAAAAGACACTTACCGGCACCGCGAAGCCGGCGCTTTTGAGGTGGTGGTGGCCTCTACCAATCGCCTGTCGCTGATACGCGAATTTGAAAAACCTGCGCAGATGACGGTTCACCAGCTGCTGGCCGAGCTGTACACCGGGGTTGACTGGGTGCTGGTCGAAGGCTTCAAGAGCAGTGATGTGCTGAAAATCGAAGTCTGGCGTGCGCCTTCAAGCGACTATGCCGGCAAACCCGCCCGCTACATGGACGACGACTTCATTGTGGCCATTGCCACCGATGCGCCCGACCAGCTGCCCGAGGCAACCTTGCGCCCGGTGCTGGATTTGAACGATGCCGAGGCCGTGGCGGACTACCTGGTCAACAATCACGACCGGTTCAGCTATTCGTTTGAAAAACGCTTCGGCTGAATTGCCCCGCCCCTGTTGGCTGCCCCAGCACCCGTTACGGACACGTCGCCATGAGCCCAGATTCCAGCCAGTC
>JANNXF010000265.1:0-13668 GCA_031409395.1 Polaromonas sp.
CCTGCTGCTGGGCGCCTGGCCGATCGTGGTGGCCAACGCCATCACACTGGCGCTGGCCCTGGCGATTCTGGGCATGAAGCTGGTCTATGGCAAAGCCCCCTCCCCGTCCGGCCCAGGCGGCCCACAACTGCCGGGCCGCTAGGCGGCGCGCATTTCCTGGCGCAGCCCGCGCAGGTCGAAAACCCGTATTTACCCCCTGTTACAGCGTTGCAACTCGCCTTACCATGAGCACGGTAAAGCGAACGGTCGTTCTATTTTTAAGGACTCAAGATGAAACTCTGGAAATTGGCAGCACTCGGCTGCGCCTTGGTATTGGCCGGTTGTGGCGGTGGCGGCAGTGCCGATACCGCCCCCAAAACCAGCGTCTCAGCGGTCAAGGTGTTTGGCGACAGCATTGTCGACAGCGGCGCCTTTGGCTTCAAGCTCACCATTCAGGGTGACACACCGGCCACGGCCTTCCAGATTTTCCCGGAACGCATTGCGGCCAGCTTCGGGTTTAGCAAGCTCTGCGCGTTTTTCAACTTCAACGGCACAACGTTCATTCCCGACACCGCCTGCACCAATTACGCGGTGGCTAAAGGCCGAATCAACAACCTGACCAACACCGAGCTTCCCAGCAACGCGGTGCCGTTTTCTATCCCCTTCCAGATGGCCATCGGCTCGGCGGCCCTGAAACCCACCGATCTGGTGATCATTGACGGCGGCTCCAACGACCTGGCCGACATCACCGGGGCCTACCTGGGCGCCACCACACCGGCCGGTGTGGGCAACTACATCGCCGCGCTCAGCACGCTGCTGCCGCCGGCCACGGTGTCGGCCATCATCGGCGTGCCCACGGCTACCAGCCTGGCGATGGCCGGTGGCGCTTATGCCCAGGCCCTGGCGCAATTGCAGGCCAGCGCCGTCCAGACCCACATCTTGTCCAAAGGCGTCACCAAGGTGCTGGTGCTGAACTCGGTCGACTTCACCATCACGCCGCGCTTTCAGGCCGTGTTGGGCGGGGTGAGTGCCGCTGCAGGCGGCGGCGCCACAGGCGCAGCCCAGGCGGCCGCGGTTCAGGGTGCCATTCGCGCCTGGATCAACGCCTTCAACATCTCCCTGGCGCAAAGCCTGGTCAGTCCAAACGTACAAATTTTTGACTTCTACACCGAAGGCAACCGCATCATTGCGGCGCCTGCGCAGTACGGCCTGACCAATATCACCATCCCGGCCTGCCCCATCGTCGCCGGCGGTGTTGACCCCGACACCGGCCAGGCCAGCCTGAACTTTCCCCAGACCGTAGCGGCGTGCAACCCGACCTACCTGTCGGCCAATATCCCGGCCACAGAGCCCTCTACTTCGCCAAACTGGTGGCAAGGCTACGCGTTTTCTGACAACTTTCACCCCAGTCCCGAGCTGCACAAGCTGATTGCGCAGACCATCAGTGTTCAGCTGGCACGCGTCGGCTGGTTGTAAGTCAACCTCCTGAGGCAAAGGCCCCACCCATGAAAAACACCTTTAATTTGTTGTTGCTGCCGGCGCTGCTGGCCGCTGCCGGCCTGGCCCAGGCCCAGGGCGCAGGCAGCTGGATGGTTCGCGGCGGCGTGACCCACATCTCGCCCAGCGTCACCAGCGGCGACCTGAGCGCGCCCAGTTTTACGGGCACCAAGGTGTCGATTGACAGTTCCACCCGCCTTTCGGGGGGCGTGACCTACATGGTCAACGACCACTTGTCGGTAGACCTGCCCCTGAGCCTGCCGTTCAAGCATGCCATCTCGGGCGACGGCGCGATTGCCGGTGTGGGCAAGCTGGGGGACACCAAGGCCTTGCCGGTCACCCTGCTGGGGCAGTGGCGCTTTCTGGCGCCGAATGACCCCTTTCGCCCCTATGTGGGCGCGGGCCTGACCTACGTCAAGTTCTACGACGAGCACGCCACCTCCACGCTGTCGGCCATCACGGGCGGCTCGCCGGCCAACCCGACGCTGCTGTCGGTGGAATCGAAATGGGCGCCCACCGTGCAACTGGGCGCCACCCTGGCGCTCAACGCACGCTGGTTTGTCGACGCCCACTACACCTACACCGACCTGAAAACCACCACCAGCCTGTCGACCGGGCAAAAGATTGACATCACGCTCAACCCCAGCTCGTTTGCCGTGGCCGTGGGCTACCGCTTCTGAGGCAGCCCGGCGACCCTGAAAAGCAGCCTGCGGGCTGCTTTTTTTTGGCGCACCGGGCCCGGCATCAACTCGCCGCAGCGCGCCCCAGCCGGTCGCGCACGCCGTCCCACTCGGCCCCGGCGGGCGGGTTTTCCACCCAGATCAGCTTGACGTGCCTGGCATCGAACTCGCGCAGCACGGCAAACAGCTGCTGGGCGGTGGCGGCGGCATCGTCGGGCATGCGGCGATGCAGCAGCTGCGCCGACCGGATGCTGACCATGGTGCGGGCGTAAACGGCAATATGGGCAGCGTCGGGGCCCAGCAGATCGAGCGCGGTCTGCAGCGGGCCGGCGTCCATCAGCCGCAGCCTGGCGTTGGGCGCGTAATGGGCCTCCAGCGTGCCCGGGGCGCGCGGCGCGGCATCGGCTGACAACAGATCGTCCTTGTCCAGCACCGGCTCGCCGCAGGCCGCCGAAAGCTGCGCACGCGTCAGCAGCCCGGGCCTGAGCAGCACCGGCCGGCCCCGGGTGCAGTCCACAATGCTGGACTCGATGCCGACCTCGCACGGCCCGCCGTCCAGTACCAGCAGGTCGTCCCCAAACTCGTGCTGCACATGCTGGGCGGTGGTGGGGCTGACGCGGCCAAAGCGGTTGGCGCTGGGCCCGGCCACGCCGCTCACGCCCAGGGACAGGCACGCCCGCAGAAAAGCCAGCGCTACCGGATGCACCGGGCAGCGCAGGCCGATCGAGTCTTGGCCCCCCGCAGCAGCGGCCGCCACCCCGTCCTGGCGCGGCAAGATGACGGTGAGCGGACCGGGCCAACAGGCCTGCATCAGGCGTGCGGCAAAGGGCGGCACACTGTGGGCGTAGTGGCTGACCTGGCGGGCGTCGGCCACATGAACAATCAGCGGGTGGTTGGCAGGCCGGCCTTTGGCGGCAAAAATACCCGCCACAGCGGCGTCGCTGGACGCGTCTGCGCCCAGGCCATAGACCGTTTCGGTCGGAAAGCCGACCAGGCCGCCAGCCTGGATGCAGTGGGCGGCGGCAAGCACCGCTTGCGAATCAATACCAGGCAAAATCATCTAAAATGCGTCAAAAGTTCTTAACTGCCGTCGTAAGCGGGCAAACCCAGAATCCTGGCGGCCTCGCGGGCCGTCGCCTTGACGCCCGCAATGTCGGTGCCGGTGAGGGTGAGGTGGCCCATTTTTCGGCCGCGCCGGGCTTCCAGCTTGCCGTACAGGTGCAAATGGGTGCCGGGCAAGGCCAGCACAGCCTGCCAGTCGGGGGTGTGCGCCTCTTGCGCCCTGGCACCTGCGCCAAACCAGACGTCACCCAGCAAATTGAGCATGATGGCGGGCGAATGCTGGCGCGGCTGACGCAAGGGCAGCCCGGCCATGGCGTGCACCTGCAGGTCAAACTGCGAGACGTCGCAGGCGTCCAGGGTGTAGTGGCCGCTGTTGTGCGGGCGCGGCGCCATTTCGTTGACCACCAGCGCGCCGTCCTCGCTGCCGTCGTCAATCACAAAAAACTCGACGCACAGCACCCCCACGTAACCGATATGGTTTGCTATTGATTTAGTAGCTGCCTGCGCCCGTAATGAAAGGGCCAAGGGCATATTTCCCTCAAAGGCTTCGGTGACGGCCAGAATCCCGTCGACATGCACATTGCGCTGCGGCGGAAAGCTCACGGTGTCGCCATTCCAGCCGCGCGCCACGATCACCGAGCACTCGGCTTTCAGGGGCAGCAGCTTTTCGAGTACGCAGGGCACCTGCTTGAGCGCATCCCAGGCGGCCGCCAGCTCGGCCGCATTCTTGACGCGCACCTGGCCTTTGCCGTCATAGCCCATGCGCGCGGTTTTCAAAATGCCGGGCAGCAAATCGGCGGGCACGGCCTGCAGCTGCGCCGGTGTTTCGATCACCGCATAGGGCGCGCAAGTCACCCCAGCCACACCGGCCGAGGCGGTGAAATGCGATTTTTCAAGCACGCGGTCTTGCGCAATGGCCACCGCCGCGGCGCCGGGTGCGACCGGGCACTGTGCGGCCAGGGCCTGCAGGGCGTGGGCCGGCACGTTTTCAAATTCGGTGGTGATGGCGGCACACAGGGCGCCGAAACGCGCCAGGCCCTGCGCGTCGTCGTAGCCGGTCTGGATGTGGTGGTGGCAGACCCGCCCGGCAGGGCTTTGCGCGTCGGGGTCGAGCACGGCGGTGAAGTAGCCCAGGCGCTGCGCGGCATGCACAAACATGCGGCCCAGCTGGCCGCCGCCCATCACGCCCAGGGTGGCGCTTTGGCCGGTGGCAGACAGCGTGCCCGGAAAGACTGGCAAGCGTGAAGGAAAGCTCATACGGCGGCAGGCGGCAGCGTCATGGCGCGGGCGGCAGCGGTTTGCTCGGCGCGAAACGCCTGCAGCCTGGCGGCCAGGCGGGCGTCGTGCAGGGCCAGCATGCTGATGGCAAACAGCGCGGCATTGGCCGCACCCGCATGGCCAATCGCAAAGGTGGCCACCGGCACGCCCTTGGGCATTTGCACAATGCTGTGCAGCGAATCAACGCCTTGCAGGTGCTTGCTGGCCACCGGCACGCCGAGCACCGGCACGGTGGTCTTGGCCGCCAGCATGCCGGGCAGGTGGGCGGCGCCGCCGGCACCGGCAATGATGGCGTGCAGGCCGCGCGGGCCAGCGGCTTCGGCGTAGGCAAACAGGTCATCGGGCATGCGGTGGGCCGACACCACGCGGGCCTCATGCGCCACGCCAAACTGCTCCAGGATGTGCACCGCGTGCTGCAGGGTGTCCCAGTCGCTGCTGGAGCCCATCACCACGCCCACCAGGGGCGCAGCCAGATTGTGTGTGTTTGTCATAGCGGACCTTGAAGGCCTTGGGGTTGCATGCGGTGATGGGCGGGGTGCCGAAAACCGGGTAAGCCCCTGATTTTACGGGTTTGACCGGGACTGACCGCACCAGGGCACCGGGACCGCCCATCCCGCCCGGCCTGCATGCTATCGTCTGGCCTGCCCGCTCGCGCCTTGTCGCGCCCTGTTGCCCCCCCTGCCGACCTCTTTTGGCCCCTTTTCGCCCTTTTAACCCGGGTTGAAAACCCCGCTTCAACCCCAACCCTGTTACACCATGATCGACGTCACCATTGGCAATTTTGAAGAGGAAGTGATTGCCGCTTCCATGACCATCCCGGTCCTGATTGATTTCTGGGCGCCGTGGTGCGGCCCCTGCAAGTCATTGGGGCCGATTCTTGAGAAGGTCGAAACGGCCTACGCCGGACGCTTCAAGCTGGTGAAAGTGGACTCTGACCAGGAGCAGCAAATCGGCTCGGCCTTTGGCATCAAGAGTATTCCGACCTGCATTTTGATGGTCAACGGCCAGCCGGTGGACGGTTTTACCGGCGCCCTGCCCGAAGGCAAGGTCAAGGAATTTCTGGACAAACACCTGCCGCCCGCCGACGAAGCCGCCGCGCCCGACGAAGCACCGGCCGACGAGGCCGACAGCCGCCCCGAGGCGCTGCTGGAGAGGCTGCAAGAGGCGCTCGCCACCAACCCGGCCGACAACGATGTGCGCTTTGAGTACGTCAAGCTGCTGCTGCAGCTTGACCGCAGCGACGATGCCAAGGTGGCGTTTGCCCCGGTGATTGCCCAAAGCACGGTGGTGCGCCGCTTTGACGCCCTCAAGCGCTGGATGGACGCTATTGATTTTGTAGCTGCTGGCACCGATGAAACGGCGGCTCTGGCCCTGTTTGACGCAAAAATAAGCGCCAACAAGCGGGATTTTGAGGCGCGTTTTGACAAGGCCCGCTGGCTGATGGGCCAGCAGCGCTGGACCGACGCACTGGACGAGCTGCTGGAAATCCTGATGCGCGACAAAGCCTGGTCGGACGACCTGGCCCGCAAAACCTATATTGCGGTGCTCGACATCATGGAAACGCCCAGACTGAAAGTGGCGGACGGCCAGATTCCCCCCGAAGACGCGGTGCTGGCCTCTTACCGGCGGCGTTTGAGCAGCGTGATTTTGAGCTGACCGGCACTTGTTGTCGCTGGATTCAGGCCTGCGCCTCGTAAATGACGTAGATCTTCCGGGTCAGTTCCACGACTTCCCAGGTCCCGGTGAAGCCCTTCGGAATCACAAAGCTGTCGCCGGGGGTGACGGTGACCGCGCTGCCTTGGGCGTCAGTGATGATGCTGTGGCCCGCCAGAATCTGGCAGTACTCTTCTTCGGTATAGGCAATGCGCCATTTGCCCGGTTCGCTCTGCCAGATGCCGGTAAAAAACTGGCCTGAGGCGTCCGCGTGTCGCTTCCAGAGCGACTGCCGGGGGTTGCCGGCCACCAGCTTGTCGGCGGGCAAGAAATACGTTTCAACCGGCTCGCAGGGCGCATCAAAGCGGTGAACCTGGATCACGCTCATGGGGAAAACCTTGGGTTGGGTACGGACGACTCGTTCAGGCCGTCAGGCGCGTCATCGCTTCCTGGTACTTGGCGGCGGTTTTGGCAATCACGTCGGCCGGCAAGTGCGGCGACGGCGGGGTTTTGTCCCAGGGCTTGCCGTTGATGCGCACGGCCTCCAGCCAGTCGCGCACAAACTGCTTGTCGTAACTCGGCGGGTTGTCGCCCGCGGCAAACGCGGCTTCATAGCCTTCGATCGGCCAGTAGCGCGAGGAATCAGGCGTCAGCACCTCGTCCATCAGGGTCAGCGTGCCGTTTTCATCCAGGCCAAACTCGAACTTGGTGTCGGCAATGATGATGCCCTTGGTCAGTGCAAAGGCGGCGGCGGCCTGGTAAATCGCGATGCTGAGTGTCTTGATCTGCGCGGCCAGCTCGGGCCCGACCACCTTGACCACCTGCTCGTAGCTGATGTTTTCATCGTGCTCACCGACCTCGGCCTTGGCGGCGGGGGTGAAGATGGGCTCGGGCAGCTTGCTGGCGTTTTTCAGGCCGGCCGGCAGCGCCACGCCACACACCGACTGGCTGTCCTGGTATTCCTTCCAGCCGCTACCGGCCAGGTAGCCGCGCACCACGGCCTCCACCGGGATCGGCTTGAGCCGCTTGACCAGCATGGAGCGGCCGATGACCTGCGGCAGCTCTGCGGCCGTCACCACGCTTTCGGGCGCTTCGCCGGTCAGGTGGTTGGGGCAGAGGTGGCCCAGCTTGTCAAACCAGAAAAGCGCCATTTGCGTCAGCAGCGCGCCCTTGCCGGGAATCGGCTCGCCCAGGATGACGTCAAACGCGCTCAGGCGGTCGCTGGCCACCATCAGCAGGCGGTCTTTGCCAACGGCGTAGTTGTCACGAACCTTGCCGCGGGCGAGCAGGCTCAGGGAGGTCAGGGCAGAGGTGTGGAGCGCAGCAGTCATCGCTTGGGTTCTTGGGTGGGGTGGCGGGAAAGCAGGGTGGGTGCAGGGCGTCCGCCGGCAAGGGCAGACGCGGACTTGTCAGTGAACCACTTGCGCCAGTTCGCCCCTGGCGTATTTGGCGGCCACGACCTGCAGGCTCTCACCCTTGATCTTGCCGGCCTGGCCTTCGCAGCCAAACTCGATGTAGCGCTGCTTGCAGATCGCCCGGGCGGCTGCGGTGGCGGGCTTGAGCCATTCGCGCGGATCAAACTTGCTCGGGTTTTCGGCCAGGAACTTGCGCACGGCGGCGGTCATGGCCAGCCGGATGTCGGTGTCGATGTTGATCTTGCGCACGCCAAACTGGATGGCCTTCTGAATTTCTTCAACCGGCACGCCGTAGGTTTCTTTCATGTCACCGCCGTACTGGCGAATGATGGCCAGCAGGTCTTGCGGCACGCTGGAAGAGCCGTGCATCACCAGGTGGGTGTTGGGAATGCGGCGGTGAATTTCCTTGACGCGCTCAATCGCCAGAATGTCGCCGGTGGGCTTGCGCGTGAACTTGTAGGCGCCGTGGCTGGTGCCAATGGCAATGGCCAGGGCGTCGAGCTGGGTGCGCTTGACAAAATCAGCGGCCTGCTCGGGGTCGGTCAGCAGCTGGTCGTGGGTCATGATGGCGTCGGTGCCGTGGCCGTCTTCCTTTTCGCCCTGCATGGTTTCCAGGCTGCCCAGGCAGCCGAGTTCGCCTTCAACCGACACGCCTGTGGCATGCGCCATCTCAACGACCTTGCGGGTCACGTCCACGTTGTAGTCGTAGTCGGCAATGGTCTTGCCATCGGCCATGAGCGAGCCGTCCATCATCACCGAGCTGAAACCCAGCGCCATCGCACCCGCGCAGACATCGACGCTCTGGCCGTGGTCCTGGTGCATGACCACCGGAATGTGCGGATAGGTTTCAACCGCCGCCTGAATCAGGTGCCGCAGAAAACCCTCGCCAGCGTACTTGCGGGCGCCGGCGCTGGCCTGCATGATCACCGGGGCATTGACTTCATCGGCCGCCTGCATGATGGCCTGAACCTGCTCGAGGTTGTTGACGTTGAAAGCCGGAATGCCGTAGCCGTTGATGGCTGCATGGTCAAGCAGCTCACGCATCGAAACGAGTGCCATGGTCGAAATCCTAGGTAAGTTGGAAGGCGGTGAAAACGGTGGGTTTGTGGCGGCTGGCCGGCCAGCGCGGGCGCTTCGCCAAGAGGCCGTAACTGCCAGGTAACGCAAGCCCTGATTCTACCGTTTGCCCCGCGCCGGCCTGTTTGCCTGAATTTTGCCGCCCCCGCCCGCGCGGCCTGGCTGATTTTGGCCCTCAGCGCCTGAAGTGCAGGCGGTAGCAGCGGGTAAAAGGCGGCCTGGCCGGCGTTTGTGAAAAGCTGCCGCCATGAATGTCCATGACACGCGCAATGATTTTGTGCCCCAGTCCCAGCCGCTCGGACGACCGGGACGGTGTGCCGTCCACCGTGATCAGCGCGGCCTGGTCCAGGGCAAGGCCGGTGCCGTCGTTGCAAACCTGCAACCACACCGAAGCGGCATCGCAGCCCCACTGAACGCTCACGGCCGTGCCGGCAGCGGTGTGCTGCAGGGCGTTGTCGATCAGGTTGCGCAAGGCCAGCTCCAGCAGCAGCGGGTGCGCCGCCAGCATCAGGGGGGCTTGGTCGTCAGCCTCCTGCACGCTCAGCTGGTGGCCGCTTTTCCAGGCGGCCTGCGCATAGTCGGCCACCACCCGGCGCGCCAGTTCGCCCAGGTCCAGGGGCTGCTGCTGCCGCTGCAGGTCTGCCCGGCTGGCCCGGGCCAGCGCCAGCAACTGATGGATGACATGGCCGGCGCGCATCGAGTCCGCGCCGATTTGCAACAGGGCTTCTTCGTGCGCCTGCGCGGCCAGGGGCCCGCGCAGCGAGGCGGCCTGCAAGGCAATCGACGACAGCGGCGTGCGCAGCTCATGGGCGATTTCACTGGCCAGCTGCCGCTCCCGTTCCAGCGCGGCCTGCTGCTGGCCGACCAGCTGGTTGATGGCGTGAACCACCGAATTGAACTCGCGGTAGGGGTGGCGGGCCTGCAAGCGCCCGGCCCGGCCCACCTCGAGGTTGGCCACATCGCGCGACAAGGCCTGCAGCGGCTGCAGGCCGCGCCAGATGGCCGCCCCCAGGGCCAGCGCCACGATGGGCAGCAGCAGCAGGCCGGGCGCCGCCAGGTAGCGGGCCACATCGGCGGCGGTCTCGTCCAGGTCTTCGGCCTTGACCAGCACCATCACCTGCCGGCTGTGGGTGTTGTCCCAGTGCGAGAAACTGCGCCAGGCCACGGCAGGCTGGCCCAGTTGCAGGTTGGCGAAACCGGCCTGCGGGTTAAAGGCCGGCAGCGGCGCTTCCCCCGAGCGGGTCAGCAACTGCCCGCTGGCGTTCCACACCAGCACGCTGAGCGACGGCTGGTAGTCATGGCTTTCCAGTGTCGGAATCACCGGGCGGGCGGTTTGGCTGGCGTTGTCAACAAAGGTCGGCAGGTTCAGGTTGACCAGCAGGGCCGCGGTACCCGCCAGATGCCCATCGGTCAGTTCGCCGGTTTCATGAATGCTGGTTTGGTAGCCGACCGCGACAAAACAGGCCCACACCAGCACCAGCGCCGCCAGCGCCCACAGCACCAGGCGGCGTGTCAGCGATGCGGTGGGCCGGGGGTCGGCTGTCTCCAGCGGGTTCATGGCGGGTCCTCGCGCGGGATGAAATAGCCCACGCCGCGCACGGTCTGGATCAGGCCCTCGCCCAGCTTGCGGCGCAAATGGTGCACATGCACTTCGACCGTGTTGCTGCCCACCGCGTCCTGCCAGTTGTACAGGCGCTCTTCGAGCTGCTGGCGCGACAGCACCCGGCCGCGCGACTCCAGCAACACCAGCAGCAGGGCGAACTCGCGCGGCGGCAGCTCAACGCCTTGTCCGGCCTGCAGCACCGAACGGGCCGCCGGGTCAATCACCAGCTCGCCATGCACCAGCAAGGGGTGGGCACGACCGGCCGAGCGGCGCAGCAGCGCGCGCATGCGGGCCTCCAGCTCGTCCAGGTCAAAGGGTTTGGGCACGTAATCGTCGGCCCCCAGGTTCAGGCCCGAAATACGGTCGGCCACCTGGTCGCGCGCCGTCATGATGAGCACGGGCGTCAGCGCATCGGGCAGCTCGCCCGGGGTGCTTCGGGGCTGCCGGATGCGCTGCAGCAAACTGCCGCCATCGCCGTCTGACAGGCCCAGATCGAGCAGCACCAGGTCAAACGGTTCGCTGCACAGGGCGCCCCAGGCCGAAGCCACCGAGGCACACACATCCACCGCATAGCCGCGCTGCTGCAAATTGGTCCGCAAGCCCAGGGCAATGCCGGCATCGTCTTCCACCACAAGAATTCGCATGGCCCTATTGTCAGGGTTCTGGTCGGCCCGGGGGCCAGGACGGGCATAAGACTGGGTTAAGCCGTCCCGGCTACCTTCAGGGCTCACTTTCGCAAACAGCCCTTTCATGACCCACCTGCCGACCCTGGCTCAGCCCCTACCGTCCCGCCTCTTTGCCGGGACGGCGTTTTCGCTGCTGGCCTTGATGGCCTGGGACCACGCGGGCCTGGACCTGTGGATGGCCGGGTGGTTTGGCTCGCCGGCCGGCTTTGGCCTGGAAAGCCACTGGCTGTGGCGCGGCGTGCTGCACGAGCGCATTCGCTATGTGCCGTGGCTGGTGGAGTTCGGGCTGCTGCTGGCCATCGTCAGGCCCTTCGGTGCGCTGCGGCAGTTGCCCCGCGTGCGCCGGGCGCAACTGGCCCTGACCACGCTGCTGGCATTGCTGGTGGTATCAGGCATCAAGCTTCACAGCCACACCAGCTGCCCCTGGGACCTGCAACAGTTTGGCGGTGCCGCCACCTATGTGTCGCATTGGGCCTGGGGCGTGCGTGATGGCGGCAACGGCGGCTGCTTCCCGGCGGGCCATGCCTCGGCCGGTTTTGCCTTTTTGGGCGGCTTTTTTGCGTTTCGCCACGGCCAGCCCGCCACGGCGCGGCGCTGGCTGGCCGCTGCCTTGCTGGCCGGCCTGGTGCTGGGGGTGGCGCAACAGGTGCGCGGTGCGCATTACATGAGCCACACGCTCTGGACCGCCTGGCTGTGCTGGGCTTCGGCGGCACTGCTTGACGTCAGTGTCAGCCGCTTGATTTCACAAAAACGCTCACGCGCTCCAGCACCGGTGCCCGTCCCCTCAGCACGGACGCCATGGATGCCAGCAAAGTGACGTGACTGACTTCCTCAAACAACGCCGACTCGACCGTCACGCCCTTGGCCTGGAGGCGCTGGGCCATGGCCACGGTGCTGCGCTGCGGGTCTACCACGCTGTCCTGGCGGGGTGCCAGCAACAGGGCGCGGGGCGAGGCGTTCGAGGCATGCAGGGCATGCAACAAAGGCTGGCTGTCGGCCGGTGTGCCGGGCCAGTTGAAGGCGACCCGGGTTTTGGCATCGCCAATCGGCAAAAAGTCATACGGTCCGGCCAGGCCTATCCAGCCGGCCAGCCGTGCTGGCTGGAGGCCCTCGGCCTGCAGCCAGCGCGCATCCAGCGCCAGCATGGCGGCGTTGTAGGCGCCGGCACTGTGGCCCATGACAAACACGCGCGCCGGGTCGGCCCCGCAGGCCGGGGCGTTTTCAAAGGCCCAGCGGACGGCGCTGGCACTGTCTTGCACAAAGGCTGGATAGCGGAATTCGGGGCTGAGCCGGTAGTCGGCCACCAGGGTCACGATGCCCTGCGAGGCCAGGGCTTCGCCGACAAAGCGGTAGTCGGCGCGCTCGCCGGACGACCAGCTGCCACCGTAAAAAAACACCACCAGCGGGGCATTGCGCACACCGCTGCGGGGCTGGTAGATGTCCAGACGCTGGCGCGCCTGGGGGCCATAGGGCACACCGTCGGTGCGGCGGTAGGTGTCGGTGGGCACCGTGGCGTTGAGCAGATCAACCGCCGAACAGGCGGTGAGCAGGGCCGGCAGCATGGCCAACAGGGAACGTCTTGGCAATTGGAAATCACGGGTAGTCATGGACTACCGTTATACGCAAGCCCCGGGCGCACGGATTCAGCCAATCGCCTCAAAACGCGTAGGGAATCTTCATCCCCGCACGGGCCGTGGAACCGACTTAGCCGGGCCACAGCCGCAGCGCACGGGGTGACAAGCGTGGGGGACAACGGCCGCAGCGCCCGGGCCGCCCCAAGCAAGGCCAGCCCCCTCGGGGGGCAGCGTACTACACGCAGTGGGGAGCGTGGGGCCTCCTCTCCCTTCAAGCAGGGGCCGCGGGACTGGCTCCGCCAGACCGCTGGCGCAGCGGCCCCCTCGGGGGCAGAAAACTACACGAAGTAACAAGCGTGAGGGGCAACGGCCGCAGCGCCGGGCCGCCCCAAGCAAGGCCAGCCCCCTCGGGGGGCAGCGAACCACACGCAGTGGGGAGCGTGGGGGCACTATTTCTAAGCCACCCGGCAAATTTTCAGCATGTTGGTGCCGCCGGGCGCGCCCATGGGCTCGCCACAGGTAATGGCGTAGACGTCGCCGCTTTGCACGATGTTTCTGCGCAACAGGTGGCCTTCGGCCTGGTCGAGCGCGGTGTCGCGGTCGGCGCTGGTGTCCATCAGCAGCGGCCGCACATTGCGGTACAGCGCCATCTTGCGCTGGGTCGCCAGGTTGGGGGTCAGGGCATAAATCGGCACGCGGATGTCATGGCGGCTCATCCACAGGGCGGTGGAGCCGCTGTCGGTCAGCGCCACAATCGCCTTGGCGCCCAGGTGGTGGGCGGTGAACAGCGCGCCCAGGGCGATCGACTGGTCAATGCGGGTAAAGGTCTTGCCAGTGAAATCGGCGTCGAGTTCCTTGTATTCGGCTTTTTCGGCTTCCTGGCAAATCTTGGCCATTTCCTCGACGGTTTCCAGCGGGTACTTGCCAGCAGCGGTTTCCGCGCTGAGCATCACGGCATCGGTGCCGTCCAGCACGGCGTTGGCCACATCGCTGACCTCGGCCCGTGTCGGCACCGGATTGACGATCATGCTTTCCATCATCTGGGTGGCGGTGATGACGAATTTGTCATGCGCGCGGGCCATCTTGATCATGCGCTTTTGCAGCGCCGGCACGGCCGCATTGCCGACTTCAATCGACAAATCACCGCGCGCCACCATGATGCCG
>JANNXF010000266.1:0-3503 GCA_031409395.1 Polaromonas sp.
TGCTGGAGCCTGCGCTCTGGCGAATGCAGCATGAAGCGGTGGCACGCGGCGTGGCCATCGGCATTTTCTGGGCGTTTGTCATTCCTGTCGCCCAGGTGGTGGTGGCTGTTGTTCACTGCACCTGGTGGCGGGCCAACATACCGGTAGCCCTTGCCATGACCCTGGTGACCAATCCGCTGACGATTGGTTTTTGGCTCTGGCTGGCCTATCAATTGGGGGTGCTGATTTTGGGTGACCCGCTGGCCCAGGCCGCGCAGCAGAGTGCCGGCGCACTGGCCTGGCTGGCCGAGTTTGGCTGGCCCACGGTGCTGGGCATGGGCATCTTTGCGGTGGGTGGGGCTGCGCTGGGCTACCTGGGCGTCAAGCTGATCTGGCGCTTGCGCGTCAATCTCAAGCGACGCGCGCGGCAATAAGCCGTGCAACAGGCTTTTGCCCATGATAAATAGTCATGTTTTTCAGAAGTGTTTGTCTTGTTTGTGCTGCTTTTTATACAGTCTTGGTTCCGCTATTCTGAGCAGGCTTTTTAATTTACACAGGAGCTCCCCAAGGAGATACGCATGAAAAAGATTCTTTCACTGCTGGCCGTTGTTTTTACCCTGGGCCTTTCAAGCATGGCGATGGACGCCGAGGCCGCCAAGCGCATGGGGTCCGGAAAATCCATGGGCACACAACGCCAGGCCACGGCTGACAAGGCACCCGCCGCACCGGCGCAGTCTTCGGCAGCAGCCCCGGCAGCAGGGGCTGCGGCTGCGGCCCCTTCGCGTTCCTGGATGGGGCCCATTGCCGGCATTGCGGCGGGCTTGGGGCTGGCGGCCTTGGCGTCGCACCTGGGTTTTGGCGATGAGCTGGCTTCCATGCTCATGATGGGGCTGTTGGCGGCAGCGGTCATGGTGGTGGTGGGTCTGGTCATGCGCAAGCGTGCGGCGGCGCGCACAGGCGGCATGCAGTACGCCCATGCGGGCGCAGGACGCTCAGGCGGTGCGGGTCATGCAGACCAGGCGGCACCCGCTTACAAGCTCGCCATGCCCGCTGGCGGCAGCTCAATGGGTTCGGCAACCGGCTCGGTGATTGGCTCGAACATCGGTAATACGGGTTCCGGAGCCGTCAGCGCCAGCCCGATTCCGGCTGACTTTGACACCGCCAGCTTTGAGCGCAACGCCAAGGTCAACTTCATTCGCCTGCAGGCAGCCAACGATGCTGGCAACCTGGACGATATCCGCCAGTTCACTACACCGCAGATGTTTGCTGAGCTGAAGATGGAGCTGACAGAGCGTGCCGGGCGCGGGGTCTCGGTGCAAAAAACCGATGTCATCAGCCTGCATGCCGAGGTGATGGAAGTCGTGGAAGATGCCGACGGTTATGGCGTCAGTGTCCGCTTCACGGGTGTGATGCGGGACGACAGTGGCGAGCCGGACGAATCGTTCGACGAAGTCTGGCACCTGAGCAAGCCGCGGCAGGCTCAGCAGGGCTGGGTACTGTCAGGCATTCAGCAAACGGTCTGAGCACGCGTCAAGCCGGCCACTCAATCACCACATCCGAAGCCGGGTACGCCACACACGGCAGGATGTAGCCTTCGCGCTTTTCGTCCAGGCTCAGGCCTGGCCATTCAATGCGGTAGCTCACCTGGCCACTGAGCAGCCGGCAGATGCAGGTGCGGCAGGTGCCGTTGCGGCATGAGCTGGGCCAGACGACACCCGCCCCCTGCGCCTGACCTGCCTGCCGCGCGGCCAGTTCAGCGGCGTGCAGCAAGGGCAGGCTCACCGGGGCATCGAACACGGCACCAGCCGGTTCAAGGCGTGCCGTGAAGCTTGGGGGCGAAGGTGGTGCGGACAAAAGAGGGGGCACAAAAAAGGGCTGCACAAGCGCGGTACAAGGGCTGCCCGGGAGGCGAAAGCACTGAATTTACCCCACGCGTGGGCGACATGCGCGACAATTCTGTCCTTTCTGCTTAATTGCCCCCCTGACGGTTCTTTTGCCGCTCCATTTTTCACCCCCCTTTTCCTGACCCACAAGCGATTTTTCATGTCCAGCTATTCCGTTCGTCCCGCCACCGCCCGCGATGCCAAAGCCATTGCCGAAATTCACGTTGCCACCTGGCAAGCCGCCTACCAGGACCTGATGCCTGAGGACTACCTGGCCAAGCTCACGGTTGAAAAGCGGCTGGCCTACTGGCGCGAAGCCATCGAATTCAGCGAGCCCCAGTTGCTGGTGGCCACCGAGGGCGATCAGGTGGTGGGCTTTGTCGGCTTTGACCGCTCGCGCGATGCCGGCACGAAATCGTCCATGGGCGAGATTTGGGCCATGTATGTGGCGCCCGCGCACTGGCGTCAGGGCGCGGGGCTGGCCCTGTGGGACGGCGCGCGTGAAGGCCTGAAGGAAGAGGGCTGCACCCAGGTGTCTTTGTGGGTGCTGCTGCGCAATGAAAGGGCGCTGGGTTTTTACGAGCATGCTGCGGGCTTCAAGCGTGAAATGCCCTCGCTTAAAACCGTCGCTTTCGGCACCACAAAGCTTGAAGAAATACGCCTGAAACGACCGGTGGACTGAGCACGGGCGAAAGCCCTGAACGCGCCGCGCAGCTCAAGACGGCACGTTGATCACGCGTTCATCGTCCGGAATCAGCGGTGAGCCTTCATCGGGCTCCACCGGCAACGCCAGACCCTCATCGTCTTCCACGTCTTCTTCAGGTGGCCCTTCGCGTGGCTGGCCGTTGTCGGCGTCGCTCGGGTGTGGGGGTTTGCGTCGGGTCTTGCGCGTGGTCATGGCGAATCTCCTTGTGTCCTTCATGATGGCGCGTGTCTTGCCGTTGCGTGTCAGGAAAATGCTGCGTTTACCTGTCAGCGCAGTCCTACAGGGACGGCAGGCCAGCAGGGCAAAGCCTCTTTTGTCCTACAGCGTGCCCCGCCCGTCGCGCACAAGCGTCGTTGCGCGTGATTCTTATGATTTAAACACCTGTTTTTTTCAAAGGAATCACCATGGACACCAGCAACTGCACCCTTTCCGGGGCAAGCGGCAATTCAGCCACCGACACCCCAGCCAACGCCCTCCAGAGAGGCGTTGAGTCCGCAGGTTCTGCCCTGCACAGCAGCATCGACAAAATGGCCAACCCGGCCCGCAGCACGGTAGACCGTGTTTCCAGCGCCGCGCATGAAACGGTGGACACCCTGGCCAGCGGTGCCAGCCGCGTGGCTGACCGTTTTTCAGACCAGACCAGCCGCATTGCCGATGCGCCAGGTCGCGCTCTGGGCGTTTCGAAGTCATGGGTTCAGGGCCGGCCGTTCGAAGCGGTGGCCGCAGCCTTGGCCTTTGGGTTTATCGTCGGACGCCTGACGAGCCGTTAAACTGGCGGCTGATAAACGCGTCAACTCTGACCTTGAAGGCCGCCTGCGGGCGGTCTTTGTGTATCTTCACCGCTGTTTTCAGAACTGAACCAACCGCTAAGCCCACACACCTATGGCCACCAGCCTTCTCGCGCTCATTGATGACGTTGCCTCTGTGCTGGACGA
>JANNXF010000267.1:0-6513 GCA_031409395.1 Polaromonas sp.
AGGCCGCATCATCATCGACACCATGACCCGGTGATACAGCCGGGGTTCAGGCTGACCGGGCTCGACGCCCTCACTTCGCAAACCCTGCTCAAGCTGCCCTGATCGCTTCAGCGGCACCCCTGTCTGTGCCTGCAGGCGCTCAGCCACACCGCCGGCACGGCTTCTTGCTATGCAATTAATAGCTACTTACGCCCGTATTGATCGGGCTGAAGGCTTGTTTTTGCCTTAAAACCGATGGCGCATGTGGCCGTTATACGAATAAGCGGATGTGCCCCGAATCGGTTGACCCATCTTTCCGGCTGGGGTGTCTGCGCTGCAGCGGATGCGGGGCATCGGTCTTGACCCAGCCGATGCCCGCATGGGGCCCTTTGCGGTCACTGATGATTGGAATTCGAACGACGGGACGGCAGCGTTTGCTTACGCTCGTCACCGGCAGCTTTCTAGATGTCCAGTCTTAATGATCTCGCGTTGCCCCTCTAGGCGCTCAGTTAACGTGTTGACGCACTGTATTCAAGACTGCATGGCAAGCGCTGTACAGTCTTTTTTTTTGCCGAAAAATCTTCGGCGCGAGGGCTCTTTCACTTTGCAGAGCGCTGAAAAATGCTTCCCCTCAGGAAAGCATGGATAATATTTTTGCTTCTCTAATAAGAAGTAAAATATTTACAAGTGCTTCCTTGTAGGCTATCATTATTTCTTAAATTGATTGCTTATAGGGTAGCAAAATGTCCTCTGAATTCAACAATCTACGGTTGGAGCAACTCCAGGCCACGGTGAAGGCCTATAGGGTTCTGCAGGCGAAACGGGCACCGTCGCGCGGCTGGCTGAAAGAAATTCGCGAGGCTCTCGGCCGTACTGAGCGCCAACAAGCCGGGCGCTTGGGTATCTCAGGCTCCACGCTGCACAAGTCCGAGCAATCAGAAGCGGAGGAGCGCATCACGCTCGGTCAGCTGCGCAAGTTGGCCGACGGCCTTGACTGTGAGCTGGTTTACGCCCTCGTGCCCCGCAAGCCCCTGACAGAGGTGGTGCAGGAACGTGCGAAGCAGCTGGCGAAGGAAGAGGTTTACGGGGTGGCGCATACGATGAGCCTGGAGGACCAAAGGCCCACTGACGAACGCATCCAAAAGCAGGTGGCCCGTCGCGCTGATGAGTTGCTGCGCGGAAAGTGGTCAGACCTGTGGCGCTAGTTCTCGACGAACAAGACGGGCAGACCCCGCTAGACCCGGATGAGAATGCTGGACTCATTCCGAGGCACATCGAAACGAAAGACGCGCTGAACGACTGGGAGCAGGAAAACATCCTTCAGGCCACCAAGTGGCTCCGGCGCGCCAAGGTTCCAGAGGTGCTTTCTGAAGGCTTTTGCCGAGATTTGCACCGCAGGATGTTCGACAAAACCTGGAAGTGGGCTGGCACGTTTCGAACGTCTGACAAGAACATCGGATGCGAATGGACCATGGTCGCGGTAAACCTGAACCAGCTGCTCGGCAATGCAAAATATTGGGTCGAAAACGAAACGTTTCCACCGGATGAGACAGCCACGCGGTTTCACCACGCCTTGGTTTGCATACACCCCTTCCCCAACGGAAATGGTCGACATTCACGCATGATGGCAGACGCGTTGCTGAAGCAATTGGGACAAAAAGCTTTCAGCTGGGGAGGTGGCGCAAACCTGGTCAACGCCAACGATGTGCGGGCTCGGTATCTCGCTGCCTTACGAGCCGCGGACAAGAATGACTTCACGGATTTGTTGGCTTTCGTGCGCAGCTAAAGCGTTCGCAGAAGAAATCTTTGACAAGAAAAAGCCCTCAATGCCCCGAGGTGGCGCTAAGGGCGAGAGCAACAAACCTGAGTTAGGCCCTCAACACGTTAAGCGAACGGCTTGCCAAATGGGGGGCTGAATGGCCACTCCCGCCCTACAAGAGTCGGCAACTGGCTGTACCTGCAGGCGCTCAGCCGCACCACCGGCGCGGCTTCTTGCTATGGTATTAATAGCTGCTCGCGCCCGTTGTTTAAGGGCCAGCGGCATTTTTGGCTTGCAAAAATCACCGGCGAGCGTCTGCCTAGGGGCTGTTGCCTGAGATCGCCTGAGATCGCCTTAGATCACTTTAGACCCCTGGACGGCGCGCCAGAACGGGCCGCAGCCCATGCGGGCGCTGAAAAGGGCTGGCTTACTTCACGCCGCGCAGCCGCTCGATCAGCCCATTGAGCTCGTCCATCGAGGCGAACTGGATCGCGACTTCGCCCATGTCTTCGCGCCGGCCATTGCGCTTGACCTGCTTTTTGATGCGCACTTCGACCTCGGCCATCAGCAGGTCGGCCAGTTCTTCTTCGACCCGTCGGGTGTCACGCGACTTCTCTTTGGACTGCTTTTGCGGCTTCAGCGAGAACTCGGCACTGAGCTTTTTGACCAGGCTTTCGGCCTCGCGCACCGACATTTTTTTGGCTGCAATCTGGTTGGCGGCGGTGATCTGAGCGGCGCGGTCCAGGCCTAAAAGCGCGCGCGCATGGCCCATGTCGAGGTCGCCGGCCATCAGCATGGTTTGCACCGGATCAGCCAGATTGAGCAGGCGCAGCAGGTTGGACGCGGCACTGCGCGAGCGCCCCACGGCCTGCGCCGCCAGTTCGTGAGTGAGCCCAAACTCTTTGACCAGCCTTTGCAGGCCGTGGGCTTCTTCCAGCGGGTTGAGGTCTTCGCGCTGGATATTTTCAATCAGCGACATGGCGGCGGCGGCCTCGTCGGGCACGTCGCGCACCAGCACCGGCACGCTGTCCAGGCCAGCCAGCCGGGCGGCGCGAAAGCGCCGTTCGCCGGCAATGATCTCGTATTTGCCGTCGTTGGCGCCACTGGTCAGCCGCCGCACCAGAATCGGTTGCATGATGCCCTGCGCCTTGATGGACTCGGCCAGCTCGTAGAGCGCGCCCTCGTCCATGCGGGTGCGCGGCTGGTACTGGCCGGCCACCATGTCAATGAGGCGCAGCGAGGCCGGCAGACCGGGGCTGGTGGCGCTGCTGTTGGCGTTGCTGGCGTCGTCAGCGGCTTCGCTGACTTTGGGGCCAAGCAGGGCCTCAAGGCCGCGGCCCAGGCCTTTGGGTTTTTTGGTGACCATGGTCTTGCTAGTCTTTCTTGGATTCAAATCAGGAGGTGGTGGCTTGCGGCGGTGCCGCCAGCACGGGGGGTGTTTGCATCAACTGCTGCAGTTGTTCGTGCGCCTCGGGCCAGTCGCCCAGAGCGCTGTCGGCGTTCAGGTGGCCGCGCGGGCCGGCATCGACAAACCCGGCCCCCCACGCGTCCGCAAATTCCCGCGCGCGCTGCAGGCTGCAAAACGGGTCGTCGCTTGAGGCCAGCACCACGCTTTGAAAAGGCAGCTTGCGGTGCAACACCGGGGCCCAGCCGGGCAGCATCTGGGCAATGTCTTCGCGTCCGGTGTCGGGCGGCGCCACCAGCAACACGGCTTTGACACGGTGGGTATTTTGGGAGTGCGACGCCCAGGCCGCCACCGTCAGGCAGCCCAGGCTGTGGGCCACCAGCACGGCGGGGCCAGTGCTGTCGGTGTGGCAGGCCAGCAGCACGTCTTCGAGCCGGGAAATCCAGTCGCCGCGCAGCGGGCGCTGCCAGTCGTGCTGTTCGACCCGGGTGTAGCCGTGGCTGCGCTCCCAGCGGCTTTGCCAGTGCGTGGGCCCGCTGTTTTGCCAGCCGGGCAGGATGAGGACGTTGCGGGGGTGCATGGAAGTGTCAGTGATTTGCTATTATTTTTATAGCTGCTTGCGCCCGTATTCATTGGGCAAAAAGCGTATTTTGTTGTTAAAAAAGTGGTGGCTCAGGGGGCGGGGGAAATCGGATTACCGGACGCAGAAGACGCAGAAGACGCAGAAGTTTTGCAGAAGGCGCTGAAAAATCAAGAAAAAGGTTTTTGGAGTTTTTTGCGAACCTCTGCGAAACCTTTGCGTCTTCTGCGTCTGGTTGTCCGGGTACCCGGTAGTCCGAGTGCCCGGTTCCCGGCTTTCATGTCACTCACTGGGCAGTCACTTAAAAACGGCATTTTTCGCGTCTTTTAGGCAGCTTTTACATTTTCTGAATGCGGGCAACCATCTCTTCGGCAAACGCCACAAAGGCCTGCGCGCCCTTGGAAGACGGGTCAAACACCACGCCGGGCAGGCCGTAGCTGGGCGCTTCGGCCAGGCGCACATTGCGCGGAATCACGGTGTTGAAGACCTTGTCGCCAAAGAGCTGCTTGAGCTGGTCGCTGACCTGCTGCTGCAGCGTGATGCGCGGGTCAAACATGACGCGCAGCAAGCCAATGATCTGCAGGTCTTTGTTGAGGTTGGCGTGCACCTGCTTGATGGTGTTGACCAGATCGGTCAGGCCTTCCAGGGCAAAGTACTCGCACTGCATGGGCACCACCACGCCGTGCGCGCAGCACAGGCCGTTGAGGGTCAGCATGCTCAGCGACGGCGGGCAGTCGATCAGCACAAAGTCGTAGTCCCGGTCGACGTCGGCCAGCGCCAGCTTGAGGCGTTTTTCGCGGCGCTCCACATCGACCAGTTCGACCTCGGCACCGGCCAGTTCGCGGTTGGCGCCCAGCACGTCGTAGCCACACTTTTCGCTGTGGACGCGCGCCTCGGCAATCGACGCGGATTCCAGCAGCACGTCGTAGACCGTGAGTTCGAGCTTGCGCTTGTCGACGCCCGAGCCCATGGTGGCGTTGCCTTGCGGGTCCAGGTCAATCATCAGCACGCGCTGGCCGACTTTGGCCAGCCCGGCCGCGAGGTTGACCGTGGTGGTGGTTTTGCCCACCCCGCCCTTTTGGTTGGCAACGCAGAAAATTTTGGCCATGTAGTTTTTAGTTGTTGTTCTTGAAGACAGGAAAGACGGGATGCGAAGCAAAAGCCTAGCGGGTCAGGGCCAGCTTGACGCCGAAGGCAATCAGGAACACCCCCGCAGCCTTTTCAAGCAGGACCGAAATTTTCGGGCTGGCGCGAATGCGCTCGGCCAGAAAGTAGGTCAGCAGCACGGCGACCAGGCCGTACAGAAAGGTCAGCACGGCAATGGTGGCCGCCATGACGCCAAAGGTTTTCAGGCCCTGGTGCTGCGCCGGGTCGACAAACAGCGGGAAAAAGGCGAGGTAAAACACAATCGCCTTGGGGTTGAGCAGCGTGATCAGCAGGGCCTGGCGAAAGTACTGGCGCGCCTTGATTTGCAAGATCGGGGCACTGCCGGGCTTGGCCAGCAGCATTTTGATGCCCAGCCAGGCGAGGTAGGCGGCACCCAGCCACTGCACGAGGTGAAAGGCCGTGGGGTAAGCGGCCATGACCGCCGAAACCCCCGCCACGGCGGCCCACAGCAAGACCTGGTCGCCCGCAATCACACCGAAAGTCGCGCCCATGCCGCCGCGAATACCCCCTTTGCTGGTAGAGGTAATCAGTGCCAGGTTGCCGGGGCCGGGAATCAGCAGAAAAACAATGATTGCGACCACAAACGCGCCGTAGTCGGCAACGCCAGCAAATGAGCCCAGCATGTGTTTGCTCCAGGAAGGTAGAAAAGCGGGGGATGAGAATCTGAAAGACGGCTTGAGTTTACGACAGCCGCCCTGCCGGGTCTGGCATCAAACCGACTTTTGTTGCCGCAGCCACACAATGCAGCGCTCGGCATCCAGCCCCGGCACCTGCAGAGGTTCCACGTGAAACACTTCCACGCTGGCCGGCAGGGCGGCCAGCTCGTCCGCCGGGTGCTTGCCTTTCATGGCCATCCAGAGGCCTTGCGGTGCCAGCGCCCCACCCGACCATTGGATGAAGTCAGGCAGCGAGGCAAAGGCCCGCGAGCAAATCACCTCGAACGGCTCCCCAATGTTTTCCACCCGGGCATGCAAGCCCGTGAGGTTGGGCAGCTTCAAGGCCAACGCCACCTGTTTGATGAAGGTCGCCTTCTTGGACACCGTGTCAACACAGGTGACCTGAACCGTGGGGCAGCAGATGGCAATCACCACGCCGGGCAGGCCCGCGCCCGAACCGACATCCAGCAGACGCACCCGGGGTGCAGCGCCCCACCCGGCGGCCTGCACCTGGCGGCGCAGCGGGGCAATCACCGCCAGGCTGTCCAGCACATGGTGCGTCAGCATGTCGGCCGGTTCACGCACGGCCGTGAGGTTGTAGACCTTGTTCCATTTGGCGATCAGCGCAAGGTAGGCCAGCAGCGCGTCCAGTTCCCCGTCGGTGAGCGGCAGCCCGAGCAACTCGCCGGCGGCCCGCAAGGTCGCCCGTGGGCTGGCCGCCGTCATGCCTGCCCGGCGTGGTGAAGGCCACGCATGGCTTGCGGCAGTGCCCGCACAAAGAGGCTTGTCGAAGGGTGGTTGGTGTAGAAAGTCGTCATGGCTTGTTCATTCGTTGTTTGGTCGGTGACAGGGCACCGGTTTGGCGCGGCTGAAGTTTCACGTGAAACATCTTGGGTTCAACCGCCGCTGTTCCAGCAGTTGGCGCGCTGGTCGTTGACATGCACCCAGTAGCGGGCGTTGCCCGACA
>JANNXF010000268.1:0-12834 GCA_031409395.1 Polaromonas sp.
ATCGCCCCGCGCACATGCGGAGCAGTGAAATGGTGATCTGACCCCAAAAACCAGAGCCAAACCCCTTAAAGCCCCAATCGACACGGGCGCAACCAGCTATGAAATCAGTAGCGAGTACCAGGCGCTGCCCGCGAGATATAAATACCGCTCAGGCCGCCAGCGCCTGGTACAGCGGCGTGAAGTCGGGCTCGGTCAGCTTGAGCAGGGCCTCAAAACTGTCCACCACAAAGTACTGCTGCTGGTAGCTGTCGATCTTGTAGCTAGACCCCATGCAGCGCAGCAAATCGGCCTGGCTGCGCAGCGGGGTTCGCAGTGGTTCGGACGACTGCACACTGTGCACCAGCTCGCCGGGGCTGCTCAAAATACCGGCCCCATAGGCCCGTGGCTGACCGTTTTCCAGCACCAGCCCGAATTCAATCGTGTACCAGTACAGGCGCGACAGCATTTCAACCGCCCCCGGAATCGGCGTGGTGCCGTGCTCGAGCGCATGGGCTTTCAGGGCGCCCTGGCCATAGGCCTGAATGTGGTCGGCGTAAGTGGCGTCAAACAGCAGGGGCACATGGCCAAACAGGTCGTGAAAGATGTCGGGCTCGACAATGTAGTCAAACTCGGCGGGGCTGCGAATCCAGTCAGTGACGGGAAACTTGCGGTTCGCCAGCAGGGTAAAAAACGGTACCTCGGGAATCAGCCCGGGTACGCCCACCAGCTGCCAGCCGGTGGCCTTGAAGAGCCGCTCATTGATGGCCTCAAAGCGCGGAATGGTGCTGCTGTCGCCTAGCTGCGGCAGTGCCGCCATGAAGGCGTTGCAGGCCAGGCCGGGCAGCAGTGCAGACTGCCGCGCCACCAGGCGGCGGTAGGTGGTGTGGTCGGCCTCGGTGTACAGCGCGTAATTTTGCGCGCAGGTGTAGTCGGCCTGCGCACGGCTGTAGTCGCCGCGCGGTGGGCGTTCGCTGGCACCATAAACGACAGGTTCAATAGCCATCTATTGGTGCCCCCACGCTTGTCGCTTCGCATGCCTTCGGCGTTGCGCTGCCCCTGTCCTGGGTGCTTGGGGCGGCACGGCGCTTGCGTCCGAATTGTCAGGGGTTGGCGTCATGCTTTCTCCAGCACGCCGCGCCGCATTTGGTCCAGCTCTATGCTCTCGAACAGCGCCTTGAAGTTGCCTTCGCCAAAGCCGTCGTCGCCCTTGCGCTGGATGAACTCGAAAAAGATCGGTCCCAACTGGTTTTCACTGAAGATCTGCAGCAACAGCGCGCCTTTTTTGCCGTCTACCAACACCTTGCGCTGGTGCAGCGCGGCGACGTTTTCACCGTGGCCCGGAATGCGCTGGTCGATCAGCTCGTAATAGGTGTCGATGGTGTCGAGCAGCTTGACGCCTTTGCCGCGCATCTGATCGACCGTGTCCAGCAGGTCGTTGCTGCCCATGGCGATGTGCTGAATGCCTTCGCCCTGGTATTTGTCCAGGTACTCCTGAATCTGGCCGGCTTTTTCATTGCCTTCTTCATTGATGGGGATACGGATCTTGCCGCAGGGGCTGGTCATGGCCTTGCTCTTCACGCCGGTCACCTGGCCTTCAATGTCGAAGTAGCGAACCTCGCGGAAGTTGAACAGACGCTCGTAAAAACCAGCCCATTCGTCCATGCGGCCCCGGTGCACGTTGTGCGTCAGGTGGTCAATATAGGTCAGGCCGTGGCCAACCGGATTGAGTGCATCGGCGGTCACGCCGGGCAGCGGCTCAAAGTCCACATCGTAAAACCCGATGTTGCCAATGTCGCCCGGCTGCGCGCCGTTTTTGCCGCGCCACTGGTCAATGAAATAAATGATCGAGTCACCAATGCCCTTGATGGCCGGAATGTTCAGCTCGCCCGGCCCGGCGGTGTGGGCGTAGCCCCAGGCACCGAGTGAAATTGCCCGTTCATAGGCTGCCTTGGCGTCTTGCACCCGAAACGCAATGGCGCACACGCTGGGGCCGTGCTGGCGCGCAAAGCGCTGGGCAAACGAGTCGGGCTCGGCGTTGACGATGAAATTGATGCTGCCCTGGCGGTAAAGCAGCACATTTTTGTGGCGGTGCCGGGCAATCGGCCGAAAACCCATGCGCTCAAACACCGCGCCCATCGCGGCCGGGTCGGGCGCGGCAAATTCAATGAATTCAAAACCGTCGGTGCCCATGGGGTTGTCCCAGGCGGCACCGCCTTCAAACGATAACTCTGCACTCATGCGTCTCTCCAGAATGGACTTGATACCTTGCACTGTAAAGGCGGGCACGGTCAATTTTCTGGCGAAATTTATGCGCCACCCGCTGCCAAATGCAGGAAAGCTGCGTTTTCGGTTTGGATGGCGCTGCAGGGCTGCGCCAGGTCAGCGTTGTGGGGTTGCGGGCTGCTGGCGTGCGGCCAGTGCGGCCTCAATCCGCAGTTGCTCCTGCGCTGAAAACAGCTGCTGGCTGAGCTGCTGCAACTGCTCGGGGCTGGCCTTGCCTGCCTGCGCGCTGGCGTAATCGGTTAGCCTGGCTTGCCAGTCGCGCTCTTCCCGGTCGAGCTGGGCCAGCTGTGTGGCGGCTGCATCGCCATACTGGGCGCGCCTTTGGGTGAAGCGCTCCATCTCGCTGGCGCCTGTGGCCTGCAGTGCCGCTGTTTGCGCGGCCACCGTCATGTGTGCGGTAGCCTGGTCGCGCTGTGCCCGTTGCGCATCGCCCAGCTCGCGCTCGTTGTCTTTGAGGGCGGCCTGCTTTTGTGCGGCGCTCAGGGCGCTGTTGCGCTCAATCTCAATCCGGGCCAGTGTGTAGCTGTCCAGGCGGGCTTCTTCGGCAAACAGGGCTTCATATTCTTCGCCGGTGAAGTAGCGCTGGCGCGTGCTTTGGCGGGCGTCCAGCGCGGCACGCAAGGCGCGTGGATCGCTCGGGTCAGCGGGGGGCTTCAGCTCGCCCAGCGCCACCCGGTAGTCGACATAGCGCTCCAGCAGTGCGGTGGCGCGCTCCGCCAGGGGCGCGGGAAAATACCGCGGCACCAGCGCCGCCAGACGCTTTTTAAGCCAGGCCGGGTCACGAACGTCCTGGCCATCGGTGGCCTCCAGCAGCATGGCCTCAAACGTCTGGCGCACAGGCTGGCTTGCGTCGGGGCTTAAAAAAGAATCCGTGACCGTACTGGCCCTGGCCAGCCCGGCCAGGGGTGGCAGCTTTTGGGGGCTTTGGCGGGTGGCAAGGGTGGCGGCGCCTGAGTGCGCTGGCTGGGCGCTGCCGTTTCCGGCAGACGGGTCGCCGCCGCCCACCGCCAGCCACCCGGCCCCGGCGGCGCAGATGGCGGCGGCTGCGCAGGCGACAAGTCGCTGGCGCGTCACAGCCCGAGCTGCTTGAGGCGGTTGGCGTGCTGGCGGTACAGGGTGACCGGGTCCACCGAGAACCAGTCGCGCAGGCCCAGCACCTGGTTGACCTCGTCCAGATGGTTCTGGCGGTAGTCGCCCAGGTGTTTGCCCAGGCGCGACGAACAGGCGGACACCAGGCCATCATTGGCTTCGCCAAACACCAGGCTCATGATGCCCAGCGCGGCGTCGCTGACGTCCAGAATATTGGTCAGCGGCAAGGTGCCGGCCCAGGAGTAGTAGCGCACGCCGTTCACCAGTTCCGGGCCGCTGCCGCAGCCCGCCGGCAGGGCTTGCGGAAAGCGGCGGTTGAAGTCGAGCGAGCCCGCCGTGCTCAGTGAGTTCAGGGCTGCCGTGGGCGTTTGCGGCAGGGACGTGCCGCCAGAGCCCAGGTTGATCAGCGCGACAAAAGCTTTGGCGGCGTTGTTGACCAGTGTTTCTGACAGCGTGCCTGCGGGCACGGTGCCGCGCAAGATGTCGGCCACGCGTGAGCCCTTGTTGACGCCGCCAATCGACGTGACCGAAGCCACCAGTTGCGGCGCCACGCCTGCCACATAGCGAATCGTCGGGCCGCCATGCGAGTGGCCGATCAGGTTGACCTTGCTGGCGCCGGTGATGGCCATGATGTTTTTGACCTGCGCCAGCAACTGCTCGCCGCGCACTTCGGTGCTGTTGGCGGCCGACACCTGCGCCACAAACACGCGTGCCCCGTCCTGGCTCAAGGCGCCCGGAATGCCGTAAAAGTAGTCCACGCCCAGAAACGAGTCAAAACCAAACAAGCCATGCACCAGCACGATGGGATAGCGTGTTTTGGCGTAGTCGCTGGCGGCGTGGGCGCTGCCGCCAAACAGCAGCGCCGTGGCGGCGAGTGCAAAAAACAGGCGGCGCACCAAGGACGCTGACGAGGAAAGAACGCGCATGAAAATGTCTCCGGTTGTTATTGAAATAAAACGAACGATCGTGCTTTTTATGAGTATGGATTCTTTCAGCAAGCTGACGCCCGGGCCATTGGGGCAATCCCGCTGACGGCGGGTGTTCATCTTGTGCTGCGAAGGAGCCCTCTGCATCCCTGTCTGCGGTCTGTGGTCAGCCGGACTCGGGCAGTCTGCTGCGTTGTTTTTCTGGGTCATGGCGGGCTGTTGGCTGCAAAAAGACGCCTTGCCGCCCATTCCGATGCGACAGCCACAGCCTCGCCAGAGTTCTGCAGAGGGGCGCTGATGGGCTGTCATTTGCCGGAAAGACTCCGTAAAATTGCGTCATGAGCACTGCCGCCGCACTTGACAAGCTGGACCGCGCCATTTTGCGCAGTCTGCAGCACAACGGCCGTGAAACCTACGACGTGATCGGCGCGCAGGTAGGCCTGTCGCCCAGCGCCGTGTTGCGCCGCGTCAGGCGGCTGGAAGAAGAGGGCGTGATTGACCGCTATGTGGCGCTGGTCAGGCTTGAGGCGGTGGGGCTGGGCCTGACGGCCTACCTCAATGTGCGCCTTGAAAAACACACCGAAACGCACAAGCGCAACCCGATGGATGTGTTTCGCGCCAGCGTTCAGGCCTGGCCCGAGGTCGTCGAGTGCGTGTCCCTGACGGGTGAAATGGACTACCTGCTGCGTGTGGTGGTGGCAGATATGGCGCACTACAGCCGTTTCATCATGGACACCTTGCTCAAGCACCCCAGCGTGGAGGACTGCAAAACCAGTTTTGTGCTGGACCGGGTCAAGGCCACCACGGCGCTGCCTTTGTAGCCAGCCGGAAAGTCAGACAGATGCCCGTCAGCGTGCAGGACTGGGCGCAAAGAGGGTTGCTGCAATGCAACAAATGGTATTTTTGGCCGATTTTTGCTATTATTTCAGGAGCTATCTGCGCCCGTGTTGTATGGGGTTTAGGCGTATTTACCCCAAATTTTGAGGCCGGCCCCTATTCGTCACCTTTTCAAGGCCCTTAGGCTACGGATTCTAGGGAAAACCCTTATATTGAAGTCATGGTTAAACCAAGCGCATTCCTCAAAGCATCTCTGGAAGCGGGCAAAGGCTTTTTTCGCCCGCCTGCAGACCCACTGACGCCCCTGTCGCCAGACTCGTCTGCCGCCGCGCCGCGTGCGGCCCCGTTCATGGTGCCCATCCGCTCCATAGGCCCCAGCCATGGCGAGCGCATCACTCAGCATCTGCTGGCCTTGAGCGACAGTGACCGCTACCTTCGGTTTGGCTATTCGGCCAATGACGAACAAATTCGCCGCTATGTGGCGGGCCTGAACTTCGAGCGGGACGAGATTTTTGGCATCTACAACCGCAAGCTGCAGCTGATCGCCATGGCGCACCTGGCGCTCTCAAGCAACCCCGAGCTAAAAAGCTGCGCCGAGTTTGGCGTGTCGGTGCTGGCCCAGGCGCGCGGGCGAGGCTATGGCTCGCGCCTTTTTGAGCGTGCGGTCATGCACGCCCGCAACGAAGGCGTGGACATGATGTTCATCCATGCGCTGAGCGAAAACATGGCCATGCTGAACATTGCCCGCAAGGCTGGCGCGACGATTGAACGCCACGGCGCCGAGAGCGAGGCCTTCCTCAAGCTGCCGCCGGCCGACCTCGATTCGCGCATGACGGAGATGGTCGAAGAGCAGATTGCCCAGACCGACTACCGGCTGAAAGTGCAGGCCAAGCAGTTCTGGGCGCTGCTGGGCCTGGTGCAAGAGGTGCGGCAGGGCGTGCGGGACGGCCGCGACCAGATGCCGATGTAGGGCCTGCTGCTTGAGGTAAATATGCCTCAAGCCGAATAAAGACGGGCACAAGCAGCTATGCTATTGATAGCAAATGGCAGGCGGGCGGTCGACCGCCCTGGCACGTCCGCCCGTTGGTGCCAAAAATTTCAGCTATCCTAGGCAGCTTCACAACTACCGACAGCCCACGTGTCCGACGTTCCCCCCAGTCGGTCTTCCAAGCCAGAAGACAAACGCGGCTTTTTGCAAAAGCTCGCAGAAATGCTCCACCCCGGCCCTGACTCGAAAGCCGAGCTGATCGAAACCCTGGTGGAAGCGCAAGACAACGAAGTCATTGGCGCGCAGAGCCGTGAAATGCTCGAGGGCGTCATCCGCATGGCCGACATGACGGCCGGTGATGTGATGGTGGCCGCCCCGCGCATGGACCTCATCAACATCGACGCGCCGTTTGACGAGCTGCTGCACCTGGTGATTGACACCGCGCACTCGCGCTTTCCGGTCTACGAGGGTGAAAAAGAAAACATTCTCGGCATCCTGATGGCCAAGGATTTGCTGAAACTCCAGCGCGCCCCCGAACTGAACATCAAGGCCTTGCTGCGCCCGGCGGTGTTTGTGCCCGAAAGCAAGGGGCTGAACGATTTGCTGCGCGAGTTCAGGGGCAATCGCAACCACCTGGCCATCGTGATTGACGAGTTTGGCCGTGTCGCCGGGCTCATCACGATTGAAGACGTGCTGGAGCAGATCGTCGGCGAGATTGAAGACGAGTTTGATATTGCCGAGGACGAAGGCGACATCTTTGGCCTGCCAGACCGCAGCTACCGCGTCAGCGGCGACACCTCGATTGAGCGCGTCAGCGAAGCCTTTGGCGTGACCCTGCTCGATGCCGACTTTGAAACCATAGGCGGCCTGGTCGCGCACCAAATGGGCCATGTGCCCAAGCGCGGTGAGCACTTTGTGCTGTCTGGCCTGCAATTTACCGTTTTGCACACCAAGGGCGGTGCGGTGCGCTGGTTCAAGGTGTCACCGATTCATCTGGCCCCTGCGGCCAAGGCCTAGCGCCTACCCACAAGCACACACGCATGAGCAAGGATTCACTGCACAGCATGGTGTCCCACCTGCCCACGCTGCCGGCACTGCTGCAGCACTGGGGGCAAAAGCCGCCACGCAGTCGCCTGTCAAACTTCCAGATTGCTATTATTCTGATAGCTGGTTGCGCCCATGCCTTCAGCATGGCCTGGCCTTTCTCCTGGGGCCTGGTGCAAGGCCAGCCGGTCTGGTGGCTGCAGTTTTCTGCCATGGTGGTGCTGGCGGCTCAGCTTGCCGGCTGCCGCAGCTGGCAGCGCGGCGCCTGGCTGGGCGGCCTGTTTGCCACCGCCATGCTGTGCAGCACCTTCTGGTGGCTCTATATCTCCATGCATGTCTACGGCGGCCTGGCCGCGCCGCTCACGGTGCTGGCGGTGCTGCTGCTGGCGGGGTTTCTGGCGCTCTACTACGCCGTGGCAGCCGGGCTGTTTGTGCGCCTGGCGCCGGCGCGGCGTGCACCGCGTGCGCTGGTATTTGCCGCGCTCTGGCTGCTGGCAGAACTGGCCCGGGTCCAGCTGTTCACCGGTTTCCCCTGGGGTGAGGGCGGCTACGCCTATGTCGACAGCTGGGCCAGGCCGCTGGCCGCCTGGGTGGGTGTGCATGGGCTGACGTTTGTGGCGGCTTTTCTGGCCGCCTTGCTGGCGCTGTCCTTGCGGGCCGGCAAAACCGCCTGGCTGGCGGCGCTGGGAGTGCTGCTGCTCGGCGCGGCGCTGGCCTGGTTGCCGGCCCCCGGCATGGCGGGCAACCCCAACCCGCCGCCGCTGAGCGTAACCCTGCTGCAAGGCAATATTGCGCAGGGCGAAAAATTCAACCCCAGCACCGGCATTGCTGACGCACTGCGCTGGTATGGTGAGCAATTGCGGGACGCCAAAACCGCGTTGGTGGTGGCCCCTGAAACCGCCTTGCCGCTGTTGCCAGAGCAACTGCCCGAAGGCTACTGGCAGGCGCTGCAGGCCCGCTTTGCCGCTGGCAAGCAGGCCGCGCTGGTGGGCATACCGCTGGGCAGTTTTGACACCGGCTACACCAACTCGGTGGTGGGCCTCAAGCCCGGCCAAGCCGCGCCCTACACCTACCACAAGCACCACCTGGTGCCGTTCGGCGAATTCGTTCCGGCGGGGTTTCGCTGGTTTACCCAGCTCATGCAGATTCCGCTGGGCGACTTCAACCGGGGTGAGGTGGCGCAGGCCTCTTTTGACTGGCAGGGCCAGCGGCTGGCGCTGAACATCTGCTACGAAGACCTGTTTGGCGAAGAGCTGGGCGCGCGCTTTCTGGATGCGGCGCAGGCCCCTACCGTCTTCGTCAACATGAGCAATATCGGCTGGTTTGGCAACACCGTGGCCATTGACCAGCATTTGCAGATCTCGCGCATGCGGGCCCTTGAGTTTGCCCGGCCCATGGTGCGCGCCACCAACACCGGGGCCACCGTCATCATTGACCACCAGGGCCAGGTTACCCACGCGCTGGCGCGCCACACCCGGGGCGCGCTGGTGGGCGAGGTGCAGGGCCGCAGCGGCATCACACCGTACGCCTGGTGGGTGTCGCGCTATGGCCTGACGCCGCTGTGGGCGCTGGCGCTGGCGGTGGTCGGGCTGGCCCTGCTGACGCGCAGGCGCTGAGTCTTTTTCGGGCCTTGTCCTGCGCTAATGGCTGGACGCCATCATGCCGCGCAGCAAGTCGGGCAGCATGTCCAGCATGCGTTTGGCGGCCTGGCCCAGCGGTGAGCTTTTGGCACAGTAGACCGACAGCGGTACCGGGGCAAAGTCATGCAGCGGCACCGCCGTGATGGCTGACGCGGCCAGATTGCTGGCTGTCAAAAAGTCCACCACCGTCCAACCCAGGCCGCGTTTGACCATTTCCAGCGCCAAACGCGAGGTGTGTACCTGCAGGCCAGATGTCGCCGTATGGCCCAATTGCTGCGCCAGCGCGTCGATCGACTGGCACATCGGGTCTTCGCCCACCAGCCGCACCAGCGGCATGCTGTTTAAAAACGACATCGGGTTTTGCCGCCGCGCCCGCACCGCCCGCTCCCAGATGTCAGACCGAACCACCAGGTAGAGCAGCCCGTTGACCAGCACGGTGTTGGTCAGCAGCGGGTGCGGATGTTCGTAAAAACCCAGCGCAAAGTCCACGCTGCGGTTCAGCAGGGCCTCGACCATCTGGTCCTGGTGCAGGGTGCGCACCTCGACGTTCACACGGGGGAAACGGGTCAGGTGCCTTTCAAGCACCAGCGGCAAAAACTCATGGCTGATGGACGGAATCGCCGCCAGCCGCACCTGGCCGCCTTCAACCTGCCGCAGGTTCAGCGCCATGCGTTTGAGGTCGTCCAGCTTGCGGTGAATCAGCGTGGACTCTTCAAACAGGACCTTGGCCTCTGGCGTGGGCGTCAGCGTGCCCTTGCCGCGTATGAAAAGCGGGTAGCCCAGTTGCAGCTCGGCATGGCCTATGGTTTTGCTGACCGCCGAAGGCGTGATGCAGATCAGCCGGGCCGCCGCACTCATGTTGCCGGTTTGCATGACGGCCTGAAAAACTTCGAGTTGTCTGAGGTTCATGGCTTTGCAGTCAGTGATAGGGCGGGGGGTGTGAGTTTTATTCACACCCGGCGGCGCATTATGCATCGCAGCCCGCCTGCCGCGTCCCTACCATCAGGCCACTTTGATGCAGGTGTGTCAGGGCTGAACGATTCACAGGGGCATTGCGTTGGCAAGGCCCTTGGCGCAATCCCGATGAACATGGACTTTTTGGAGATCAATCATGCAAGTGCAGGTAAAAATCGCAAAACTCATCACCGGTTTGGGGCTGGCCGCCATGGCTTCGCTGGCCCTTGCCCAGGCCGCCAAACCCAATGTGGTGATTCTGGCCACCGGCGGCACCATTGCCGGCGCGGGTGCTTCGGCTGTCAACAGCGCTACCTATGCCGCAGCCAAGGTGCCGGTTGAAAAGCTGCTGGCCGGTCTGCCCGAGCTGGCCAACGTCGCCAATGTGCGCGGCGAACAGGTGTCGCAAATCGCATCCGAAAGTTTTAACAACGAAACCCTGATGAAACTGGGCAAGCGGGTCTCGGCGCTCGTCAAGCAGGCTGATGTGGACGGCATTGTGGTCACCCACGGCACCGACACCCTTGAAGAAACCGCCTACTTTCTGAGCCTGGTCATCCGCACCAGCAAACCGATTGTGGTGGTCGGCTCCATGCGCCCAGGCACTGCGCTGTCGGCAGACGGCGCGCTCAATCTGTATGGCGCTGTCAGCGTGGCCGCCAGCAAGGACGCCAGTGGCAAGGGCGTGCTGGTCACCATGAACGACGAGATCAACAGTGGCCGCGACGTGGCCAAACTGGTCAACATCAAGACCGAAGCCTTCAAAAGCCAGTGGGGCCCGCTGGGCATGATTGTCGAGGGCAATAGCTACTGGTTCCGCGCACCGGTCAAACGCCACACCGCGCAGTCAGAGTTCAACATTGACGATTTTGACACCCTGGCAGCGGTTGAAATCGTTTACGGCTACGGCAATGCCTCGACGGTTGCTGCTGAAGCCGTGGGCAAATCGGGCATCAAGGCCATCATCCATGCCGGTACCGGCAATGGTTCTGTTTCCAATGTCATGGTGCCGGCGCTGCAAGGCATCCGTGCCCAGGGCGTTCAGGTGATTCGCTCTTCACGCGTGCCCGCCGGCTTTGTGCTGCGCAACGCCGAGCAGCCCGATGACAAATACGACTGGGTGGTCGCGCACGACCTGAACCCGCAAAAAGCCCGCATTCTGGCCGCCGTGGCCCTGACCAGGACCAATGACAGCAAGGAACTGCAGCGGATTTTCTGGCAGTACTGATGGCCGTGGCAAGGCCATTAAACGGCCTTGAAGCGCAAAAGCCCCCTCGCACAGGCCGTACCGGGGGCTTTTTTCATGGGGTGACGATAATAGGCGGCTACACGTTTTTGCCACGACCCATTTTTATGCTCACCTTCCAGCAAATTATTTTGAAGCTGCAGTCCTATTGGGCTGACCAGGGCTGCGCGCTCCTGCAGCCCTACGACATGGAGGTCGGCGCGGGGACATCGCACACCGCCACGTTTTTAAGGGCGCTCGGCCCCGAGCCCTGGAAGGCCGCCTATGTGCAGCCGAGCCGCCGCCCGAAAGACGGCCGCTACGGCGACAACCCTAACCGCCTGCAACATTACTACCAGTACCAGGTCGTGCTCAAACCCGCACCGGCCAATATTCTGGAGCTGTATATCGGCAGCCTGGAAGCGCTGGGTTTTGATTTGAAGAAAAACGACATCCGCTTTGTCGAAGACGATTGGGAAAACCCGACGCTGGGCGCGTGGGGCTTGGGCTGGGAGGTCTGGCTCAACGGCATGGAAGTCACGCAGTTCACCTACTTCCAGCAGGTTGGCGGCATTGACTGCAAGCCGATCACCGGCGAGATCACCTACGGGCTGGAGCGCCTGGCCATGTATTTGCAGGGCGTGGACAACGTCTACAACCTGGTCTGGACCGACGGCCTCAGCTACGGCGATGTGTACAAGCAAAACGAGGTCGAGCAGTCCACCTACAACTTTGAGCACAGCGACGCCGATTTTCTGTTCACCGCCTTCACCGCGCATGAAAAGCAGGCCAAGCACCTGATTGAGCAAAAACTGGCCTTGCCCGCGTACGAGCAAGTCCTCAAAGCCGCGCACAGCTTTAATTTGCTGGACGCACGCGGCGCCATCAGCGTGACCGAGCGCGCTGCCTACATGGGGCGTATTCGCAATGTGTCGCGTCTGGTGGCGCAAAGCTACCTGGAAAGCCGTGAGCGCCTGGGCTTTCCGATGGCCCCACGCGAGTGGGTGGAGCAGATGACGCCGTTGGCGAAGAAAGCGGCATAACTGACATGACGACCCAGAATCTTTTAGTTGAACTGTTTGTGGAAGAGCTGCCGCCCAAGGCGCTCAAAAAACTCGGTGACGCCTTTGCCGGTGTGCTGTTTGACCAGCTCAAGGCGCAGGGGCTGACGGCTGCTGAATCGGCTTTGACCTCATTTGCGTCGCCGCGCCGCCTGGCTGCGCATGTCACCGCCGTGGCAGCGCAAGGCGCTGACAAGTCGGTGTCGCAAAAGCTGATGCCGGTGGCGGTGGGGCTGGATGCTTCCGGCAATGCCACGCCCGCGTTGCTGAAAAAACTGCAGGCGCTGGGCGCTGATGTTTCGGCTGTCGCCAATCTGAAAAAAACCATGGACGGCAAGGCCGAAGCCTTGTTTTACGACAGCACCGTTAAAGGTGCCACGCTGGCCGAGGGCTTGCAAAAAGCCCTGCTGGAAGCCATCGCCAAGCTGCCGATTCCCAAGGTCATGACCTACCAGCTGGAAAGCAATTGTGAAATGCCAGGCTGGAGCAGCGTCAGCTTTGTGCGCCCTGCGCATGGCCTGGTTGCGTTGCATGGGGCTGATGTGGTGCCCATTGAGGCGCTGGGGCTGAAAGCCGGCAACACCACGCACGGCCATCGCTTTGAAGCCTCGGTGGACCCGGTGGTCTTGAAAGACGCTGACAGTTACGCATCCATCCTGCAAAAAGACGGTGCAGTGATTGCCAGCTTTGCCGAGCGCCGCGCCGAGATCGTTCGGCAACTGGCGGCAGCGGCTGCCAAGGTAGGCGGTGGGGTGACTGCGATTGATGACGACGCATTGCTCGATGAAGTCACCGCACTGGTCGAGCG
>JANNXF010000269.1:0-6161 GCA_031409395.1 Polaromonas sp.
CAGACGCTGGCGGCTCATTTCCATCAGGCCAAATTTGCTGATGGTGCCGAACTGCACGCGGGCGCGGTCTTGCCGCAGCGCGTCGCGCAGGCGGTTTTCCACATCGCGGCGGTTGCGCGACTCTTCCATGTCGATAAAGTCGATGACGATCAGGCCGCCCAGATCGCGCAGGCGCATCTGGCGGGCCACTTCGTCGGCGGCTTCCAGGTTGGTACGGGTAGCGGTTTCTTCGATGTCGCCGCCCTTGATGGCGCGAGCCGAGTTGACGTCCACGCTGACCAGTGCTTCGGTGTGGTCAATCACGATGGCACCGCCGGAAGGCAGTTGCACGGTGCGGGCGTAGGCCGATTCGATCTGGTGCTCGATCTGGAAGCGGCTGAACAGCGGCGCGTCGTCGCGGTAGCGCTTCACACGGTGCTCGTGCTCTGGCATCACATGGGCCATGAATTGGCGGGCCTGCTCGTAGACGTCGTCGGTGTCGAACAAAATGTCGCCGATGTCGCTGTTGAAGTAGTCGCGGATCGCGCGGATCACCAGGCTGGATTCCTGGTAAATCAGGAAGGCGCCCTTGCCGCCCTTGCCGGCGCCGTCAATGGCGGTCCAGAGCTTGATCAGGTAGTTCAGGTCCCACTGCAGTTCAGGGGCACTGCGGCCAATGCCGGCGGTGCGCGCAATGATGCTGGCCCCGTTGGGGTATTCCAGCTGGTCCATCGCTTCTTTCAGCTCGGCCCGGTCGTCGCCCTCGATACGGCGGCTGACGCCACCGCCGCGTGGGTTGTTGGGCATCAGCACCACATAGCGGCCGGCCAGCGACACGAAGGTGGTCAGGGCTGCGCCCTTGTTGCCGCGCTCTTCTTTTTCGACCTGGACCAGCAGTTCCTGGCCTTCCTTGATCACGTCGCTGATGCGGGCCTGGCTGACCGGCACGCCCTGCGCAAAATACTGCTTTGAGATTTCCTTGAACGGCAGAAAACCGTGGCGGTCTTCACCGTAATCGACAAAACAGGCTTCCAGCGAAGGCTCGACGCGCGTGACGACGGCCTTGTAGATGTTGCCCTTGCGCTGCTCGCGCCCTTCAATTTCAATTTCGTAGTCGAGGAGTTTTTGTCCGTCAACAATCGCCAGGCGGCGTTCTTCGGCCTGAGTGGCGTTTACCAGCATCCGTTTCATCGGAAGTCCTTCATCGTTCTTCGTTTCGGTTGACCGAAACCACATGCCCAAAATGGGCCAACGATGCCAGGGTCAACGCCTGCGAACGTGGGGAATTGCCGGAGAGCTTTTGACAGCACGCCGGCCAACTGATGAATCAGTCAGCCGGTTTGGGTCTGGGCGTAGGCGCGTGGATGGAGTGAGCAGAAATCCGACAGGAGATTACTATCAAAAAGATAGCTACTCGCGCCCGTGTTACTTGGGGTACAGACTGGTTCATGCCTTGATAGCGGGGCTAAAAAGCGCCGCAGGCAATAAACAATCAGACTGACCGGGGTGGTAATCAAGGGGCGACCTGTGAAATGATTTTGTCTCAGCTGGATCCGCATGCAGCCTTTTGTTCAAGACTTGGGCTGCACGCATGGTATTCCGTAGTTGTATTCGCAAAACGTCGACTCATCTGCTTGGCAAATGCATTCGCCGCGAGGTGCCTGGCACTCGTCGCTTGCGGGCAATTGCCGACAGTGGCATCGACCTTCCAGCGAGGCTGTTTGTTGGCCTTTTCATCGGCGCGCGACTTGCGTGGACTAAACTCCAGACAAATCAACTACTTACAGCGTATCGCTAGTGAAACACATTATAGGGGCAGCTTCGGGCAAGACAGCACGACCGGTGAAAGCGCCCGCCAGGGCCCCCACTTCTGCGTCTGTTCCCGGGCATCAACGCCCGAAAATCGCCCCGCCCGTGGCGAAAACCATGGTGCCAACGGCTGAAGCCGCGCCCCCAACCGCGCTTCAGGCCACCCTGGTCACGGTCGATGAGGACTACGCGGGCCAGCGGCTCGACAATTTTTTGATCCGCCAGCTCAAGGGCGTGCCCAAAACCCACGTTTACCGCATCATTCGCAGCGGCGAGGTGCGCGTCAACAAGGGCAGGGCGCAGGCCGATACCCGTGTCGAGGCGGGTGACATCGTGCGCCTGCCGCCGGTACGCACCTCGGAAAGGGCCGAGCAGAAAGCCCAGGCCATGGCCGAAGCCATGGCGCAGCCGCGCGCCACCGAGGTGCAGCGCCACGGCGCCAGCTCTACCGTGGGCGGCTACGCCCCGGCCGCCGAGTTTCCGGTGCTGTTTGAAGATGACTTCCTGCTGGCCATCGACAAACCGGCTGGCGTGGCGGTGCACGGCGGCAGTGGCGTGAGCTTTGGCGTGATCGAGCAGTTGCGCATGGCCAGACCGCAGGCGGATTTTCTTGAGCTGGTGCACCGGCTGGACCGCGAAACCAGCGGCGTCCTGCTGATTGCCAAGCGCCGCATGGCCCTTAAATTACTGCAAGAGCAGTTTCGGGAACGCGAAACCGACAAGGTCTACCTGGCCCTCGTCAGCGGCAACTGGCCGGCCAATCACCGCGTGATTGACAAAGCCCTGCACAAATACCTGCTGGACGGCAAGGAAGGCCAGGAAGGACGGGGTGCTGCCGGTGAGCGGCGCGTCAAGGTGGTGGCCAACGACCATCCTGACGGCATGCGCTCGGTCACGCTGGTCAAGGTCAAGGCCGTCATTCCCGCCAGTCCCATGAACCACGGGGTGGCAGCAACGCCGTTTACCCTGCTGGAGGTCACCATCAAGACCGGCCGTACCCACCAGATCCGCGTGCACCTGGCCAACGAGGGCCACCCGATTGCCGGCGACGACAAATACGGTGATTTCGAGCTGAACCGGGCGCTGCAAAAAGCCGGCACGGCCCCGATGCCGTTGAAACGCATGTTTTTACATGCCTGGAGCCTGAAGTTCAACCATCCCAAGACCCGCAAAGCGGTGCAATTGCAGGCCTCGTTGCCCGCCGAGCTTCAGCAGTTTTTGCCGTCGCGCAGCGTAGAACCGGCCGGGGACGCTGAAGCGTCCTGAAAATACCACCAGCGCCCGCCAAATTGACGGGTTGCCCGGGCCAAAGCCGTTTCAGCCAGCGACAATCGGGCCATGCACACGAGAAACTTCGACCTGATTGCCTTCGACTGGGACGGCACGCTTTACGATTCAACCCGCATCATCGTGCGCTGCATCCAGGCGGCGGTGCGCGATGTGGGTGGCACCGTGCCCAGCGACGAGGCGGCGGGCTATGTCATCGGTCTGGGCCTGATGCAGGCGCTGGCCCATGCCGCGCCCGATGTGCCGCCCGAAAAATACCCTGAACTGGGCCAGCGCTACCGCTACCATTACGCCGCGCATGCGGATGATTTAAGCCTTTTTACCGGCGTACTGCCACTGCTCGATGCGCTGAAGGCGCGCGGCCACCTGCTGGCGGTTGCGACCGGGAAATCCCGCCACGGGCTGGACGAAACGCTACAAAGCGTGGCGCTCAAGGGTGTTTTTGACGGTTCCCGTACGGCAGACGAAACCGCCGGCAAGCCCGATCCGCGCATGCTGCACGAGCTGATGGCGCAGTTTGACGTGCCCGCTGACCGGGTTCTGATGATTGGCGACACCACGCACGACCTGCTGATGGCGCGCAACGCAGGCTGCCCCAGTGTGGGCGTCAGTTATGGCGCGCATGAACCCGACGCTTTTGCGGTGCTGGCGCCGCGCCATGTGGCGCATTCGGTGCCCGATCTGCACCAGTGGCTGCTGGCCAACGGCTAGGGTATGGCCCCCACGCTCGTCACTTCGTGTACCTCCGGTGGTGCGCTGCCCCTTGCACGAGGAAGAGGGGTGATGCGCCTGCGGCCTGGCGAAGCCGGTTGCGCGGCTCCGGCTGGTGAAGAGGGAGCCCCCGCCCTTGTCGCCGCGCTCTCAGATGGAAGGTTTTTGCAATGGATGAACTGCTGCCCCTTTGCATCAGCCCTGAGCTGATCGAGGCCGGGCAAGCCGTGCCGTTTGATGTGGTTTATGCGGGCCAGACCTGCAGGGCTTTTGCGGTCCGCTTCAAGGGACTGCCGCACGCCTACCTGAACCGCTGCACGCATGTGGCCATGGAGCTCGACTGGCAACCCAACCGGGTGTTTGACGACAGTGGCCAATGGCTGCTGTGCGCCAGCCACGGTGCAGCCTACCAGCCCGACACCGGCCAGTGCGCTGGCGGCCCGTGTCAGGGCGGGCTGGTGAAAATCATGCTGTCAGAAAATGCTGGCGTGGTGTATTGGCATGGCGCTTACAACCTCAAACCCGTGTTGTTTTAATAGTTCTCTAAACTAGCCCCATGAATGATTCCAACCGCCCCAGCCAGGACGACCCGTCCCCAGACCCCTTGAAAGACCCAGTTTTTGAGTCAAATCAGCCTGAGTCCCAGTATTCACGGGCGCAAGCAGCTCCTGAAATAATAGCAAAAAAAACAGTTTCCACCGATCCGGCGAGTGTTCCGGGCTGGGAGCGTGCGACGCTGGAGAAGCTGGCATTTGCCGCGCTGAACGAGCAAAAAGCCACGCGACGCTGGAAAACCTTTGTGCGGCTGGCCTGGCTGGCTTTCCTGGTTGCGCTGGTCTGGATGGCCCTGCACCGTGGCACGCCCGCCAACGATGCGGCGGTTCCGCACACGGCCGTGGTTGAGATCAAGGGCGAGATCGCTGCGGGCTCGGATGCCAGCGCCGAATTTGTCAATGCCGCCCTGCGTGCGGCGTTTGAAGACGAGGGCGCCAAGGCGGTGGTGCTGCTGATTAACTCTCCGGGCGGCAGCCCGGTGCAAGCCGGCATGATGAATGATGAAATCCTGCGCCTGAAGGCCAAGCACAAGAAGCCGGTGTATGCGGTGGTGGAAGAAACCTGCGCTTCGGCGGCTTACTACATCGCGGTGTCGGCCGACAAGATTTACGTCGACAAGGCCAGCATTGTCGGCAGCATTGGCGTGCTGATGGACGGCTTTGGCTTTAACGGTCTGATGGACAAGCTGGGCGTGGAGCGCCGGCTGTTGACGGCGGGCGAAAACAAGGGTTTTCTGGACCCCTTCAGCCCGCAAAGCGATAAACAAAAGGTGTTTGCGCAGGCCATGCTGGACCAGATTCACCAGCAGTTCATCACGGTGGTCAAAGCCGGTCGTGGCAAGCGCCTGAAAGAAACGCCAGAGATGTTCAGCGGCCTGTTCTGGAGCGGCCAGCAGGCGGTGGAACTGGGCCTGGCCGACCAGCTGGGCAACCTGGACTACGTGGCCCGCGAAGTGGTCAAGGCCGAGGAAATCATTGATTACACCCGCCGCGACAATGTGGCCGAACGGCTGGCCAAGAAGTTTGGCGCGGCCATGGGCGAAGGCGCCATGAAGGCCTTCAAAACGATTCCGTCCATCCGCTAACCGGCGTCACCGGCTGAGCCGCAAAAAGCCCGCAGTAGCGGGCTTTTTGCTGTGACGCAGGCGTCGGGCAGGCGTTAAATATTAACGCCCCAGGCAGAAAACAGCCGGCAAACCCAGCGGAGGCTGTGGTTTTCCCTGCTTCCAGGCGCTCACTGTCGCGCTGTGCGACCAGCTGTTGTCCAGCGTCAGCCCGAAGCTCAGTGCCAGCCGGGTGTTGCCCTGCAGGGTTTGCAGCAGGCCTTGCAGCAGGGCGGTATTGCGGTAAGGCGTTTCAATAAAAATCTGGGTCTGGCCGGTTTTCAGTGCCAGGGACTCCAGCTCCCGGATCCGTCCGGCGCGCTCGCCTGCATCTTGCGGCAGGTAGCCGACAAAGGCAAAGTTCTGGCCATTCAGGCCGCTGGCTGCCAGCGCCAGCATCAGCGACATGGGGCCGGTCAGGGCGACCACCTGAATGCCCAGTTCATGCGCTGCGCGCACGACTGACGAGCCGGGGTCGGCAATGGCGGGCATGCCGGCTTCGCTAACCAGACCCATGTCCATGCCGGCCAGCGCCGCCTTGAGCAGCGGCCGCGCATCAAAGTTGCCGGTGTGATCGCCTTTTTTGTGAACTTCGCGCGGCAACTCCTGAATTTGCAGCGACTGCAGCGCCTGGCTCAGGGGCTGCACGTCATTGACGCGCTTCAGATAGGCGCGTGTGCTTTTGGCGTTCTCGCAAATCCAGCAGGGCAGGCGGGCG
>JANNXF010000270.1:0-4391 GCA_031409395.1 Polaromonas sp.
CAGCAGCACGCGCATGTCTGGGTCTGCCGCCGCATAGACATTGCCCGCCACTGGCAGCACACCCATCCCTACCAGGCGCCACCAGACGCCCAGGGCTCAGGCCGTTAGGAACCAGGAAACAAGCCATGGCCATCACACTGGAACAAGTCAACTCGGCACCCCGGGCAGAGGCGCTGCTACTGCTGGAGGGCCTTTACGAACACTCGCCCTGGGTCGCCGAAAAAGCCCTGGCGGCACGCCCGTTTCAGTCGCTGGCGCAGCTCAAATACGCCATGACACGGGTGCTGCACGACGCTGGCCAGGACGCACAGCGCCGGCTGATACGGTCGCACCCCGAGCTGGCCGGCCAGGCCATGGTCAGCCAGAGTCTCACGGCGGAATCTGCCCACGAGCAAGGCCAGGCGGGCCTGACGCAGTGCACCCCCGGCGAACTGGCCACCCTGCAAAAACTCAACGCCGACTACAACGCCCGGTTCGGCTTTCCCTTCATTCTGGCGGTGCGGGGGCCGCGCGGCACAGGCCTGGGCAAGCAGGAGATCCTGGACACCTTTGCCCGGCGTTTGCAAAACCACCCTGATTTCGAGTTGCAGGAATGCCTGCGCAACATTCACCGTGTGGTGGAACTCCGGCTCAATGACAAGTTTGCGGCAGCGCCTGTGCTGGGCAACGCGGTCTGGGACTGGCACGAGCAGCTGGCCCAGTACAGCGACCCCGGTTACGCCGACAAGGGCCAGCTCACCGTGACCTACCTCACCGACGCCCACCGTGCCTGCGCGCAGTTTTTGTGCCGCAGCCTGCGCGACTGCGGCTTTGACGAGGTGACGGTGGACGCGGTCGGCAATGTGGTGGGCGTTTACCGGGCCGCCACGCCCCTGGCCAAGACCCTGCTCACCGGCAGCCATTACGACACCGTGCGCAACGGCGGCAAATACGATGGCCGCCTGGGTATTTTTGTGCCCATAGCCTGTGTCCGCGAACTGCACCGCCGGGGCCAACGCCTGCCGTTCAACATCGAGGTGGTCGGTTTTGCCGAAGAAGAAGGCCAGCGCTACAAAGCGACTTTTCTCGGCTCGGGCGCCCTGACAGGTGACTTCAAACCCGAATGGCTGGCGCAGAAAGACAGCGACGGCGTGTCCATGCGCGACGCCATGGCGCACGCCGGACTCAACCCCGACGACATTGCGGCCATCCAGCGCGATCCGGCGGGCTACCTGGGCTTTGTCGAGGTGCATATTGAACAAGGGCCGGTGCTCAATGAACTCGATATGGCGCTGGGCGTCGTGACGTCCATCAACGGCAGCGTGCGCTACCTGTGCGAGATCACCGGCATGGCCAGCCACGCCGGCACCACCCCCATGAACCGCCGCCGCGACGCGGCCACGGCGGCCGCCGAACTGGCCCTGTACGCTGAAAAGCGGGCCGCGCAAGACGCGGACTCTGTGGCCACCGTCGGCATGCTGCAGGTGCCGAACGGCTCTATCAATGTGGTGCCGGGGCGCTGCCTTTTTTCACTCGACATGCGCGCACCGGTCGATGCGCAGCGGGACGCCATGGCCAGCGATATCCTGGCTGAACTCAACACCATTTGCGGACGCCGCGGCCTGCACCACACCCTGGAACTGACCGAACGCGCGGCCGCCGCACCCAGCGCACCGGCCTGGCAACAGCGCTGGGAACAGGCGGTTCAGTCACTGGGCGTTGCTGTGCACACCCTGCCCAGCGGCGCGGGCCACGACGCCATGAAACTGCACAAAATCATGCCGCAGGCCATGCTGTTTGTGCGTGGCCAGAACTCCGGCATCAGCCACAACCCGCTGGAAAGCACCACCAGCGACGACATCCAGCTGTCCGTCGATGCCTTCGGGCATCTGCTGGCCCATTTAGCGCGAGAAATGCAATGACTTCCCCCACCGACTACCGCCAGCTTGACGACTGGATCGACCGCCATTTCGACGAGGAAGTGCGCTTTCTGCAGGCGCTGATTCAGGTCCCGACCGACACGCCACCGGGCAACAACGCGCCCCACGCAGAGCGCACCGCAGAGCTGCTGCACGGCTTTGGTTTTGAGGCTGAAAAATACCCGGTGCCCGCCGCCGAAGTCAAGGCTTACGGCATGGAATCCATCACCAACCTGGTGGTGCGCAGGCACTATGGCGAGGGCAAAACCATTGCCCTCAATGCCCATGGTGACGTGGTGCCACCGGGTGAGGGCTGGACCCACAACCCCTATGGCGGCGAAATTGTCGACGGCTACATCTATGGCCGCGCCGCCGCGGTCAGCAAATGCGATTTTGCGAGCTTTGCCTTTGCGGTGCGCGCCCTCGAATCACTCAATGAAAAACCCAGGGGCACGGTAGAACTGCACTTCACCTACGACGAAGAATTTGGCGGCGAGATGGGCCCGGGCTGGCTGCTCAGGCAGGGCCTGACCCGGCCCGACCTGATGATTGCGGCGGGGTTTTCCTACGAAGTCGTGACCGCCCACAACGGCTGCCTGCAAATGGAAGTCACCGTGCACGGCAAGATGGCCCATGCCGCCATTCCCGAAACCGGTGTTGATGCACTGCAGGGCGCGGTGCATATTCTCAACGCGCTGTATGCGCAAAACACGCTGTACCGGCAGGTGACCTCCAGTGTTGAAGGCATCCGGCACCCCTACCTCAATGTCGGCCGCATTGAAGGCGGCACCAACACCAATGTGGTGCCGGGCAAGGTCAGCTTCAAACTCGACAGGCGCATGATCCCGGAAGAAAACCCGGCAGAGGTGGAAGCCAGCATCCGGCAAGTGATTGCCGACGCGGCAGCCGCCTGCCCGGGCATCAGCGTCGACATCAAGCGTCTGCTGCTGGCCAATTCCATGCGGCCGCTGGCGGGCAACAAGCCCCTGGTCGATGCCATCCAGAAGCATGGCGAAGCCGTGCTGGGCCAAAAGATTCCCGCCATGGGCACCCCGCTGTACACCGACGTGCGCCTGTATGCCGAAGCCGGCATTCCCGGCGTGATCTACGGCGCCGGCCCGCGCACGGTGCTGGAGTCGAACGCCAAGCGCGCCGACGAAAGGCTGGCACTGTCAGACCTGCGCGGCGCCACCAAGGTGATCGCGCGCACCCTGAAAGACCTGCTGGTTTGACCCAGACAGTCCATGAGGTAACGCGAGACTCACGCCCCTGCGCCGTCCCAGGCTTCGCCCATCGCTTCGGCCTGTTGCAGCACCAGCGCGTCCGGTTCGAGTCGGTTTTCGGTCATGTCTGGTCGGTGCCTTGCCGTGTTCAGGCCGTCATCAGGTCAATGTACGGCTGGTAACTGTAGCGGCGGTTTTTCTTTTGTCCTGTCAGTTCTACCGCGATACCCAAACCTTCCAGCACTTTCACCGCAGCATTGGCAGTGGGGAAGCTGGTGTCAAGCTTCTTGCGCACCTGCTCAACGGTAAAGCGCGGCATCATCGGCAGCATTTCAAACAGGCGGTAGCTGGCCGGGCCTGCTTTCGGCGAGTCCAGCAGTCGGCGGCGATCTGCCGTTACCAGGCTGACGATCGCCACAATGCCGCGCTCGGCGTCGCTTGCTGCAACCGAAACGCCCTCAAGAAAGAACTCTACCCACCCTTCCCAATCGCCTTCGGTACGCACACTCGACAGGCGCCGGTAGTACTCGGCCTGGTATTGCTTGAGGTAGCCGCTCAGGTACATCAAGGGCTCGGGCAACAACCCAAAATGCTCCAGCAAAGAGGCAATCAGCAGGCGGCCAATTCGGCCATTGCCATCCAGAAACGGGTGAATGGTTTCAAACTGCACATGCACCAATGCGATTTTGACGAGCGGCGGCAAGGCTGAAGAGGCATGAATGAACTGCTCCATATCGCCCAGCAGCTGGCCAACGTGCTCTGGCGGCGGCGGCACAAAAACCGCCTTGCCGGGGCGGGTGCCGCCCATCCAGTTCTGCGAGCGCCGCAACTCGCCCGGCTGCTTGCCTGCACCGCGTACCCCGTCCATCAGCAATCGGTGCGCATCACACAATAAACGAACACTGATGGGGAGGCCCGCCGGGTCACGCAGGTGGCCTTGCACCAGCTTGAAGGCGCGCAGGTAATTGCTGATCTCTTCCACGTCATCGGTATTGCTCACCACAAAGCCTGCTTCGCTGTCGAAAAGGTCAACCAGCGTGGCTTGCGTACCTTCTATTTGAGAGGTGAGCAGGGCTTCTTTGCGAATGGCGCTGTAAAGCAGCCAGTCCACCGAAGGCACCAGCCCAGACACACCCGACAAGCGAGCCAGCGCAAGTTCCGCAACGCGATTGGCTTGAACAAAAGACTCCAGCGCCAGCACAGGCCGGCGCGGCGGGAGCGCGTGTGGCACAAACGCCTGGACGGATTCGCCCAGGGTTGTGGTGGTGAC
>JANNXF010000271.1:0-5053 GCA_031409395.1 Polaromonas sp.
CATGTCGCGTGAACCCAAATCATTCGAGGCGGCCATCACGGCAGCCGATTTTTCGACCGACGACTACTGCGGAACCAGCTACGCGGCCAGAATGCTGGGGCTGTCTGTGGCCACGGTGCAGGCACTGGTCGAAAAAGGGGAGATAGAGGCCTGGAAAACCCTGGGCGGTCACCGCCGGATTGCCATTTCGTCGCTCAAGGCCTTCCGGCTTAAAAACAACCCGCAACTCGCACGGGCCGATGCCGACCCCCAACACCGTTTGCGCGTGCTGATTGTCGAGGACGACGAAAGCACGCAGGCGCTCTACCGCTGCCAGTTTGACGATTGGGCGCTGTCCGTCGATTGCACTTTCATGCCCTCGGCCCTTGAGGCGCTGATGGACATTGCCAGCATGCGGCCGGATGTGCTGATCACCGATCTGTCCATGCCCGGTGTCGATGGCATCGAACTGCTCAAGGCCCTGCAGCGCAATCCCACGCTGTCTCACCTGCATATTCTGGTGATCAGCGGACTGAGTGAGGAGGCGATCGAGGCGCGGGGCGGGCTGCCCGCGCATGCGCACCTGCTTCAAAAGCCGGTCAACGCAGACTGGCTGCAGGGCTATGTCACGGCGCTGGCTGCGGCCAAGGTCAAATGGCGGCCGGGGGGACAGCGGGCCGGGGTCTGACCCTCAGGTCGCCCTGAAGCGGTAGATACCGTCCGCGCCGAGCTGGCGTGTCAGCTTTTCTGCAAACCACAAACAGTGCAGATGGGCTACGGCTTCGCCCATGGCAAACGTCATCTGGTGCAGGTCCAGCGCGCGTTTGAACATCACCGGCACGATGTCGGCGGCACTGCAGGGCCCCGCCTGGCAGGCGGCCTGCACCAGGGCCAGCTGGTCGCGGTGGTGGTCGTGCAGTTGCCCAATTCGCGTATGCAGGCCGCGGAAGGGCTTGCCGTGCGACGGCAGCGTGAGGGTGTCCGCCGGCAGCGGCCTGAATTTGTCGATCGAATCGAGAAACAGCGCCAGCGGGTTGCTTTCAGGCTCGACGTCGTAGACGCTGACATTGGTGGAAATGCGCGGCAGCATCATGTCGCCGCCAATCAGCAGGCCCAGGGCCTCGCAGTACAGCGCAATGTGCTCGGGGGCATGGCCAAAGCCGCTGATGCAAACCCAGTCATGGCGCGCACCCTGGGCGCCGATGCGAACCGTGTCACCGTCCATCATGCGGCGGTAGCTGGCAGGCACGGCGGGCACAAGGCTGGGGTAATAGCCGGCGCGGCCCTTGATTTTTTCAACAGAGTCCGGGTCGATCAAGCCGTGCGAGGCAAAAAAACCGGCCGCCGCGTTGCCGCCAAAGCCGGTGGTGCTGCTGGTATTGGCGCAGGCCATGCGCGCCACATTGAAGTCGGTGGCGCTGATCCATAACCGGCAGAGGTGGCTGGGCGTGGTCCAGCGCTCGCACAGCCAGTGCGCCAGCCCGATATGGTCCGGATGCATGTGCGTCACGATGACGCGCAGAATCGGCAGGCCCTCGAGTTCGTTGGCAAACACGGCCTCCCACTGCGCCTTGGCTTCGTCCTTGCTGATGCAGCAGTCCACCACGCTCCAGCCCTGAAGCTTGTCGCCGGGCCTGTCGGGGTGGTCCATCTCGTCGCGCAGCAGCCACAGGTTGATGTGGTCCAGCGCAAAGGGCAGCGCCATGCGAATCCATTTGACGCCGGGCGCAATCTGCAGCGCCGCCCCCGGTGCGGGCAGGGTGGCGCCCAGGGGGTAGTCGAGTTGCTGTTCAAGAAGGTTCATGTCATAGTCAAGGTATATTTGACGTTTACGTAAACGTCATATCCAGGCCATTTTAGGCACCTGGCGCGCTTCAGGCTGTCGCCCGTCTGTCCTGCCGCCTTTCGCCTGGGTTCCCACTGTCCTTATTTTTCAAGCACCATGGCCACCACTTACACCATCAGCGATCTGGCAAAAGAGTTTGACCTGACCACGCGCGCCATGCGGTTTTACGAAGACATGGGCCTGCTGCAGCCCCAGCGTGACGGACCGGGCGGGCGTAACCGTGTCTACACGGCGCGGGACCGCACGCGCCTCAAGCTCACCCTGCGTGCCAAGCGGCTGGGCCTGTCGCTGCAGGAAGCCCGGGAAATCATTGACTCCTACGACAGCCCGCGCGACACCGCACCGCAACTGCGCAAGTTCCTGTCTGTCCTGACCGATCACCGCAAAAAGCTCGAAGCCCAGATGCTGGACCTGCAGGCCAATCTGGACGAGATTCGCACCCATGAAAAAGAAACCCGCAACCTGCTGGCCAAGGCGGAAAAGCTCAAAGGCCCCAAAGCAGAAATGGTTCATAATTGACGTTTACGTAAACGTCAACCAAAAAACGGGTTGAAGCATTGACCAAAGAGGCTTTTGCATGGATTCATCGACCCCGGATTCAGCGCTTTTCCAGCGCATAGAAACCAGTTTTTTGCGCCAGGGCATGATGCAGCACCTCGGTGCCCGTTTGCTCAGGGTGGAGCCGGGCCTGTGCGAAGTGGCGCTGCCTTATTCGGAGCGCGTCACCCAGCAGCAGGGTGGTTTTCATGGCGGCGCCATGGGCGCGCTGGCCGACATTGCCGGTGGCTACGCCGCGCTGACGGTGGCGGCGCCAGAGATGGAAGTCACCACGGTCGAGTACAAGATCAACTTTCTGGCCGCCTTCCAGGGCGGCGAGCTGCGCGCCACCGGCCGTGTGCTCAAGGCGGGCAAACGCATCATTGTGGTCACCGCCGAGGTCGTGCACCAGGACGCCAGCGGCACGACCAGCGCCTGCGCACTGATGCAGCAAACCCTCGTGCCCGTTGCCAAAACCTACTAGCCCTTTTCATCAACCACGGTGCGCGGCAGTCCCCGCCCGCGCCCAGCCTTTAGCGAAAGCTCCCCATGACCAATCTGCCCGGACTCAATTTCATGCTTGGCGAAGACATCGACGCCTTGCGCGATGCGGTGTGTGAATTTGCCCAGAGCGAGATCGCGCCGCGCGCTGCAGAGATCGACCGGACGGACCAGTTCCCGATGGATCTCTGGGAAAAAATGGGCAGCCTGGGTGTGCTGGGCATTACCGTGGGTGAAGAATACGGCGGCGCCGGCATGGGCTACCTCGCGCACATGATTGCCATGGAGGAAATCAGCCGCGCCAGCGCCTCGGTGGGGCTGTCGTATGGTGCGCACAGCAACCTGTGTGTCAACCAGATCAAGCGCAACGGGACCGATGCGCAGCGCCAGAAATACCTGCCCAAACTGGTCTCTGGCGAACATGTAGGTGCCCTGGCCATGAGCGAGCCCGGCGCCGGCAGCGATGTGATCTCGATGAAGCTCAAGGCCGAGCATCATGACGGAGCAGGGGGCGGTTATTACCTGCTGAACGGCAGCAAGATGTGGATCACCAACGGCCCGGACGCCGACACCCTGGTGGTTTATGCCAAGACCGAGCCCGAACTGGGGGCGCGCGGCGTCAACGCCTTTCTGATTGAAAAGGGCATGAAGGGCTTTTCAGTGGCGCAAAAACTCGACAAGCTGGGCATGCGCGGCAGCCACACCGGCGAGCTGGTGTTCAACAACGTCGAAGTGCCGGCGCAAAACATTCTGGGCGGCTTGAACAGCGGCGCCAAGGTGCTGATGAGCGGGCTGGACTACGAACGCGCGGTGCTCACCGGCGGGCCGCTGGGCATCATGCAGTCGGTGATGGACAGCGTGGTGCCCTACATCCATGACCGCAAGCAGTTCGGCCAGAGCATCGGCGAGTTTCAGCTGATCCAGGGCAAGGTGGCCGACATGTACACCGTGCTGCAGGCCGGGCGCTCATTTGCCTACACCGTGGCCAAAAATCTCGACATGCTGGGCACGGACCATGTGCGCCAGGTGCGCAAGGACTGCGCTTCCGTGATCTTGTGGTGCGCTGAAAAAGCCACCTGGATGGCCGGCGAGGGCGTGCAGATTTTTGGCGGCAACGGCTACATCAACGACTACCCGCTGGGTCGCCTCTGGCGCGACGCCAAGCTCTATGAGATTGGCGCCGGCACCAGCGAAATCCGCCGCATGCTGATTGGCCGCGAACTGTTTGCAGAAACCTGCTGAGTCCTTGCGAGCCAAACCTTCGGCCCGGACCCGGCGCCTGTCGTCATTGATTAAGATTGCTTCATGACCACTTCAATCCAAGATCTCTTTACCCATAACCGCGCCTGGGCCGCCGAAATGGAGGCCACGCGCCCCGGTTTTTTCACCGGCCTGGTCAAGCAGCAAACGCCCAAATACATGTGGATTGGCTGCTCTGACAGCCGCGTGCCGGCCAACCAGATCACCGGGCTGGAGCCGGGCGAGGTGTTTGTTCACCGCAACGTCGCCAACATCGTCGTGCATTCAGACCTGAACGCGCTGTCGGCCATCCAGTTTGCCGTGGAGCGGCTCAAGGTGCGCGACATCATGGTGGTCGGCCACTACGGCTGTTCTGGCGTGCAGGCCGCCCTCGAAGGTGCGCGCATTGGCCTGGCCGACAACTGGATACGCCACATCCAGGACGTTCGACACCGGCATCGCCAGTTGCTCGACAGCCTGCCCGATGAGGTGCGCGCCAACGCGCTGTGCGACATCAATGTGATCGAGCAGGTGGTCAACGTGTCGGTCAGCACCGTCATGGTCGATGCCTGGGCGCGCGGCCAGGACGTGACCGTGCATGGCTGGTCTTTTGGCGTGCATGACGGCTTGCTGCAGGACTTGCAGATGAGCGTTTCCAGCCCCGGCCAGATGGACGAGCTGTACCGCAAGGCGGTCGACAGGGTGTGGGACAGCCGGCAGGCGCACGCCCACGGCAAGGCCTGAGACCATGTTTCCCCAGCGTCTTGATTCCACTGTTGCCTACGACATCGCCAAGGCGATGATGGATGGCTTCAACCGCCACTACCAGCTGTTTCGCACCGAGTCAGCGCGTGCCACACACCGCTTAGAAACCGCCGACTGGCACGGCCAGCAACGGGCCCAGCGCGACCGCATCGAGTTTTACCACCTGCGGGTACGCGAAGCCTCGAC
>JANNXF010000272.1:0-8146 GCA_031409395.1 Polaromonas sp.
GCGGCATGGATATTGAAGATGAAGTCACCGCCGGGCGGTGCCACCTCGTAATTGAGTTCTATGGAAAACTGAAGCCTGACCATATGGGTTCCTGTTGAGAATCAAGGCAGTGCTCGCCAGGCTGCGCTGGCAGCGGTCAGACGGCGGGTCGGCACGGGTTGCTGCAACGCGCCAACCTTTGTCGTTGCCGTTCCCTTGATTGTTGGACAGGCCCTGCGTGAAATCCGCAGCTTGCGCTTTTTAGACCCACAGCATGGGCAAGTTGGCTGACAGGCCGGCGGCTTGTTCTCCTACAAATACAGACAGGCCCGCGTTGGGCCCGGCGGGACGGTCAGTTGCTATTAAATGTATAGCTGCTTGCGCCCGTATTGATTGGGCGCGAAGCGGTTTCAAGGCATATTTTTGCGCTCGAAACAGCAGCTGCTCAGGCTTTTGACAAGGCCTGCGCCACAAACTCCAGCCGATCCTGTCCCCAGAACATGTCTTCGCCCACGATAAAGCTCGGGGCGCCGAACACGCCTCTGGCGACGGCGCTGGCGGTGTTTTCTTTCAGACGGTCTTTCACCGCCGGCTCGCTGATTTGCTGCATGAAGGCCATCGGATCAAACCCGGCGCTCGCCAGCACGGCCCCGATCTCGGCCGGCTCGTTCAGGTTGCGGGGGTTTTCAAACATGGCGCTGAAGATGGCGCGCAAATAGCGGTGAAACTCGGCCTCGCTGCGCATTTGCATCGCCACCGCGCCGCGCATCAGGGCCAGGGTGTTGATGGGAAAGTGCGGATTCATCCGGATCGTGACGCCGTAGGCCTTTGCCCAGCGCTGCAGATCGATGTTGGAATAACGCGCCTTGGCGGGCAGCTCTGCCGGGCTCTTGTTGCCAGTCGCCTGAAAAACCCCGCCCAGCAAGATGGGAGTCCAGACAATCCCGGCCCCCTGCGCCCGGGCGATTTCGGGCAGCTGGTGGTAGGCCAGGTAGGTGTAGGGGCTGCCCACATCAAACAGGAATTCGACGGTTTTGTGCATGGTTTTTGGCTCTGCTGTGGATGGGTGTGGGGCCTGCATGGAGTTACCAGCGCTCCAGCCAGGGGCGCAAATCAAGCTCATGTGTCCAGGCGTCGCGCGGCTGGGTGTGCAGGTGCCAGTAGTTGTCGGCAATGTGATCGGGGTTGAGAATCCCGTCCTGGTCTTTCAGGGCGTAGCGCTCCGGGGCGTTGTCGCGAATGAATTGTGTGTCGATGGCGCCGTCGACCACCACATGCGCCACATGAATGTTCCTGGGGCCCAGTTCCCGCGCCATGCTTTGCGCCAGCGCACGCAGCGCGTGCTTGGCACCGGCAAACGCCGCAAAGTGGGCAGAGCCGCGCAGCCCGGCGGTGGCCCCGGTGAAGATGATGGTGCCGTGGCCGCGCACCACCATGCGCCTGGCCACCTCGCGGCCCACCAGAAAACCGCTGAAACACGCCATTTCCCAGATCTTGAAATACTTTTTGGCGGTCTCGTCCAGAATGCTGCAGGGCACGTTGGCGCCGATGTTGAAGACCAGCACCTCAATCGGCGCAATGTCGCGCTCGATGTCATCGACCAGCTTGATGACGTCTTCTTCCTTGCGCGCGTCCGAGGCGAAACCATGCGCCCGGCCCCCGGCCTGGGTGATGTCTTCCACCAGCGGGGCCAGCTTTTCGGCGCTGCGGCGGGTCACGCAGGCAATCAATCCCTCTTTGGCAAAGCGCCTGGCAATCGCGCCGCCCGTGGCATCGCCCGCCCCCACGATCAGGGCTGAACGGTCCTGGTTGACGCCTGTGCTTGTAGTCATGTCGACCTTTCTTAAAAGATAACGATCGCAATCCTAACGATCGTTATGTAACAATGCAAGCACTTTCTGAACCTCACTGGACGGACCGACACCATGCGTTATTCACCGGAGCACAAAGAGGGCGCCCGGGCCCGCCTGATTGAAGCCACGGGGGCGCTTGTCAAGAAAAACGGCTTTGCGTCCACCGGGGTTGATGGCCTGATGGCCGCAGCGGGCCTGACCTCCGGGGCTTTTTACAGCCACTTCCGCTCCAAGAGCGAGTTGCTCGAAGCCATTGTTGAAAACGAACTCCAACGCTCCAGCACCCTGTTTGCCCACCCGTCGGTGGCGCAGTCCGTCAAGGCGATCGAGGCTTACCTGAGCCAGGCCCATGTGGCGCACCCGGAATCGGGTTGCGCCATTCCGTCACTCACGCCAGAAATAGCGCGTGCGGGTGAGGCCACCCAACGCGTCTTTGAAGACGGCATGCTCAGGCTCAAGGCGCAGATCAGTCAACTGGTCAAGGACGACGCCAAGGCCTGGTCCATCATGGCCCAGCTGGTCGGCGCGGTGATGGTGGCCAGGGGCTTGCCGTCCGAGCAGACGCGGCAGGCTTTGCTGCAGGGGGTGACCCAGCAAGTCAAGCAGATGCTGGAGGGCGCATCCGGAACGCCTGACGGTACGAACCATGGCCCAGCCAGGCCAGGTCAGCCCGCGTCAAACTGACCGGCGTTTTTGCCCTGAAACTGGGCGTAAAACGCCTTGATGGTGAGCATGTCGGCGTCAATGTCGCCGGTGGGCTCAAACACCGGCCCCAGGCCGCCGCGCTTTTGCGTGTAGTCCAGGTAGGCCATGACAATCGGCACCTGCGCGCCCAGGGCGATGTAGTAAAACCCGGTTTTCCAGTAGCGCGTGTTGCTGCGGGTGCCTTCGGGCGGAACGATGAGTTGCAGCGGGCCGTCAGCGGCCTTGATCGCCTCACTGGACGCAGCGACCAGGTTGCTGGCCTTGCCGCGCTGCACCGGAATGCCGCCCAGCCACATCATCACGCCGCGAAACGGCGGCCTGAAGAGCTGCTCTTTGCCCATCCAGTAGACATCAAGTCGCAGCACAAAGGCCACCATCAGGGTGTAGGGCAAGTCCCAGTTGCTGGTGTGCGGCGCGGCAATCAGCACGCTTTTTCGGGCCGTGGGCGGCAAGCTGCCTTCGACCTTCCAGCCCTTGAGCCGTAAAAACCAGCCTGAAAAAGCGCGCAGCGCGGTGTTGACGACGGGGGTGTCAAAAATGGTGTGGTGCATGGGAATCGGGCGTTGTCTCGAAGAATAAACACTCTTATTTTTATAGCTGCTCGCGCCCGTGTTGATTGGGCCAGGGCCCTATTTTATCTCTGGCTACCAGGGCAGCCGGTTACCCCGGTAGTCCAGCAGGGTGCCGGTGTCTGCGGGCTGCAGCGCGGCCAGCACGGCCAGCAGTTCGGCGGCGGCGGTGGGTGCGTCCCGCACGGTGAGGCCGGTTTTGGCAAACGGGCGCGACAGGCCGGTGTCCACCGTGCCGGGGTGCAGTGCCACGCACACCGACTGCCTGTTGCGCCGCGTCAGCTCGATCGACGCGGTTTTGACCAGCTGGTTCAGCGCCGCTTTCGAGGCCCGGTAGCCATACCAGCCGCCCAGCGCGTTGTCGCCAATGCTGCCGACTTTGGCGGAGACAAACGCCGCCGTGCACGGCCCCTGCCTGGGCAGCAGCGGTAGAAAATGCTTCATGACCAGCGCCGGGCCGAGCGTGTTGATGCGAAACACATGCGTCAGGTAGTCGGCGTCCAGCTGGGTGTAGCTGCGCTCGGGCTGGCCCTGTTCACCATGCAGAAAACCGCTGGCGACCACTACCAGGCGAAGCTCGCCCTGCAGCAAGGCGCACTGTGCCGCCACCCAGCGGGCTGCGGCGGCCAGGCTGGGCTCGTCCAGATAATCCAGCGCCGGCGAGGTGCGCCGCCCAAGCACCAGGACCGACTGGCAGGCGAGTCCGGCACCCGCAGCCTGCCTGAGCTGCCCGGCCAGCGCAGCCCCCAGACCCCCGCCAGCGCCCACTACCAGCGCAACGCCGGGGGCGCTGCCAGGTACACCGTCAGTTTTGAAACCGTCACTTGCGCTTTCGTTCATGACCTGCCTTTGCTGTCTGGCCAAATTCAGGCGCCAGAATTGCTATGATTTAAATAGCTGCCTGCGCCCGTAATGATTGGGCAAGAGGCCTTTTTCTCTCAAGAAACCGGGTCTGCCAGGGTCCACAAGGGCTCAGGACTCATCGTCCATCAAACGCACCTTGACACTCTTGCCCTTGACCCCGCCATTGCTCAGCTTTTGCTGGGCCAGGCCCGCCATGGCCCGGTCAATCGCCACATAGGTTGAAAATTCATTGACGTTGATCTTGCCGACCTGCTCACGTGTGAACGCAGCCACACCACCATCTGCGCCCGTCAGCGCGCCCAGCACGTCACCCGCGCGGATTTTTTCCTTGCGGCCGCCGACAATTTGCAGCGTGGTCATGGGCGGCAACAAGGGCTCGTTGCTGGCCGGGGTCAGGTCGCCCAGCTTGTGCCATTCAGACTCGGCTTTTTGCAGCACCTCGATCTTGCCGACATAGCCCATCTCGTCCATGCTGGCCAGGCTGATGGCCCAGCCTTCCTCGTCGGCGCGGCCGGTGCGGCCAATGCGGTGAATATGGATTTCGGCGTCCGGCGTCACATCGACATTGATCACCATTTCAAGCTGCGAAATATCCAGGCCGCGGGCCGCCACGTCGGTGGCCACCAGCACCGAACAGCTACGGTTCGAAAACTGCACCAGCACCTGGTCGCGCTCGCGCTGCTCCAGCTCGCCAAACAGTGCCAGCGCACTGAAGCCCTGCTCTTTCAGGTAGGCCACCAGCGCGCGGCACTGCGACTTGGTGTTGCAAAACGCCAGCGTGCTGACCGGGCGAAAGTGCCGCAGCACCTGGGCCACCGCCCCCAGGCGTGCTTCGTCGTGGTCGCTGTCGGGCACCTGGTACCAGCGCTGCTGGATCTTGGTTTTTTCATGCTGCGCCTGCACCGTGATGGTTTGCGGCGTTTTCATGAACTGGTTGCTGATTTTGGCGATGCCCTCGGGGTAGGTGGCCGAAAACAGCAGCGTCTGGCGCTCTTTGGGGCACTGTTTGGCAACGGTCGCAATGTCGTCAAAAAAGCCCATGTCGAGCATGCGGTCGGCCTCGTCGAGCACCAGCGTGTTCATCGCTTGCAGATTCAGATGGCCGCGCGCCAGGTGGTCCATGATGCGGCCAGGTGTGCCGACCACGATGTGGGCGCCGTTTTCCAGGCTGGCGGTCTGGTTGCGCAGCGGCACACCGCCGCACAGCACCACCACCTTGACGTTTTCTTCCGCCCGCGCCAGGCGGCGGATTTCAGTGGCCACCTGGTCGGCCAGCTCGCGCGTCGGGCACAGCACCATGGCCTGGATGGCAAAGCGCCGGGCATTGAGGTTGGCCAGAAGCGACAGCGCAAATGCAGCCGTCTTGCCGCTGCCGGTCTTGGCCTGGGCAATCAGGTCTTTGCCCAGCAGCGCCACGGGCAGCGCGGCCGCCTGAATCGGCGTCATGCGGGTGTAACCGAGCTGCGTCAGGTTGGCCAGCACATGGGCCGGTAGGGATAAAGAGGCGAAGTCAGAGGAAGCAGTAGTCATGCCCAATTATCATGGGTGAAGGACACGGCCTGAGGAAAACCCTATGACTACATTTGATTTCGACCTTTTCGTGGTGGGCGGCGGCAGCGGCGGCGTGCGTGCCGCCCGCATGTCAGCGCAGCGCGGCGCGCGCGTGGCGCTGGCCGAGGTGGCGGCCATGGGCGGCACCTGTGTCAATGTGGGCTGCATCCCCAAAAAACTTTACAGCTACGCCGCGCACTATGCCGAAAGCTTTGAAGAATCACACGGTTTTGGCTGGATCGGCGAAGCGCCCCGGCTCGACTGGGAGGCACTGAAAGCCAACCGCGCACGCGAGATTTCGCGGCTCAACGGCATTTACACCCAGCTGCTCAACAGCGCGGGCGTGCAAATCATTGAAGACTGGGCCACGCTGACGGGCCCGCACACGGTGGACGTGGGCGGCAAGCACTACAGCGCCCGCCACATCCTGATTGCCACTGGCGGCACACCCACCGTGCCGGAGCTGCCTGGCCGCGAGCATGTCATCACCTCCAACGAAATCTTTGATCTGGCGCCGTTTCCCCAGCGCCTGCTGGTGGTGGGCGGCGGCTACATCGCCTGCGAATTCGCCTCCATCTTCAACGGGCTGGGCGCGAAGGTCACGCAGGCCTACCGGGGCGCCCAGCTGCTGCGCGGCTTTGACGACGAGGTACGCGACTTTATTGCCGGCGAAATGCGCAAGGCCGGTGTTGACCTGCAACTGAACACCGACATCAGCGCGATTACCCCAACGGCAGACGGCCTGCGGGTGGCATTGAAAGGCGGCGGCAGCACCGTGGTGGACAGCGTGCTGTACGCGACCGGCCGCGAGCCGCTGACCGGCGGACTCGGCCTGGACAGCGCAGGCGTGGCGGTCAACGACGCCGGGGCCATTGTTGTCAATGCGCACTACCAGACCTCGGTGCCCTCGATTTATGCCGTGGGCGATGTCACGGCGCGCCTGCAGCTCACGCCGGTGGCGCTGGGCGAAGCCATGGTGGTGGTTGACCAGCTGTTCGGCCCCGCCGCAGGCAAGGCCCCGCGCAGCATGAGCTACGACTTCGTTCCCACGGCGGTATTTACGCACCCCAACATTGGCACGGTGGGTTATTCAGAAACCGCCGCACGCGAGAAGTTTGGCAAGGTCACCGTCTTCCGCACGGACTTCAAGGCGCTGAAACACACCCTGAGCGGCAGCGCCGAGCGCACCCTGATGAAGCTGGTGGTCGAAGACGCCACCGACCGCGTGGTTGGCCTGCACATGGTCGGGCCCGATGCGGGTGAAATTGTGCAGGGCTTTGCGGTGGCCATGAAGGCCGGCGCCACCAAAGCCGTGTTTGACAGCACCATTGGCATTCACCCGACGGTCGCCGAGGAATTTGTGACGATGAGAGACGCTTTGCCCCCACGGTCGCTCGCTTCGCGTAGCGCCCTGCCCCCCGAGGGGGCCGCTGCGCCTGCGGTCTGACAAGTCAGTCCCGCGGCCCCTGCTTGAAAAATACACCACATCTAATTTAGCGCCATGCCCTATTTACCCAGTTTTATTGCCCCCACCCGCTACGCCGATGCCGAGGCCGCGCTGGCCCAGGTGCAGCTGATCTACCACCAGCAAATCAGCCACTTGCGCCAGGCCATGCAGCGCTATGTAGCCGGCGACACCCTGCCGGGTCATGTGCGCGCCTGCTACCCGTTTGTGCGCCTGCACACCGACACGGTGGCACGCGCCATCCTGGAAACGCCCGACATCACGCAGCTGAGCTACGGCTTTGTGGCCGGGCCGGGCCGCTATGAAACCACACTGACGCGGCCTGACCTGTATGGCAACTACTACCTGGAGCAGTTCCGGCTGCTGCTGCAAAACCACGAGGTCGAGCTGGAGGTGGGCACCAGCACGCAACCCATTCCCATTCACTTCTCGTTTGCCGAGAACGACCACATCGAAGGCAGCATGAGCCCGGCGCGCCGCATGCTGATGCGCGATGTGTTTGACCTGCCCGACCTGGCCGCCATGGACGACGGCATTGCCAACGGCACCTATGAAGCACGGCCGGGCGAGCCGCAGCCGCTGTCGCTGTTCACGGCGGCGCGGGTGGACTATTCGCTGCAGCGCCTGCGCCACTACACCGGCACCTCGCCGGACTGGTTCCAGAACTTTGTGCTGTTCACCAACTACCAGTTTTACATTGACGAGTTCGTGCGCCTGGGGCACGAATCGATGGCCAACCCGAACAGCGAATACACCTGCTTTGTCGAGCCCGGCAATGTGGTGACGCGGCGCGCAGGCATGCCGCCAGAGGCCGGCGACAGCGCTGGCGTAGCCCCGCCGCGCCTGCCGCAAATGCCGGCCTACCACCTGCTGCGCGCCGACCGAACCGGCATCACCATGGTCAACATTGGCGTCGGCCCGGCCAATGCCAAGAACATCACCGACCACATCGCCGTGCTGCGCCCGCACGCCTGGATCATGCTGGGCCACTGCGCCGGCCTGCGCAACAGCCAACAACTGGGCGACTACGTGCTGGCCCACGGCTATGTGCGCGAAGACCATGTGCTGGACGAAGAACTGCCGCTGTGGGTGCCGATTCCGGCGCTGGCCGAGATTCAGAAAGCGCTGGAGCAAGCGGTCGAAGACGTGACCCAGGCGGT
>JANNXF010000273.1:0-11994 GCA_031409395.1 Polaromonas sp.
TGGTTGGATAGTTCATAGCCTGCACTGTGCCATAATTTGGGGCTTCGCTCATTTCTGCCCGGGTGGTGAAATTGGTAGACGCAGGGGACTCAAAATCCCCCGCCGAAAGGCGTGCCGGTTCGATTCCGGCCCCGGGCACCAGACACATCAGCGACACGACAAGCAAGCCAGCGAATCGCAGGCACACTTCAGTTGCCGCTTCAGAGCGTCACGGCAAGGCACTGATCGCCAGCGCATAGCGGTGAATCAGTCGCAAGATGGCCAACTCATCCAGCAAATCGGTGAATTCCACCCCATTGTTCGTGGAGACTGGCGTAAATTCGTACAGGCTGTGGTCCGCGTCCCTCGTCAGCAATTTCATGGCCGTGCAGCCAGACTCGCCGCTGGGGCGGGCAAGCGTGATGGCGATGAACGCTGAGTGGCGGGTGAGCTTGCGGATGCCTTCCGACAAGGCCGTGAAATGCTTGTCCAGCCGATGCTCCGGGCCGCTGATCATCACGAACAGCTTCACGCTGTCGCTGCCCGCGAGCTGCCGGAAGCGCTCAACCGTCCGCACGGTGTACTGGTAGTCGCCGTCCTGCGAAGGGTCCCGGTGCGCAAAGCAGTCCCGGACGTTAAGGTGATTCAGGTACCAGAGATGCTGGGCGCCTGGCTCCCCTGTCGGACGCTGCATCGGGCTGTAACAGGACTTGTCCAGAAACACCTGGAAATCATTCAAAAAACAATCCATGACCATCCCGGGCGAACTGAAAATCCAGTCGAAGGGCAAGGAATAATTTTTCAGGTTCCAGCGCTTGAGGATGGATGAAGTCAGGCAGTGCGTGCCCAGCGATACGATGTGGGCGACCTTTTCGCCGTTGACCCGTGCGCCTTCGCCCTGCAAACCGCGCAGCAGGTAGGCGGGTGCGCTTAGCTTGCGGGCGTATTCCTCAGAGCCAAGAAAGCCCTTCAGCATCAAGCCGATGGCGTCGCTTGCGTCGGCTGCTTCAAGTATCTTGGTGTGGGCAGCCAGTCCACCTGGATCAGGCTGCCGGCCCAAAATTTCCTGGTAGCAGGCGGTGACGATGGCCTCGGCAGATGGCGGCAGTTTTCGCTGAAGGGCTGCGGGCAGCCACTTGGACATAGTTCGCATAAGCTTTGAATGTTAACGAGCTTTAAGAAGCTGAAAACAGCAGATACTGGCAGGCATGACCACTCCCGCCAGCACAACGCCTCTTCACCAGCTTGGCGCCTGGCAGGCCGCCGAACGGCTGGCGCGCCGCGACATCACCGCCACCAGCCTGGTCCGCGCCTGCCTGGAGCGCATTGCCGAACGTGAACCGCAGGTGCAGGCGTTTGTGCGGCTCAACGCTGATGCCGCACTGGCCAGGGCCCGCCAGCTTGACGCGGGCCCGGTGCGCGGCCTGCTGCACGGCCTGCCCTTTGGCGTCAAGGACGTGTTTGACACCTTTGACCTGCCCACCGCCTACGGCTCGCCGATTTATACCGGCCACCAGCCCGCCGCCGATGCCGCCGCCGTGGCCCTGTGCCGCGAAGCCGGTGCGGTGCTGCTGGGCAAAACCGTGAGCACCGAGCTGGCCAATATGTCGCCCGGCGTCACACGCAATCCGCACCACGGGGGCCACACGCCGGGCGGTTCGTCCAGCGGCTCGGCCGCTGCCGTGGCCGACGCCATGCTGCCGCTGGCGCTGGGCACGCAAACCGCCGGTTCGCTGATACGGCCAGCGGCTTTTTGCGGCGTGGTGGGCTACAAGCCCAGCCACCTGCGGGTGCCCAGAGCCGGCGTCAAAAGCCTGTCGGAAACGCTCGATGCGGTGGGCGGCTTTGGCCGCAGCGTGCGCGATGTGGCCCTGCTGGCGGCGGTGCTTACCGGAGACCCCCGGCTGGCCGACCGCGACGCTTTCGAGCAGGCGGCACCGCCGCGCATTGGCCTGTGCCAGACACCTGAATGGGATCTGGCCGGGCCAGACACCCGGCAGGCCTGGGCCCAGGCCGAAGCCGCCCTGCACGGGCCTGGCGTGCCCATGGCGCTGCCCACTGAGCTGGCGGGCCTGGTTGCCGTGCAAAAGGAGGTGCAGGCGTATGAAACTGCCCGTTCCCTGAGCCACGAACGCCTGCAGCACCCCGAGCTGCTCAGTGCGCCGCTGCGGGCGCTGATTGAAAGCGGTCTGGCCATCAGCGGCCAGGCGCATGCGCGCAACCTGCTCGCCACGGCCCGCGCCCGGCAGGCAGCGGCACAGCTGTTTGACCGCTACGACGTGTTGCTGGCGCCCAGCAGCATCGGCGAAGCGCCGGCCGGACTGGACAACACCGGCGACCCGCTGTTTTGCCGCAGCTGGACGCTGCTGGGCCTGCCCTGCATACACCTGCCTTTTGCCCATGGCCACACCGGTTTGCCGGTGGGGCTGCAACTGGTGGGGGCCTTTGGCGATGACCACCGGCTGCTGGCCGCAGCGCACTGGGTGCATGCGCGCCTGAGCCGGTAACCGGGAACGTTCGCAACAGCGTCAGGGGGCTTGCTGATGACCCTGACGCTTGCAACGGCATTGAATCAGGCGCATTCTTCATTCCAGCATTTTTTTGCTGGCCCTGGAGTCCGACATGCGCTCATTCCACCATCGCCTTTGCCTGCTTGTGTCAGCCCTGTGGCTCTGCCAGCCCGGCGTTCACGCGGCCACCACGCCGGCGACACCCACACAGGTGACGATGGACGCGCTGGCTAGGGCCAATGCGGCGGTGGTTGGCATCCGGGTGATGGCCACCGAGGGCGCGCGTTCGGCGGAAACCCTGGGCCAGCAACGCAGTGGCTCGGGGGTGTTGATCGGGCAGGACGGCCTGATTCTGACCATCGGTTACCTGATGCTGGAGGCCGAGCAGATCGAGATCGTGACGCAAGACAACAAAACCGTGCCGGCGCGGGCCGTGGCCTATGACATCGCGACCGGCTTTGGCCTGCTGCGGCCGCTGGTTTCAGCGCGCAGCCTGAACAGTGCCGGGACGGGCGCGCTGCGGGCTGTGCCGCTGGGCCGCAGCAAAGACCTGCGACCCGGCGAACCGCTGATGGCCGTCACTGGCCCACAGGCGGACACAGACAGCGACGTCAGCATGACGCGTCTGGTCAGCCAGCGGGCGTTTTCGGGCAATTGGGAATACCACATTGAATCGGCGCTGTTTACCAGCCCGCCCGTCATGTCTGGCGGCGGCAACCACAGCGGAGCGCCGCTGTTCAACCAGAAGGGCGAACTGATGGGCATAGGCTCGCTGTTCGTGTCTGACGCCACGGGTGAAAACCGCCGGCTGCCGGGCAATATGTTTGTACCCGTGGATTTGCTGCGGCCGATTCTGGCCGAACTGCAGCAGTCCGGCACCAGCCTGAAAAGCCGCCGCCCCTGGCTGGGCCTGACCTCCAACGACCAGGCCGGCCGCATCCAGATCATGCGCGTCAGCAAAGACAGCCCGGCGCAGCTGGCGGGGCTGGAGCCGGGTGATGTGGTGCTGGCGGTGGATGGCGCCAAGGTGGCCACCCTGGAAGCCTTTTACAAAAAACTCTGGGACCGCGCCGCGCCCGATGCAGAAATCAGCCTGACGGTGCTGCAGGGTGCCGACATCAAGACCATTGTGCTGAAAGCCGAAGACCGCATGCTGACACTGAAAAAGCCGTCTGGCATCTAAAGTCTCAAGAAAAAAGTGGCTTTTGCCCAATCAACACGGGCTCAAGCAGCTATTAATTTAATAGCAATCAAAACCGATTCAGGCCACTGCGAGCCACTGCAAACCTGGCTCAAACCTGGCTCAAACCTGGTTCAGGCCCTGCACCACCGTCGGGTAACGCAGCCGAACCCGCAGTTCGCGCTTCAGGCGGGTGTTGTCAAGCCGCCGTGATTCGCTCATGAAGCTCAGTTGCATGGCGGGCAGTTGCGCCTGCGCGTCGCTGCGCGCCAGCCTGGCGGGGCGGGGCAGCTGGTAGAGGTCGGCGGCAAAGTCAAAGTAGTCGCCCATCCGCATCTGCGTGTCGTCGCTGGCATGGCTGATGCGCTGCCGTTTGCCGCGCCACAGGGCGGCCAGGCAGGCCCGGGCCAGATCATCGGCATGAATATGGTTGGTGTACACATCGTCTTCGGCCCGCAGCACCGGTGTGCCGCGCAGCAAACGGGGCCTTGGCGTGCCGCCTTCGCGGTCGGGAGCGTAAATGCCCGGAATCCGCAAAATATGCACGGGCGTGGCGGTGGCGCGGCCCCACAGCCGCACATGGGCTTCGGCATGCACACGGCGCTGGGCGCGCGGGGTGTTGGCGTTCAGGCGCCGGGTTTCACTGACCCATTCCCCCTGGCAGTCGCCGTAGACGCCACTGGTCGAGCCGTACACCAGGGATTGCGGCAAGCCGCGCAAACGCAGGGCGCGCAGCAGCGCCAGCGTGCGCGGGTCACTGCGCAGCGCAGCCGGGTCACTCGGGGGCGGCGCCAGGTGCACGACCCGGGTGGCCAGGCCTGCCAGGCGGTGCAGACTGGCGGCATCGTCGAGGTTGCCCCGCAAAGGGGTGATGCGCCGGGCGCGCAGGACCGGCACACGTTCTGCCGACGAGGTCAGCGCCAGCAGCCTGATGCGGGACGGCAACTGGGCCGCCACGCGCAGGCCAACGTCGCCGCAGCCCACGATCAAAATGCGCTGGCGGCGAAAGCGCGAAGGCAGCGCGCCCAAGGGATTCAGGTTTGAAGGCAAAATTAGAGACCTGCTGAAAAACCAGCCAAGCTGACCGTGTGACAGAACACCAGAGCCCTCAAGCATAACGAACAGGAAGCCACCATGAGTTTTAACGTGACCATCCAACCCAGTGGACGGGCTTTTGTGGCCCTGGCCGATGAAGCGTTGCTGGCGGCCGCCATTCGCCAGGGCATTGGCCTGCCCTATGGCTGCAAAGACGGCGCCTGCGGATCGTGCAAATGCAAGAAACTGGAAGGCAGCGTGACCCACGGCGCGCACCAGCTCAAGGCCCTGTCCCCCGAGGAAGAGGAAAACGGCTTCATCCTGACCTGCTGCGCAGTGGCGCATTCTGACCTGGTGATCGAGTCGCGCCAGGTGACCGACGAAAGCGCATTTCCCGTCAAGAAGATGCCTGTGCGTGTGAACAGCCTGACGCGCGTTTCACACGACGTGACAGTGTTGCGGCTGCAACTGCCTGCCAGCGACGTGTTCAAGTACCACGCCGGCCAGTATGTGGAGTTTTTGCTTCGTGACGGCGACCGCCGCGCCTATTCCATGGGCAACGCACCCCACACCCAGGCGGAAACACCGGGGGTTGAGCTGCACATTCGCCACATGCCGGGCGGCAAGTTCACCGACCATGTGTTCGGGCCAATGAAGGAAAAGGAAATTCTGCGCATAGAAGGGCCTTTTGGCAGCTTTTACCTGCGCGATGACAGCACGAAACCCATGGTGCTGCTGGCCTCAGGCACCGGTTTTGCGCCCATCAAGGCCATCATTGAACACATGCAGTTCAAGGGCGTCACGCGCCCTGCCGTGCTGTACTGGGGCGGACGTCGCCCGGCCGACCTGTACATGCATGACTGGGTGCTTGGCAAGCTGGCCGAAATGCCCCACCTGCGTTATGTGCCCGTCATTTCTGACGCGCTGCCGGAAGACGCCTGGACTGGCCGCACCGGCTTTGTCCACAAGGCGGTGCTGGAAGACATGGCCGATCTTTCGGGCTACCAGGTCTATGCCTGCGGCGCGCCGATTGTGGTGGACTCGGCGCAGACGGCCTATGTGGCGGCAGGTTTGCCCGAGGGCGAGTTTTACGCCGACTCGTTTGTGACCGAAAAAGACAAGGCCCAAACCGCGGCGTAACCGCCCGGGCGGGCACTGGCCGCCCCGTCAGGCCAGAGGCCCCGCCCTGAAAGACGCAGCCCGCGCTTTTCAGGGCTTTTTAACGCCTGAAATTGGTCAATTTTTGCCTTTTTTAAATTTTATGGTAATTAATTGTCTAGTCTGAAAACGCGAATCATTTGATTTCAAATTCCTATTTATCAATAAAAATACGCAAAATTCAAGGGTTTGTCCTTAATTTTTCATATATTAATGTTAAGTAAATAACTATACATTTATCCGGTGCAGCGGCTTGGTTTGGCGCTTCGTTTGCCAACCCCATCGCAGCTTTCACAGGTTCAGAAATGGTCGTTGAAGGAAATAACATGACATTGAGTTGCAAACGATGGGTTGCGGTGGTTCTCACGGGCCTGCTCTGGAGCAGTGGCGCCACGGCAGCCTGCCTGACGGCCGAAACAGAAGGCAATAACACCGAGTCTGCCGCCAACACGGGGCTGTGCAGCAACACCAGCGTGTCCGGCTCGATGAGCAGCCGCACGGACGTGGACTGGTACAAGTTCACCATCAGCACGCCGGGGCAGGTTGAAATCAAACTCTCTCACGGCACCAGTGTTGACTTTGACTGGTATTTCTACGCCACGACGGGAACCCCCCTGATCTCCAAGACGACCTCCAGCAACCCCGAAACCGGCACCTACAACGTGACGACCGCCGGAACCTACCTGATCAAGGTCAGCAGTTATTCGGGCTCTGGCAACTACACACTCAACGTCAAATTGCCCGGCACCCTGCCCACAGAACCGCCCGTGACCGCTGGCGTGACTGGCAAGGTATGGCTCAATGGCGGCGGTATGGCGCAGGACAACACGGCGGTCTTTGTCTACGGCCTGCGCCAGGCCACCGGCAAAAATACCAACCTGCCCAATATCAACAGCGTCACCAACTGTGCAACCGACTGGAACACCACACCCTGCCCGCGTGTGGCTGTCATCACGGGTTCGGCCGTCAACCAGGCCGACGGCGTTGACAAATACACCAACGACACTGCCGCGGGCCTCTGGTCTTACAGCAACCTGTTTCAGCGCCACGGATTTTCACCCAAGCACATCCTGAGCCACCATGACACCTACGCCAGCAACTCGGGCAACAGCAGCGCAACGGCTCAGGCCAACATCGCCATCATCAACCAGGCCGACCTGGTGTATGTCATTGGCGGTGACCAGTCCCGCCTGGCCCGTACCTTTCTGAACGACGACGGCACTGACAGGCCGCTGATGGCCGCCATCCGGGCGCGCTATGCGGCGGGCAGCCTGATCTACGCGGGTGACTCGGCAGGCACGGCCATCGCCCCGGCCACCTCCTATGGCGAGGGCATCAGCATTGGCTACCTGAACCAGAACACGCTGCGCGCCATCACGCCGGCCAACTGCCCGTATGTGGCGCCCGCATCGGACGGAACGCCCGCATCGAGCTGCCTTGCCCACCCCACCAACATTGACTTTGGCACCAAGATCAAGGGTTTTGGCTTTGTGCCCAATGCCAATATCGACACCCACTTTGACAACCGCAATGGCCGTACGGGCCGCCTGGGCCGCCTGCTGGCCGCGCTCAAAAATACGGGCATCGGCGTTGCTTATGGCATTGACCAGAACACCTCGCTCTACCTCAACGGCGACGTTGGCACGGTGTATGGCGCAGCCGGCGTGTATGTGGGCGAAGCCACCAGCAGCAACTTCGGCACGGGCTCGAAATTCAGCGCCACAGGCGTGCGCATGTCTTACCTGACGGCAGGCGACACCTTCAAATTCAGTGACCGCAGCATCACCACGAGCAAGACCCGACTCATTGGTTCGGGCACCGGCGCGGTCCAGTACAGCAGCGCCCTCAACTCAAGCGATATCTTTGTGGTCGATGCCAACGGCGTAGGCAGCTCCAGCGCCATCTTTAAGCACATGATTGACCAGTCGCCTGCGTCGAGCACGGGCACGGCACCATCAGACAGCTACAACCCGCAGAGCTTTGTCATCACCTTCAAGCGTGACAGCGTGACGCAGGGCTACAAAAATGCGACGGGCAGCTACAGCGGGCCCTACACCATCATGAAGGCGCTAATTGATGTGAACTAGGCCGGCAACCCGTCGGTGCCCCATGCAAAAAGCCCGGTGTCGAATCGACACCGGGCTTTTTTTTGGATGAAAAAACGTGAATCCCGTTTACTTGGCAGCCACGGGCGCGGCAAGCGCCTGGGCCAGTGCAGCACTGGCTGCAGTCAGTGCCAAGGCGGCCACCAGGGTCTGGATTTTCATGAGGGGTTTTACTGGGCGAGTGCTTGAAAACGCCATGAAGCATTTGCCACATGGGCAGGCAACGCAGCAGCGCAAGGAAAGGGCCACTTCCCGCGTGTGAAGATTTTGTAGTGGAATGCCATGAGCCAGCAGCTCATGAAATTTTGCAACAATCAGTTCATGAATATCCAGCGCATCACCCCCCTGCTTTTCAAACCACTGGCAGCCCTGTCCATCCTTGTCGCAGTGCTGTCGCCCGTCCCGGCGCTGGCCCAGACCAAAGTCATACGCCTCATCGTGCCCTATGCCCCGGGCGGCCCGATTGACGTGACGGCGCGCCTGATGGCTGAGCGCGTCAAAGACACGCTGGGCACCGTCATCATTGACAACAAGCCCGGTGGTGGCGGCAATATTGGCGCAGACGCCGTGGCCAAGGCCGCACCCGACGGCCAGACCATTGGCATCGCCGCTGTGGCGACGCACGCCATCAACCCCTGGCTCTACAGCAAGATGCCCTACAACGCAGCGACAGACTTTGCACCCATCACGCAGATGCTGCGCGTGCCCAATGTGCTGGTCATGAACGCCGACACGGCGCAGCGCCTGAACATCCACACGCTGGCCGACCTGATCAAATACGCCAAAGCCAATCCGGCCAAACTCAATTACGCCAGTGGTGGCAACGGCAGCGCGGGCCATCTGGCCGGCGAAATGTTCAAGGCCAGGGCGGGTATTTTTGCGCTGCACATTCCGTACAACGGCGGCAACCCGGCACAGCTGGCTTTGCTGAGCGGCCAGGTGGACTTTAATTTTGACAACCTCGCCACCGCGTCGGCCAGCATCAAATCGGGCAAGCTGAAGGCGCTGGCGGTGACCACGGCCCAGCGCAGTGCGGCCTTGCCAGACATTCCGACAGTGGCAGAAACCCTCAAGGGCTTTGAGATTGACACCTGGTGGGGCCTGGTGGCCCCGGCGGGTATCTCCAAAGACCTGGTGGAAAAGCTCAACACCGCTTTTGTAGCGGCCCTGAATTCACCCGAAGTCAAAACCCGTTTTGCCACGCTGATGGCCGAGCCGGTGGCCAACACGCCAGAGCAGTTCGGCGCCTTCATGAAAGCCGAGCGGGCGAAGTATGAACAGGTGGTCAAGGCCTCGGGGGCCCGGGTGGACTGATGCTGTTGGGGTTTTAGGGCTTTAGCCCAATAAATACGGGCGCTGGCAGCTATTGAATCAATAGCTGACAGCGCCCGTTTTTGCGTTCGTGCTGGCCGGGTGGAACACCCAAGCCCGGCTTATTCGCCCAGGTAAGCCGCCCTGACCCGCGGGTCGTTGAGCAGTTCTTTGGCATCTCCGTTCATGGTGACGTTGCCCGACTCCATGACATAACCCCGGTTGGCAATGCCCAGTGCGCGGCTGGCGTTTTGCTCGACCAGCAATACCGTCACGCCGTGGGCAGAAACGTCCTTGACCACTTCAAAAATCTTGTCGACCATGATGGGCGACAGACCCATGGACGGCTCGTCGAGCAAGAGCACCTTGGGCCGGCTCATCAGCGCGCGGCCCATGGCCAGCATTTGCTGCTCGCCGCCCGACATGGTGCCGGCCAGCTGGTCCTTGCGTTCGCGCAGGCGCGGAAACAGCACGAACATTTTCTCAATGTCGGCGGCGATTTCCGGTTTGTCGTTGCGGATGTAGGCGCCCATCTGCAAGTTCTCGGTGATCGTCATGCGGGTGAACACGCCGCGGCCTTCCGGCACCATGGCCAGGCCTTCCTTGACCAGGTCCCAGGCCCCGCGGCCCTTGATGCTTTTACCCAGGTATTCAATGTCACCGCCCTGAATGGGGAGCGTACCGGTGATGGCTTTCATGGTGGTGGTTTTACCGGCACCGTTGGAGCCGATCAGCGTGACCAGTTCGCCTTCGTTGACCTCAAAATCAACCCCCTTGACCGCCTGGATACCGCCATAGGCCACCTTGAGGCCTGTCACTTTAAGAAGTGTGTTGGACATGTTCTTGATTTCCTTGAATGACCTTGATGGCCTTAATGGCCGGTGCCCAGGTAGGCGGTAATCACTTTTTCGTTTTTCTGGACATCGGCGGGCAAGCCTTCGGCAATCTGTTTGCCGTAGTCGAGCACTGTCACGCGGTCGCACAGTCCCATCACCAGCTTCACATCGTGCTCGATCAGCAAGATGGTGCGGTTGTCCTTGCGGATCTGGTCAATCAGTTCGCGCAGCTGGACTTTCTCAGTCGCGTTCATGCCGGCGGCGGGCTCGTCCAGCGCAATCAGCTGCGGATCGGTCGCCAGCGCGCGGGCGATTTCCAGGCGCCGCTGGTCGCCGTAGCTCAGGGTACGCGCCTTGAAGTCGGCATATTTGCCAATGCCAACGTAGTCGAGCAGTTCCTGCGAACGCTTGGCAATGGCCGCTTCCTCGTGCTTGAAACCGGGTGTGCGGAACACCGCCCCCAGCAGACCCGAGTGCGTGCGGATGTGCCGGCCCACCATGACGTTTTCAAGCGCGGTCATGTCGGCAAACAGGCGGATGTTCTGGAAGGTGCGGGCAATGCCGGCCTTGGCCACTTCATGCACCGCTGTGGGTTTGTAGGGCTTGCCAGCCAGTTCAAACGTGCCACTGTCGGGCGTGTACAGCCCGGTCAACACATTGAAAAAAGTGGTTTTGCCGGCACCGTTGGGGCCAATCAGGCCATACACCTGGCCGCGTTCAATGTGAATTCCCACGTCGCTGAGGGCCTGCAGGCCACCAAAACGCTTGGAAACACCGGAAACTTTAAGAATGGTTTCGCTCATGTCCATTCTCCTTAGGTTTTGACAGGTTTGACAAGCGACTTGCCGTGCTCAGGCGCAGGCCAGAGACCGCGCGGACGCATCAGCATGACCACAATCATGGCCAGCGCAATCAGCAGCTGGCGCAAGATGGCGGAGTCCAGGCGACCATCGGTCATGGCCTGCAGCGGCCCGGCCACATGGCGCAGCACTTCGGGCAGCGCCGCCAGCAGCAGCGCACCCAGAATGACGCCAGGCAAATGGCCAATACCGCCCAGCACAACCATGGCCACAATCATGATGGACTCCATCAGGCTGAAGGATTCGGGCGATACAAAGCCCTGGAAAGCGGCAAACATCGAGCCCGACACACCGCCAAACGTGGCGCCCATGCCGAAAGCCAGCAGCTTCATGTTGCGGGTGTTGATGCCCATGGCCTTGGCGGCAATTTCGTCTTCGCGAATCGCCATCCAGGCACGGCCAATGCGGGAGTTCTCCAGGCGGTGGCAAATGATGACCGAAACAATCACCAGCGCCAAAAACAGGTAGTAGTACATCGACACCGAGTTGACGGTAAAGCCGAAAAACTCGTGGCTCTTGCCGAGGTCAAAACCAAAGAACTTGATCGAGTCAATCTGGTTGATGCCCTTGGGCCCGTTGGTCAGGTTGATCGGGCGGTCCAGGTTGTTCAAAAACACGCGAATGATCTCGCCGAAACCCAGCGTGACAATGGCCAGGTAGTCGCCGCGCAGCTTGAGCGTGGGCGCACCCAGCACCAGGCCAAACAGGCCCGCCACCGCCGCCGCTGCCGGAATGATGGCCCAGATCGGCAGGTGCAGGCCGTTGGGGAAGGCCGCCGCAATGGCCGGAAAAGCCTCGGCCAGGTGTGGCGAACCCAGCAGCGCAAACAGATAGGCGCCGACGGCAAAGAAGGCGACATAGCCCAGGTCCAGCAGACCGGCATAGCCCACCACAATGTTCAGGCCCAGGGCCAGCAGCACATAGAGCAAGGCCAGATCGGCAATGCGCACCCAAGCGTTGCCAAAGCCTTGCAGCACCAATGGCAACAGCAAAAGGCCAATGCCGGCCGCGATGTAGGTG
>JANNXF010000274.1:0-11719 GCA_031409395.1 Polaromonas sp.
CGGGATGATCGCGTCGGGCGCATCAATCGCCACGCCGCAGCCATAGCTGTGCTCCAGGCCCACGACATCGTCAACATGCGGGAAACGCGGCAACAACTCGGCCTTGATGCGTGTGACGGCAAACGCCACCACGCCCGCCACACACTGCACCGTGGTGGTGATGGCCAGAATGTTGCGACTGCCCACGCTGCCGTCGGCGTTGCGATAGCCCTCAAAGGTGTAGCCCTCAAGAGCAGGCATGGGCGCAGGGCGAACCGTTGCCATCGGCAGATCGTCCAGGGTGCGCGCCGCAGGCATCTCCAGCAGCCTTTCATGTACCCAGCTTCCCGCCGGAATGTCTTTCAGGGCATAACCGATGGGCACGTTGTAGCGCAGCACGGCACTGCCCCTGGGCAAATCAACCAGCGCTACCTTGTGGCCCTGCGGCACCTGATCGCACAAGCGCAAGCCGCCAGCAAACACGGTACCGGCCTTGAGGCCACCGTCGTTGGCAACGATAGCGACGTTGTCGCGCTCATGCATCCGGATGTAAAGCGGCTCAGCCATTACCATCTTTCCAGTTCTGGTTTTATTTGCCGACAGCCATGAACATGCTGGGCAGCCACATGGAAAACGCTGGCACAAATGTCACCAGCGCAAGCGCAAAAATGAGCGCGCCATAAAACGGCCAGATGGTACGCATCACCGTTCCGACCGAGATGCCTCCAATGGCACAACCTACAAACTGTGTCGTACCGACCGGGGGTGTGTTCAACCCCAGCGCGCAGTTGATCAGCAACACAATGCCAAACTGGACTGAACTCATTCCGTAGTGCTGGGCAATGGGCAAAAAGATGGGCGTGCACAACAAGATGGTCGCCGCCATATCCAGAAAAGTACCCAATACGAACAGAATGATGTTGATCAGCAGGAAGATGACCCAGGGCGTACTGGTGATCTGCGAAAGCATTTCACCGGTGAGTTGGGCCACACCGTAAAGGCTGATCAAATAACCGAAGGTGCTCGAGATACCGATCAGCAACAGGATCACACCGGTTGTCTTGACCGCCTTGCTGGCGGCCTTGATGAAATGCTCCCACTTAAGGGTACGGTAGACAAAAATAGTCAGACCCAGTGCATACAACACAGCCACGGCGGCAGATTCTGTGGCGGTAAAGACACCTGAAAGAATGCCGCCCAGAATCAGCACCACAATGAACAAACCCGGCAAGGCAGCCGCCAGTGACCGTGCCACGATGGCCCAGCCCGGAAAACTGCCCGCAGGGTAGCCCCGTTTGACGGCCACCAGATAAGCGGCGGCAAGGTTGCACAGGGTCAAAATGGCGGCAGGCACCAGCGCGGCCAGTATCAGCGCCGCAATCGACACCTTGCCGCCTGCAGCCAATGAATAAATGATCAGGTTGTGACTGGTTGGCATCAGGGCGCCAACCAGTGCCGCGTGCGTTGTCACATTGACCGCGTAGTCGGCGTGATAACCCTCTTTCTTCATCATGGGAATCATCACGGCGCCCATGGCTGAAACGTCGGCCACGGGCGAGCCCGATACGCCACCGAACAGTGTGCAGGCCACGACGTTGGACATGCCCAGACCGCCGCGCACATGGCCCACCAGATTGCGAGCCAGATTGACGATGCGGTCGGCTATACCGCCGTAAAGCATCAGTTCACCCGCAAAGATAAAAAACGGAATGGCCAAAAACGAGAAAATGCCCATGCCGGAGGTCATCTGCTGAAAGCCTACCGCCAGCGGAAGCCCCTCGTACGCCAAAGTGGCCAAGGCCGACAGTCCGATAGAAAACGCAACCGGTACGCCCAACAGCAGAAAAAGCGTGAAGGAAGTGCAAAGAATAAGGAGTGGAATGGTCATGATGAGTGCTCAGCCCCAGGCAGGTTCAACTTCGCGGCCTTGAGCGAGCGCAATGATGTGTTCGATGGAAAACATCACGATAAGAACACCCGACACAGTAGCGGGTACGTATTTCCAGCCCTCGGAAATCCAGAGGGTCGGCAGGCGATAGCCCCAAACAGACATGGCAAGGTAGCCACAGTTCCAGGCCATCGCCAGACCAAACACCATGATCAGCAAATGAATCAGGTATTCCATCTTGAGGCGTAGCCAGTCGGGCGCCAGCACCAGAAAGGATTCGAGACCGATATGGCCAGCGTCCCGGACGCCGACGGCAACGCCAAGCATGGTGACGTAGATGACCAGCAACAGCGCCAGACTCTCTGCCCAGGTGGGCGTGTTGTTCAGCACGTAGCGGCCAAACACCTGCCAGCTGACAGCACATATCACGGCCACGAGCCCGAAGATGCCCAGCCACATGCAGGTGCGCGCAAGCGTGCGGCAAATAGTTGTGTACATAAATTAATCCGGGAGAGTTGTCCCGGCGTTTAGAAAAAAAGAGGGCCGCAACAGCCAGCCCGAAAGCGTTTGCACGACTCCGGATCTGGCTGTTGGTAAATACGCTTACTTGGTGTCCTGGATCCGCTTGACGAGAGATTTCAGTTTTGCATCGACCATGAATTTGTCATAGACCGGCTTCATCGCGTTCTGGAAAGAGGCCTTGTCTACTTCAATAAACTCTGCGCCACCGGCCTTGGCAATAGCCTTGGATTTTTCTTCACGCTCGTCCCACAGCTTGCGCATGTAAGGTACCGACTCTTTGGCTGCCTGACGCAAGGCCTTCTGGTCCTCGGGGCTCAGCGTGTCCCAGGTTCGCTTGGAGAACAGCAGCATTTCGGGGGCCAGTGAATGCTCGGTCACCGAGTAGTACTTGGCAACCTCGAAATGGCGCGAGCTCTCAAACGATGGGTAGTTGTTTTCAGCACCATCGACCAGGCCGGTTTTCAGAGCGGTATAGACCTCGCCGAAAGGCATGGGGGTGGCGTTGGCACCCATGGCCTCCAGCAGGGCGACCCACAGGTCAGATTGCTGAACCCGGATTTTCATGCCCTTGGCATCGGCCAGGTTGCGGACAGGCTTTTTGGCGGTGTACAGCGAACGGGCGCCGCTGTCGTAATAGGCCAGGCCAATAAAGCCCTGCGGTGCGCAGGATGCGAGGATTTCTTCACCAATGGCACCGTCCAGCACCGTGCGCATGTGCGCAGTGGAACGGAACAGGAAAGGCATGGTCGGAACCTGCGTTTCAGAGCAGATATTGTTCATCGGGGCAATATTGACCCGCGTCATGGCCAGCGCACCAATTTTGGTTTGCTCGATGGTGTCTTTTTCGTTACCGAGTGCGCTGTTATTGAACACCTTGATGGAGTGCTTGCCGTTGGTCAATACCTTCAGGCGCTCCCCCATGAACTTGACAGCTTCAACGGTCGGGTAGCCATCAGGGTGAATATCCGACGAGCGAAATTCAGTGGCCAGACCGGTAAGCGGCGTCAGCGCCAATACGGCAGCCACAGTGAGCAGTGTTTTTTGAATCTTCATGTCATCCTCTAGGTTGGTGGTGAAATTGCTAAACTTTTAATTCCGGCACACAGCGTCAGGCAGTCCGCGCACGCCGGGTCGCAGCGCAAACAAACCGCCGGCCAGCGGCTGGTCCGATAAATCGACTCCGTCAGGGCGAATCGAGGTGACGAACAGGGTGTCCAGCCCGGCGCCGCCAAAGGCGCACATGGCAGGTTTTTTGACAGGCACAGCCAGCGATCGGTCCAACCGGCCTTCGGGTGTGAAGCGGTGAACCAGACCGGCGTCATTGCCGCAAATCCAGTAACAACCGTCCTCATCGACAGCGGCCCCATCGGGGCGTCCTGGCAGGGAGTTCATATCGACAAACGGCCGGCGTGCCGACGGCGTACCGGTTTCAGGGTCATAGTCAAAGGCCCAGACCATCTGCACCGAAGGGTGCGAGTCCGACAGGTACATCGTGCGGCCATCCGGGCTGAAGGCCATGCCATTGGGCGTGATGAATCCGTCCAGCAGCAGCCTCAGGTCAGGACTGCCCTGGTAGCTGTAAATGCAACCGGCACGGGCACCGGCAGCCATGTTCATCACCATCGTGCCGGCCAGAAAACGGCCTTGCCGGTCACAGCGGCCATCGTTAAAGCGCATGCCGTCCTGGGCGTGGCTGACGCCAGCCAGACGGCTGAAGCCGAGAGACCCATCGGCCTTGGGTGACAACTGGAACACACCGCTTTCCGTGCCGGCAATCCAGCCCCCTGCAACGCCCAGGGGGGCAATGCAGGCCAGCATTTCCGGCGCCACCCATTCGTCGGTCAGGCCCGTGGCCGACACCCAGCGACAGAGCTTGCGCGCCGGAATATCGACCCAGTAGAGCGCCTGCTCCGCCGCTACCCATACCGGACTCTCGCCTGTCGCATTGCGGGCATCCAGAACCAGTTCAACCTGAATTTCGCTCATGGTGCTCAGCCGGTGAAAGGGCCAGCCACCACGAAACCACCGCCCTGGTACTGGGCCACCGGGTCATTCAGGTCCGGAGCCTGCGTGCGTGCATAGACGGCTTCGCGAAAAATATCCGAACTGTCTTTTGCCACGTAGCCAATATGCCGTGCACGGCTGTTGTCCCACCAGGTGACCGCATTGTCAGACATGCCAAAAATGATGCTGCAACCCAGTACCGGCGTGCTCAGGCAGGCGGTAATGAGCCGGTGCAGGTCGTCAAAGCTGAGCCAGGTCGCCAGCATGCGCCGGTCTTTGGGTTCGGCGAACGATGAACCGATGCGGACACAGGCGGTTTCAATTCCGTAGCGGTCAAAGTAAAAACGCGCAAGGTCTTCTCCGAAAGCCTTGCTCAGCCCGTAAAGACCATCAGGCCGTGCGGGATGGTCGGCCGTGATCGTCTGGTCCTGCCGGTAAAAACCGGTCACGTGGTTGGAACTGGCAAACACCACGCGCTTGACCCCCTGCTTGCGGGCCGCTTCATACAGGTTGTAAACCCCCAGGATATTGGCCTGCAAAATGGGCTGGAACGGACCCTCCACCGAAATACCGCCCAGATGGACGATGGCGTCCACGCCGCGGACCATGCCCTCAACCGCCTGCGGATCGGCCAGATCAGCCAGCACAATCTCTTCGCCTGCAAGGGCTTCGCCAAACGGCTGCACATCGGACAGGCGCAAAACCGAGCAATTTGCCTTCAGGCGATCGCGCAGTGCTTTCCCCAAGCCACCGGCGGCGCCGGTCAGCAGCAGCTTTTCATGAACCTTGATCGTCATCTTTTTGTATCTTGAGCCCAGTGTGCTTGCCCTGGCAAAGGCAGACGCTGGACATTTTTTTGAAGTTTGTTAAAGTGAACCTATTCGCACATCAGTCATAGGTTGTCTGATGACTCGGAATTTTCCAATTCCTTAACTTGCTTGTCAATGGTTTTTAATGCTCTCAAGGAAAACCCCTAGTCGCACGGAAACCGACCTTCGCCTGCCATCGCAGGAGGCATCGCCTCGCCTGCGCCGTCCGCGCGGGTTGGTGGGAGAAATCGTCGAAAGCCTGGCCATCAGCATCCGCGAAGGCCAGCTTCAGCCCGGTGACAAACTACCCACCGAAGCAGAAATCATGGCCCGGTTCGACGTCAGCCGTACGGTCGTGCGAGAGTCACTGTCCAAACTTCAGGCGTCCGGCCTGGTCGAAACCCGGCACGGCATTGGCACCTTTGTACTGCCGCCACAAGCCTCTGACAACTTCAGAATCAGTGCCGAAGACTTCGCCACCGTGGCCGATGTCATCTCGGTGCTGGAGTTGCGCATCAGCCTTGAGACAGAGGCCGCGGGTCTGGCCGCCCAAAGGAGAACACCGGAAAATCTGAAGGCCCTGGAGAACGCCCTGCACGCCTTTCAGGATTCCATCAACCAGGACTCGGACGCTGTGCCGCCCGACTTCCAGTTCCACATGGAAGTCGCCAGGTCCACGGGAAACCGGCATTTTGCTGACCTGATGACCTATCTGGGCACCATGATCATTCCGCGGACCCGGGTCAATACGGCCCACAGCGCGCCGGAAGGACGCCTCAACTATCTGCAGCGTGTCAACGGCGAGCATGAAAGCATTTACAACGCCATCCGCAACCAGGACGCCGAAGCCGCCCGGGCAGCCATGCGCACGCATTTATCCAACAGCCGGGAACGCCTGCGCCGCGGCAATAACGTGCACACTTTGCAGACCCCCGTGGTGGCAATGGCAACGACAAATCCAGATGCCATGGCTGAAAGCACCATTGTGTAAACAAGAGGCTAGTTGTACGATAACTGATAAATTAATTCAATTTATCAACTTTTCATACAGCCAAGCATGCCTGCTTCCAACACTTCCCAAGCGCTCCTTCCCTCCCAAGCACCTCGCATCACCCGCGTTCAGGTCATTCCCGTCGCAGGCCATGACAGCATGCTGCTCAACCTGAGTGGCGCGCACGGTCCTTTTTTTACACGCAACCTGCTGGTCATCACCGACAGCGCGGGAAACACTGGCGTCGGTGAAGTCCCCGGGGGTGAAAAAATCCGCCGCACACTGGAAGATGCGCGTGAACTGATTGAAGGCCAGTCCATTGGCGCCTGGAACCAGGTACTCAACACCTTGCGAGAACGCTTTGCCGAACGCGACAGCGGCGGACGTGGCCAACAGACCTTTGACCTTCGCGTGACCATTCACGCCGTTACAGCGGTTGAAAGTGCCCTGCTCGATTTGCTGGGCCAGTTTCTGGGTGTCCCGGTCGCGGCGCTTCTGGGGGAAGGCCAGCAGCGCGATTCCGTGGCCATGCTGGGTTACCTCTTTTATATCGCTGACCGCCAGCAAACCGATCTGCCCTATGCATCAGCGCCCGATGCAGCTGACGACTGGTTGCGCCTGCGCCACGAGCCCGCCATGAACGCCCGGGCGGTGGTGGCCCTGGCCGAAGCCGCCTACGCGCGCTACGGCTTCAAGGACTTCAAGCTCAAGGGCGGCGTGCTGCGTGGTGACGAAGAAATGGAGGCCATCATCGCCCTGCATGAGCGCTTTCCGGATGCCCGCGTCACCCTGGACCCAAACGGCGGCTGGCTGCTGCAAGACGCTGTACGGCTTTGCCGCGACCGCCACAAGGAACTGGCCTATGCCGAAGACCCGGTAGGCGCAGAAGGTGTTTTTTCTGGCCGTGAAGTCATGGCCGAGTTCCGCCGCGCCACCGGCCTGCCCACCGCGACAAACATGGTGGCAACCGATTGGCGCGAACTGTCCCACACGATTCATTTGCAGTCGGTGGACATCCCGCTGGCAGATCCGCATTTCTGGACCATGCAGGGCTCTGTCCGCGTGGCGCAGATCTGCCAGACCTGGGGCTTGACATGGGGTTCCCACTCCAACAACCACTTTGACATCTCACTGGCCATGTTCACCCACGTGGCCGCTGCCGCGCCGGGCAAGGTCACCGCCATTGACACGCACTGGATCTGGCAGGACGGCCAGCGCCTGACGCAGGCACCGCTGCTAATCGTCAACGGCGAAGTGGCCGTCCCCAAAACGCCTGGCCTGGGTGTTGCACTGGATATGGTTGAAGTCGAGAAAGCCCATCAGTTGTACCTGAAGCATGGGCTGGGAGCACGCGATGACGCGGCGGCCATGCAGTACCTGATTCCCGGCTGGAAATTCAACAACAAGATGCCTTGCATGGTGCGTTGAGCACCGAACCCCGACGAACGAGCCGAAAGTTGGCATTTCCGGTTGAAGTTCACTTTTAAAAACAGAAATCATCAGGAGACAAAGACATGAAACGCAGACTACTTGCCAGCCTGGCAACAAGCGCTCTTCTGGCACTGGCCAGCACGCTGGCTGCCAGCGCCGCCTGGGCCCAAACCACCCTCAAATGGGCGCATGTCTATGAGACATCAGAGTCTTTTCACAAGCAGGCCATCTGGGCGGCTGAAGAGATCAAAAAACGCACCAACGGCCGCTATGTCATCGAGGTGTTTCCAGCCTCATCACTGGGCAAGGAAACAGAGATCAACCAGGGGCTGACGCTGGGTACCGTGGACATCATCTACACCGGCGCGGCTTTCGCCGGACGCGCTCATCCACCGCTGTCCATTGCGGCCGCACCGTTTGTGTTTCGCGACTACGCCCACTTTCAGGCCTTTCGCAACGGCCCGATCTTTCAGGAACTGGCCCAGGGCTATGCCGGCAAGACCGGTGGCCAGCACATTGCCGGCTACACCTACTACGGCCTGCGCCACATGACATCCAACAAGGTCATCAGCAAACCCGAGGACATGAAGGGGCTGAAACTGCGCGTCCCCGATGCACCGCTTTTTGTCATGTTTCCCAAGGCGGTCGGCGCCAACCCCACACCCATCGCCTTTGCCGAGGTGTATCTTGCCCTGCAAAACGGCACTGTCGATGCACAGGAAAACCCTTTGCCCACGATTGATGCCAAAAAGTTTTACGAAGTCCAGAAGTACATCACGCTGACCGGCCACATCACGGAATCCCTGATCACGGCGGTATCGGGCCCCGTCTGGGCCAAGTTGAGCGACGCCGACAAGAAGATCTTCGACCAGGTGCTTTGGGAAGCATCGGGGCGGGCGAGCCAGGACATCGTCGATGCCGAAAACCGCCTGGTGAGTGAGTTTGAAAAACGGGGGAAAACCGTCAACAAAGTTGACCGTACCCCCTTTGCAGCGGCGGTACTCCCTTCGTTGACCGCCGCCGACGCACCGTGGCCCAAGAGCCTTTACGAGCGCATCCAGACCATCAAATAATGCTTTGCGGGCTCGCAGCGCTTTGCCGCTGCAGCCCCGCGCGCAAACCCCGACACTGCACAGAAGACGCCATGAAACGTCGTGCGCTTGCGCCCCGACCCATCGGGGTGCAACGGCACCATGAAATCCTGAAGATCACTCGAACGCTCGTGACACACTACAGGCTAACGTGAGCACGTCCGCAGGGCATGTATCTAGCGGTTTTTCAAACCTGTTGCATCAGGGTTTTCCAAGAGTTTTAGGCTGACAGTCCACACGCAGCGGGCGTGAGTAGCTATAAAACTCGTAGCAGAGCAGAATTTGCGTTATATTTGGCGCAAGCTTTTTGCTTACCGGTCAACTGTGACTTGACTGTGACCCAACTGTGACCAGAGGAGATAACCTGATGAGTGCCAAAGAAAATGCAGCTGTAGGCCAATTGCTTGAACTGCTGGAATCGCGCTATGCATTGCGCGTGCTGTGGGCCTTGAAAGACGGCCACCCCCAGACTTTTCGCCTCCTGCAAGACAGCATTGGCAGCATCACTCCCAACACCCTCAACACCCGCATCAAGGAATTGCGCGCCGCCGGACTGCTGGGCCATGGCGGCGATGGCTATACCGTCACCACGCTGGGTGCCGACCTGCTCAAACGCCTGAACGACCTGCAGGCATTTGCCGGCAAATGGGCTGTCAGCCAGACCAAGGTCAGCGCGGTCAAAAAGAAATAATTCCCGGCTTCACTCCCGAACGACAGGCCTTGTGCCTGTCTTTTTTTGGGCGTCAGCTTTCCAGGTGTCCGCCAGCCTGTTGGCAACAGCACGCAGGCCGCCGGGTACAAAAGCACTTGAAGGCGGGAAAGGCACCGGGGGCCAGCCCGGCTGCCCCTGAGGTGCAAAACGCGGGCGCTGCCGCTAAGATTCACCCCTCAACCTCAATCCCTTGTCTTGAAAAGGGCTTTGACAGTCCCATCTATCCTCCTTACTGGCTTAAATCCTGTTTTAGAGCATGTCTAAAAATACACAATCCGACCAAAATCAATCCCTTACAGGCACCCCCAGCCCCGAGGAGCTGGAGGCAGCGCAGGCGGCCAACGAGTTTGACGCCCTGACCGCGGCACAAACCGAACTGGCCACCCTGAAGGTCCAAAACACCGAACTGGCCGACAGCTACCTGCGCGCCAAGGCCGAGACCGAAAACGCCCGCCGCCGCGCCGACGACGAGGTTGCCAAGGCACGCAAGTTTGCGGTCGAGAGTTTTGCCGAAAGCCTGCTTCCCGTCACGGACAGCCTGGAAGCAGGATTGGCCATCAAGAACGCCACACCCGAACAGATCCGCGAGGGCGCAGAGGCCACGCTCAAGCAGCTTAAAAGCGCTCTGGAGCGCAACAAGGTGATTGAAGTCAACCCTGCCGCTGGCAGCCGGTTTGACCCGCACCAGCACCAGGCGATCAGCATGGTGCCCGCCGACCAGGAAGCCAATACCGTGGTGAGCGTTCTGCAAAAAGGCTACCTGATTGCCGATCGTGTGCTGCGCCCTGCCCTGGTCACCGTCGCAGCGCCAAAATAACGATAAAAATCGTGGTGCAGCACTTGAACTAGCAAAAGTTATCCACAAGTCATCAACATCACTGTTTGCAGGATCTGCACGACGCACACCGGCAGCAGCCAGACGCTTTCAACTTTAACGAATCAAAAAATCAGGAGTAAGTCATGGGAAGAATTATTGGTATCGATTTGGGCACCACCAACAGCTGCGTTGCCATCATGGAAGGCAACACGCCCCGCGTCATTGAGAACTCGGAGGGTGCCCGTACCACCCCGTCCATCGTCGCCTACCAGGAAGATGGCGAAGTGCTGGTCGGCACCTCTGCCAAGCGCCAGGCAGTGACCAACCCGAAAAACACGCTGTATGCCGTGAAGCGCCTGATTGGCCGTAAATTCAGCGAAAAAGAAGTGCAAAAAGACATCACGCTGATGCCTTACGCCATCGTTGCGGCAGACAACGGCGATGCATGGGTTGAGGTGCGCGGCAAGAAAATGTCTCCCCAGCAGGTGAGTGCCGACATTCTGCGGAAAATGAAAAAAACCGCTGAAGACTACCTCGGCGAGCCTGTGACCGAAGCCGTGATTACGGTACCCGCCTACTTCAATGACGCCCAGCGCCAGGCCACCAAGGATGCCGGTCGCATTGCCGGCCTGGACGTCAAGCGCATCATCAACGAACCCACCGCTGCGGCGCTGGCTTTTGGCCTGGACAAGCAGGAAAAAGGCGACCGCAAGATTGCGGTCTATGACCTGGGTGGCGGCACGTTTGACGTGTCCATCATCGAGATTGCCGATGTCGATGGTGAAAAGCAGTTTGAAGTGCTGTCCACCAACGGCGACACCTTTTTGGGCGGTGAAGACTTTGACCAGCGCGTGATTGACTACATCGTTGCCGAATTCAAGAGGGATAGCGGCATTGACCTGAGCAAGGACGTGGTGGCTCTGCAGCGCCTGAAGGACTCCGCGGAAAAGGCCAAGATCGAGCTGTCGAACAGCGCGCAAACCGAAGTCAATATTCCCTACATTGCCCACGACCCGGCTTCCGGCCCCAAGCATTTGCTGGTCAAGCTCTCGCGCGCCAAGCTCGAAAGCCTGGTTGAAGAACTGATTGAGCGCACGATCGCTCCTTGCCGTACCGCCATCAAGGACGCTGGTATCAGCGTGGCAGACATTCACGACGTGATCCTGGTCGGTGGCCAGACCCGCATGCCCAAGGTGCAGGAAAAGGTCAAGGAGTTCTTCGGCAAGGAGCCGCGCAAGGACGTGAACCCGGACGAAGCCGTCGCCGTTGGCGCAGCCATTCAGGGCCAGGTTTTGTCGGGCGACCGCACCGACGTACTGCTGCTTGACGTCACCCCCCTGTCCCTGGGTATTGAAACCCTGGGTGGTGTCATGACCAAGATGATCACCAAGAACACGACCATCCCGACCAAGTTTGCACAGACGTTTTCGACGGCTGACGACAACCAGCCCGCCGTCACCATCAAGGTGTTTCAG
>JANNXF010000275.1:0-14137 GCA_031409395.1 Polaromonas sp.
TGCAGTACCCCGGGGCCAGAGATGGCGTCATGTTGGCAAGATTTTTTTTGGGCCCAAGGACGCGTCTGCCGGGGTCGCAGGGCCATCTTGAATTTCCTTGTCAAACCTGAAATATTTCAGCGCTTCATCCCGATAGGGCTCCAATGTAATGGTACACTGCTTGATGTGCCCGGGTGGCGGAATTGGTAGACGCGCACGGTTCAGGTCCGTGTATCGCAAGATGTGGAGATTCGAGTTCTCTCCCGGGCACCAAAGTAACTCAAATCACACAAAGTGATTAAAAAAAGCCACTGCAAAACAGTGGCTTTTTTGCTTTCTGTACTCGCCTGAAACAGTCGCCAGACCGCAACAGCGGCCTGGCTTGCTTATCAGACCGGCACGGCCACCAGGTCGTGCCCCTGGGTTCCCACAATACGTGCCCTGGTGAACTCACCCACCTTCAGGGTCTTGCTGATTTTCTCGGGCGGCAAGAGCTTGACCACGCCGTCAATCTCGGGGGCGTCGGCATACGAACGCCCCGTGCCGCCTTTTCGGCCCAGTGCCGGTGCAGAATCGACCAGCACCTGCATGGTGGCACCCACCCGCAGCTGCAGTTTTTGGCTGGACACGGCTTCAGCTACCGCCATGAAGCGTGCACGCCGCTCTTCACGAAGCTCGATTGGCAGCATGCCCGGAATGTCGTTGGCAGTGGCGCCGTCTACCGCGCTGTAGGCAAAGCAGCCGGCGCGGTCTATTTTGGCCTCGCGCATGAAGTCCAGCAGATGGTCAAACTCGGCTTCAGTCTCTCCGGGAAAACCGGCGATGAAAGTGCTGCGAATCACAATCTCGGGACAAATCTCGCGCCAGCGGGCAATGCGCTCAAGATTTTTCTCACCGCTCGCCGGCCGCTTCATGCGCTTGAGCACATCGGGGTGGCTGTGCTGCAAGGGCACATCAAGATAAGGCAGCACCTTGCCCGTGGCCATCAGCGGCAGCACTTCGTCCACACTCGGGTAGGGGTACACGTAATGCAGACGCACCCAGGCACCATAAGGCTCGGCAATTTCACCCAGCGCCTGCACCAGCTCCAGCATGCGGGTCTTGACCGGTTTGCCGTCCCAGAAGCCAGTGCGGTATTTCACATCGACGCCGTAGGCAGAGGTGTCCTGGCTGATCACCAGCAGTTCTTTCACACCGCCCTCAAACAGGGCGCGCGCTTCGTTCAGCACATCACCAATCGGCCGCGACACCAGGTCCCCTCGCATGGACGGTATGATGCAGCACGTGCAACGGTGGTTGCAGCCCTCGCTGATTTTCAGATAGGCATAGTGTCGCGGCGTGAGTTTGATGCCCGCAACACCGAAGGAATTGGGGACCAGGTCCACAAACGGGTCATGCGGTTTGGGCAAGTTCAGGTGCACCGCATCCATGACCTCCTGGGTGGCGTGCGGGCCAGTCACCGCCAGTACGCTGGGGTGCATCTGGCGAACCAGGTTACCGCCCCCCTCACCCGCCTTGGCGCCCAGGCAGCCGGTGACGATCACCCTGCCGTTTTCAGCCAGTGCCTCGCCAATCGTGTCCAGGCTTTCTTTCACAGCGTCATCGATGAAGCCGCAGGTGTTAACGATCACCAGATCAGCGCCCTCAAATGTTTTCGAGGTCTGGTAACCCTCAGCGTTGAGTTGCGTCAGAATCAACTCGGAATCGGTCAGGGCCTTGGGGCAGCCAAGGCTGACAAAGCCAACGCGCGGCGCGGGCTTGGCAATGGCAGGGGTCATCGGAAGGGTCGGGGAAATAACGTCGCTCATAAACCCTATTGTCTCAGAGCAGGCGACAGGGGCCCGCAGAAACCCCACTCAAAGCCCCCGTAAGCCGCTCAAACGTCAGCGCTTGAGCCCAAACGCCGAGAGCATCTGTTCGCTTTGCTTTTGCATTTGTTCCTGCATCTGCGTGAAAACCGTTTTGGACTGCTCTACATAATTGCCCATCATGCCCTGCATCATGGGAGACTGTGCGCTCATGAGCTGCGCCCACGTTTCGGGGCTCATACCCTTGGATTTTTCGGCCATTTTGAGCTGCATGTCCATAAAACTCTGGACATTGTTCTCAAGGTAGGCGCCCATGAACCCCTGCATGGCATTTCCGTAAAAACGGATGATGTTGGCCAGCACGGCTTCTGTGAACATGGGCGCGCCGCCCGCCTCTTCTTCGAGAATGATCTGCAGCAAAATACTGCGCGTCAGGTCGTCGTTGGTTTTGGCGTCCAGCACGACAAACTTCACACTGTCCATCACCAGGTGCTGCACCTCGGTGAGCGTGATATAGGTTGAGGTCTGGGTGTCGTAAAGCCGGCGGTTGGGGTATTTCTTGATGATGCGAGTGGCCACTGCCTTGCCAGCACCGGATTTGCTGTTTTTAACGCTGGAAATACCCTCGGAAGGGGAGCCGCTCTGGGCTGGCGAGACGCCGGGCTTGGCGCTGGTGGGTTTACTTTTTTGCACTGATGGTTCCTGTGAATCACGGCCTGCGTCGGAACAACAGGACTCGCTACATTCTAGGAAGTCTGGGTGGTCTCAATCCCCTTGGTTTACCCTGTGAAAATGAACTACACCAGCAACAGGTGAAGATATTGAAGGGAAACCAGCCGAAGGAATTGGTAGGCGCAATTGGACTCGAACCAACGACCCCCACCATGTCAAGGTGGTGCTCTAACCAGCTGAGCTATGCGCCTAAAGTCGAGCCCAAAGTATAGCAGGCTAATCAGCCGGTTTCCGGCCGATCAAAATAAGAAAACCGAATCACCGCCTTCTGGCCGAGCGAACGCCCGCCACATCAGCCACGATACCCAACACCTGGCTGAGCCGGCCCGATTGCGCGACTTCCACGGTGAAGGTCATCCACGCGGTACCACCGCGGTTGTCTTTGACCGACTGTGTCTGAACACCAATCACATTCATTTTCTCTTTGGCAAACACCTCGGAAATGTCGCGCAGCAAGCCCTGGCGGTCCGAGGCTTCAACCGACACATCCACCGCATAGACCGCTCCATCGGTGGTTCTCGGTGAATTCCATTCGACCTCGATCACGCGGTCCGGGCTGCCACTGGCCATGTTGCGGAAATTGCTGCAGTCGCTGCGGTGAATGCTTACCCCTTTGCCCTTGGTCACAAACCCGAGAATGGCATCCGGCGGCGCCGGCTTACAGCATTTGGCAAGTTGCGTCAGCAGTGAATCAATGCCCACCACCAGCACGTTGGCCTTGCCGCCTTTGCCGGACTTGTCAGCCAGCCGTGGTTTTTTGGCCAGCACATAGTCATCGGCCGCCAGCACCGGCTCTGGCGGCCTGAGCATGTTTTCGATGGTGCGCAGCGACAATTCGTCCTTGCCCACCACCTCAAACAAATCGTCTGCCGCCTTGAAGCCCAACTGGGCAGCGAGGTCGTCCAGCTTCATGGCGGTTTTACCCTCCCGCTGGAGCAGCTTTTCAACGGACTCCCGCCCCCTGGCCACGGTTTGCGCCATGACCAGGGCGTTGAACCATGCGCGCACTTTGGATTTGGCGCGGTGACTGGCCAAAAAACCCAGCTCCGGATTGAGCCAGTCGCGCGACGGCCCGCCTTCCTTGACCGTGATCACCTCGACGGTCTGGCCATTTTGCAGCGGCGTATTGAGCGGCACCATCACGCCGTCCAGGCGCGCGCCCCGACAGCGGTGACCCAGGCTGGTGTGCACGCTGTAGGCGAAGTCCACGGTGGTGGCGCCCTGGGGCAACTCCACAATGGCGGCGTCGGGTGTCAGCACATAAATACGGTCCTCAAACAAACCTTGCTTGGCATGCCGCGCGCGTTCAGCCGCGGGCCCGGACAAATCGCGCTCCCAGGCCAGCAACTGCCGCAAAACCGCAATCTTGGCGTCGTATTCACTGCTGGCTGAGACACCACCATAGCCTTTGGTGCCCGCCTCCTTGTAGGCCCAGTGCGCTGCCACGCCGTTTTCGGCATGGTCGTGCATGGCCTGCGTTCGCACCTGGATTTCGACCGCCCGGCCAGCCTCGTCCCGCACCACCGTGTGCAAGGACTGATAACCGTTGCTTTTGGGTTTGGCGATGTAGTCGTCAAACTCCCCGGCTACGGGCGAAAAGCGCGAATGCACAAAACCCAGTGCCGCGTAGCAGCCTTTGACATCTGCCGCGATCACCCGCAAGGCACGGATGTCAAATACCTGGTCAAAGTCCAGCGACTTGCCGCGCATTTTTTTGACGATGCTGTAAATGTGTTTGGGCCTGCCCTGCACCAGCGAGGCAATACCGCTGGCATTCAGCTCGCGCTCAAGCTGCGCCCGCAGGGCCTCCATGAAACCTTCACGTTCAACCCGTTTTTCGTCGAGCAGGCGGGCTGTGTCCCGGTAGGTATCGGGCTCCAGAAACCGGAAGGCGAGGTCTTCCATTTCCCACTTGATCTGCCAGATGCCCAACCGGTTGGCCAGGGGGGCAAACACATGCAGTGACTCATGGGCCAGCGTTGCCGAAGCCAGCTGCCGCGCCGACGCGTAGTGGCGCAAGGTCTGCAGGCGCGACGCCAGCCGCAGCATGACCACCCGCAAATCACGCGAGAACGCCAGCAGCATCTTGCGCACATTCTCGGTCTGCGCCGCCGGGTCATCGAGCAACTGCGCCTTGGCATCTGCGGTACGCGCCTGGCGCTGCACCTGAACCAGCTTGGTCGTCTCAATGGCCAGCGCGGCATAGTTGCTGCCGAAAGCCTTGGCAATCACTTCCTGCGGCTTGGTCAGATGCTGGCAGGCGTACACCAGATAGCTGGCCGCCTGCATGGCCTCAGAGCCCCCTATTGATTTGAGAATGGCCGCCACCGCATCGGCATGGGCCAGAATATTTTCACCGGTGTCCAGCGTCTCGGTCCCAATCAGCGGCTCGGCAAAGGCGCGGGCACGCAACAATGCCTGCGGCTGGTCGGGCAGGCTGTCAGCCGTGGCGGTGACGATAGAGGCATTCGCGCCCTGGGAAACTGCCGGGCTGTGTGGCCCGACCACATTGCTTTTCATGACAACTCGATCAAATGACGAACTAACTAATCAACTAACTGAATCACTGACTGAGGATCAGGTTTCAGCCCAGCAAAAAATGCGTGACGGTGGCCACCTGGTCCTTGGCGACCAGCGTGGGGGCATGCCCGACACCCGCAAACTCCACCAGGCGGGCACGCGGGCCGCGCTGTGTCATGGCGTGGGCAGTGGCGAGGCTCAGCAAATCTGAAAGCACCCCGCGTATCACCAGCGTTTCTGACTTGATATTGTCGTAAAGCTGCCAGAGCGCGGCTTCGCCTTCCTGCGTGGACGCCTCTGTGGCCAGCCTGAAAGGCGCTGCCAACGCCGGGTCGTAGTGCAGCCGCACAGGGCTGTCTGGGGCGTTGGACACGGGCCTGACCATGTGGCGCGACAGCGCCAGCCATTGCTCTGGCGTGTGGGGCCCAAAACCGGTGGAAATGGCCCACATGGCAGAGGCGGCTTCCTGCAGGGTGTCGAAATGCCCGGCTTTCCCGAGGTAAGTGCCGATACGGGCAATCGCCTGCCATTCAAGCGCTGGGCCCACATCGTTCAGGACCAGCCTGCGCACCGGCACGGGCAGGGGCAAGCCCGGATAGCCACAAACCACCAGACCAATCAGCCCGCCCATGCTGGTACCCACCCAGTCCAGCGTGGTCATGGGGGTCAGGGCCTGCAAGTGCGCCAGCAATGCCAGCATGTCGGCGGCATAGGCTGGCACCTGGTAGCCGTCCGGGTCCTTCAGCCAGTCGCTTTCGCCCCGCCCCACCACGTCGGCGCAAATCACCCGGATACCGCCGGGGCGTCCGGCAGCGCGCTCGCAAAGCGCCTGCGCCAGCACATCAAAATCCCGCCCCTGGCGAGACAGGCCATGCACACACACCACCACATGCGGGCTGTCGGCCTGCCCCCACTGCCAATAGGCCATGCGATGTCCACCGGCGGCATCGGGGCAGCTTAGGTAGTTCAGCGTAGGTTCAATCATGGTGCGGTCAGTCCACTTCAAAGGCTTGATAATTACTTGAGGACATTGTTGAAGCGTGTAGCTTTCAGGCGCAGTTCCCCTCCCATGTCAACCATCGTAAATCATCCGGAGAAATCTCATGCTCAAAGGTAAAACAGCGCTCGTCACGGGCTCCACCAGCGGTATTGGTCTGGGCATTGCCAAATCGCTGGCCGCGCAGGGCGCCAACATCGTTTTGAACGGCTTTGGTGACGTGGACGGCCCCAAAGCCGAAATCGCAGCGTTCGGCGTCAAGGTGGCCTACCACGGTGCCGACATGAGCAAACCGGCCGAAATTGAGGACATGATGAAGTTTGCCGCCGCGCAGTTTGGCCAGGTCGATATTCTGGTGAACAACGCGGGCATCCAGCATGTGGCCAGGATCGAGAATTTCCCGGTGGAGAAGTGGGATGCGGTGATCGCCATCAACCTGACCAGCGCCTTTCATGCGACCCGCCTGGCCCTGCCCGCCATGCAGGCCGCTGACGGCGGCAAAGGCTGGGGCCGCATCATCAACGTGGCCTCGGTACACGGTCTTGTCGGTTCTGCCGAAAAATCGGCGTATGTGGCGGCAAAGCACGGGATCGTCGGGCTGACCAAAGTGACCGCCCTGGAAAACGCCACCAGCGGCGTCACTTGCAACGCCATTTGCCCGGGCTGGGTGCTGACGCCATTGGTGCAAAAACAGGTAGACGCCAAAGCCGCGGCGGGCTGTGTCTCGAACGAAGCGGCCAAACAGCAATTGCTGGGCGAAAAAGAACCTTCCCTGCAGTTCACCACCCCTGAAGAACTGGGCACGCTGGCGGTGTTTTTCTGCTCGCCTGCAGGCAACAACGTGCGTGGTGTGGCCTGGAACATGGATGGCGGCTGGGCCGCACAGTAAGCGCCTGGCCAGCAGCGGGCTCCCGGCCATGCTGAAATTCAGACCAGGCGGCTGACGTACTCGCCAATCGCCAGCGAACTGGTGAGGCCGGGCGACTCGATGCCGAACAGGTTGACCAGCCCCGCTACGCCGTGTTCGGCCGGGCCCTGAATCAAAAAGTCTTTGGCCGGCTCGTTGGGTGCCTGGATTTTGGGGCGCAAGCCGGCGTAGCCCGGAATCAGGGCGCCGTCTTGCAGTGCCGGCCAGTACTTGCGCACCTCGGCATAAAAGGCATCGCCGCGTGTCGGGTCCACCACCAGGTCATCGGGCGAGCTGACCCACTGCACATCGGGGCCAAACTTGGCCTGGCCGCCCAGGTCAATCGTGAGATGAACGCCCAGCCCGGCTGCCTCGGGCACGGGGTAAATCAGCCGGGCAAACGGTGAGCGGCCGGACAGCGTGAAGTAGTTGCCTTTGGCGTAATGGCTGGGCGGCACATGGTGTGCGGCCAGCCCGGCAAAACGCCGGGCCAGGGCCTGGGCATGCAGGCCGGCGGCGTTGACCACGGTTTTAGCCTCAAGCGCCGTGCCGTCTTCTGCTATCAAAATAATAGCTTCTTGCGCGCATTCCGCATGGGCCAACGGCGTATTCAGCACTACAAGACCGCCCGCGTTCTCGAGGTCGCCCTGCAGCGCCAGCATCAGGGCATGGCTGTCCACAATGCCGGTGCTGGGCGAATGCAGCGCGGCCACGCATTCGAGTTGCGGCTCCAGCGCCCTGGCCTGCTCGCGGCTCAGCAGCACCAGGTCATGCACCCCATTGGCTGCCGCCCTGGCGATGATGCCTTGCAATTGCGCCAGCTGCGCCTGGCTGGTCGCCACAATCAGTTTGCCGCAGCGGCTGTGGCCAATGCCGCGTTCAGCGCAATAAGCGTACAGCAACGCCTTGCCTTGCACGCACAGGCGGGCCTTGAGCAAGCCTTTCGGGTAATAAATACCGGCGTGAATGACTTCGCTGTTGCGTGAGCTGGTGCCTGTGCCTATGGCGTCTGCAGCCTCGAGCACCATCACCTCCCGCCCCTGCAGGGCCAGGGCACGCGCTACCGCCAATCCCACCACACCGGCCCCAATCACGACGCAGTCAACACGTTCCATTCAGGCGCTCCTGAATCCTTGCACCGCTTCAAACCCGTCAATCACATTCACGGCATTGGTCCCCAGCGCCTCTGCGGCATAACCCCCTTCCAGCACAAACAGGGTTGGCAGACCCAGCCGGGCAAGGCGTTCACCCAGACGGCTGAAATCGCTGGACAACAGCGTGAACTTCGAAATGGGGTCTTCGGCAAACGTGTCCAGGCCGAGCGACACCACCAGCGCGTCACCGCCAAAGGCCGCAATCCGCCGGCAGCCCTGTTCCAGCGCCTCGAACCAGCGCCCCGCCGTGCAACCCGCTGACAGCGGCAGGTTCAGGTTGAACCCGGCCCCCGCCCCCGCCCCGGCTTCATCGGCGTGACCCAGATAAAACGGATATTCGGTCAGTGGATCACCGTGCAAGCTCACGAACAGCACGTCGGCGCGGTCATAAAAAATGCTTTGGGTGCCGTTACCGTGGTGGTAGTCCACATCCAGCACCGCCACGCGGGCTGCACCCGCGTCAAGCAAGGCCTGGGCAGCCACGGCGGCATTGTTTAAAAAGCAATAACCCCCCATGAAATCAGCCCCGGCATGGTGGCCGGGCGGGCGGCTGCAGCAAAACACCGCATGTTCGGCCGCGTGTCCGGCCGTCAGCAGCGCGGCCGCACTGGCCGCCGCATCGGCGCCCGCTTTGGCCGCCAGCCAGGTGCCCGCGCTCAGCGGCGAACCGTTGTCCATGGAATACAGGCCCAGCCGGGCGATAAAGTTGACGGGTTCGCGGTCACTGCGCAGGGTACGCACCGGCCAGACCGACGGGAAAGGCTGTCGCTGGGCGTTCCCCGCCTCAAGCATTGTCCAGTCGTGCCAGGCGTTTTCCAGAAACGACAGGTAGCGCGGGGTGTGTACTTTGGCCAGTACGGCTGAACTGTCGATGTGCGGTGCGCGCAAGCTGTGGCCGCGCGCGGTCAGCCGGGCCTTGACGTAGTCGGCACGCGCAGGGGTTTCAAAGCAGGCCACCCGCTCGCCCCTGAAAAACTCGTATTCAGGCGCATGGTGTTGGTGGCTGTCACTGAAAAGAGCCATCATGTGCGGCAGCCCGTCACAGGGTTCTCGGGTCGGTTTTCAGCAGCGCCTGCACCAGCGACAGCAGCGTGGCTTTCAACGCTACAACACCCAGCGTCATCTCGAAGGTGACCTCGTTCATGTAGAGCTTGCGGTTGATCTCCAGCTGAATGCTGTGCCGGTGCCGGAGCGGGTCGCCATAGCGCCGCACCAGTTCCACGCCCTTGTAGGGGTGGTTGTAGGCCACGTCATAGCCGCGCGCGCGCAGGTGCTGGCACACCCATTGCGACAAGGCCGCGCTGGCCGTGCTGCCGTCGCGGTCACCGACCACAAAGTCGGCATGGGCTTCACCCGGAAAGTCGGTGGCACTGCCAGAGGCAATTGCCGGCATGGAGTGACAGTTGATATGAATGCTGTAACCGTGCTGCGCAGCGGCAGCGTCAATGGCTTGCGCCACCGCAGCGTGGTAAGGCTTCCAGCATTGCTCAATGCGGGCCTGCAGCTCCTGCACCGTTAATTTTCGGCCGTAAATCAGCGTCCCGTCGTCGGTGGTGCGCCAGATCAGACCTTTGCCAAGGCGTACCTTGGACATGATTTTGGGGTCGGTTTCCACCGTGTCTGGCCAGGGCGCATTCAGCAGCGTCTCGTCAATTTCTGTGGTGTTGCGGTTGGCGTCAAGGTAGCTGCGCGGAAAATGCGCTTCCACCCAGTGCACGCCCAGCGCGGGGGCGAAGTCGTATAGTTTTTCGACATGCGTGTCTTCGGCGGTACGAAGCAACCCCGTCTCACAGGCATACAAAAAATCAGTCGGATAGCGGGTTCCGCTGTGAGGGGAATCAAGCACCAGTGCACTGCTTCCCGGCAGATGGGTAATCAAGGGCATGGCCAGACTTTAGCAGCAGGCCCGGCTTTGGCTGTGCGTTCAATTTCCGCTTGTCCTACACCGTTATTCAGGCTGAGCCCACAACCCCGGCCCGCCGGCCGCCCTAAAGTTGATTACCGCAAACAGGTATCTGGCACCTTGAGCTGAAACCTTGACAACAAACCCATCCACCGAAAGAAACAAGCATGCAAACATTCACCCGTTCCCTTTCAGCCATCGCGCTGGCAATTGCAGGATTAGCGGTAGGCGCAAGCGCCCACGCCCAAAGCAGCACCAGCGGCATGTCGGGCAACAACTACTCGTTCATGGCCCCCGGCTCCAGCTACATCGGACTGAACGCCGGCCAGTCTGATTTCTCGCTCGGAAACGGCACCGGCCTGTTTCCGTCTGACAGCAAGGACACGGCTTACAGCATCCACGGCGGCAGCTACTTCAACAACAATTTTGGCCTTGAACTGGGCTACACCAACTTTGGCAAGATAGACCGCGCCGGTGGCAGCACCAAGGCAGAAGGCATCAACCTGAGCCTGGTGGGCCGCTTGCCGCTCAGTCCGCAATTCAATCTGCTGGGAAAAATCGGCACCACCTATGGCCGCACCGACGTGTCTGCCCTGCCGGGCTCTGGCGTGGCAAGCGGCCGTGAAAGCGACTTTGGCCTGTCCTATGGCCTGGGTGCGGAATACGCTTTCAACCCCAACTGGTCGGCCGTGCTGCAGTACGACCAACACGATCTGAAGTTTGCGGGCAGCGGCAACGACCGCATCAGCGCCACCACACTGGGTGTGCGCTACCGTTTCTAATCCTTGATGTCCGGTCTACCGGACGGCTCACCCAAAGCCTGCAATCCTTCTGAAGGTTTGCAGGCTTTTTGCTATCAATTCAATAGCTATTCATGCCCGTATCTATTGGGCAAAAGCCTGTTTTCATCAGGCCATATGGGAAGCCGGTGCCAGCATCTCCTGCAGCAGCCAGGTCCCCGCGCGGCCCAGGGGCTGTTGCCGGGACCACACCGCGTCTACTGGCACCCGCCGGGGCCAGCCGCGCGCCTGGAGCTCCTGCAATTTTCCGTCGGCAAAGCGTGCCACCATCCAGCGTGGAATGGCCGCCCAGCCAAAGCCCAGCACTGCCATTTCGAGCAGCATCAGGTAGCTGGGCGCCGACCAGGCGCGGCGCGACGAAGCCGCCACCCCGCCAGCCCGTGCCAGATAGGTGTCCAGCCGCAACTCGCGGAAATCGGCCAGCCGGTCGGGCGTGATGTCTTTCATGCGGGCCAGCGGATGCGTGGTCGCCACAAACAGCGTGATCTCCGACTGCTCGGCAATCGTCGCCGAGCCGACATCGGGCGGGTAAATGCTCTGGGCCCCCACCACCCCAATTTGTGCACGCCCCGATTGCACCAGCGACACCAGGTCGCCATGTTCGGCAATCAGGCATTCAAACTCCAGGTCGGGAAAGCGCTGTTCAAAGGCGATGAGCATGTCTTCAAAGCGGTCTGACTGGTAGGTGTCTGACCAGACCACGCTGAGCTTGGCCTCCAGTCCGCCGCCGAGCTGGCTGGCCGAGCGGTCCAGCCGGTCACTGGCGGCAAGAATCTCCTGCACCTTGCCCAGCATCACCCGGCCATGCTCGGTCAGCGTGGGTTTGCGGCTGCTCCGGTCGAACAGGGTAAGCCCGAGGTCAATTTCCAGGTTGGCAATGGCGCTGCTCACGGTGGACTGGCTTTTGCCCAGCTTGCGGGCCGCGGCAGAAAACGAGCCCTGGGTCGCGGCTTCGGCAAAGGCGGTCAGGGCTTCCGGGGAATGGCGCATGAATTGCCCCTTAAATCATCTATTTAATCGATAGTTATTGATTTTAAACTATTCAAATAAACGATGAAAATACGCTCATTACGACGTCAGAGTCGCAGCAGAAAGTCACACCATGAGCCTCAAAAAATCAGTCAGTGAACGTTTTTTCCACGCCCTCATCTTTGAAGTGCTGGCGATTGCCATTTGCGCCCCGCTGGGTGCCTGGCTGCTCGGTTACTCGCTGGCGCAGATGGGTTTGCTGACACTGATGATTTCGCTGATTGCGATGACATGGAACATGGTGTTCAACGCCATCTTTGACCATGCCCAGAATCGCATGGATTTCAGGCGCACGCTACCAGTCCGCGCGGTTCACTCGGTGCTGTTTGAAATCGGCCTGATCCTGGCCGTGGTGCCCCTGGCCGCCTGGTGGCTGGGGATTGGCCTGTGGGAGGCGTTTGTGCTGGACATCGGCATCGCGCTGTTTTTCCTGCCCTACACCTTCGCCTTCAACTGGACTTACGACCATGTACGCGCCAACGTGATGGCGCGCAGAAAGCGCCTGACGGCCGCTTGAGGCCGGGCCGGACAGGCGCAAGCAATGTGGCTGCGCATTTGTTTGCCCGCACCCCGGCCAGCGAGGGGCCGTACCGGCTTTCTGATACGTGCAAACGCCTTATTTCATCTGCACCGAGCCGCTCACATTCACCACCACCGTGCTTTTACCGGCCTCTACGGGAATGGCTGAATCGGCCATCTCGCCCTTGGCCTGCATGGCCATCACGCGGGGCCGTGGGGTGTAGCCCTGGTCGTTGGTGTTGATGGACACTTCGCGGAGCGTGAAGCTGCCGAAGCCGAAGTTTTTGGCGATCTCGCTGGCGTTGGCCTTGAAGCGTTCAATCGCCTGCGCCTGGGCGGCGCCCTCCACTTTGGCGCGCTGCTCACGGCTCAGGGAAAAACTGACATTGCCCAATGTGAGGGTCTGGATTTTGCCGGCGGTGCTGGTGATGCGGGGGAAATCCCGGCCTTCCAGAATCAATTCGGTGGAACCCTGCCAGCCGTTGATCTTGCCGTCTTTTCCATAACGCGGAAACAGGCTGAAATTGCCGGTGCGCACGTCCATCTGGCCCGGTGCTGCGGCCTGTCTGGCCTGCGCCAGTGCGGTGTCGAGCGCCTGCTTGAGCTGGGTTTGTACGGCGCTGGCATCGGCGCCATCGCGGGTGGTGCTCATGGAAATCGCCAGCAGGTCCTGCTGCACTTCCACCGAACCGGTGGCCGACAGCTGGGCCACGTTTTGCAGGGTCTCGCGCGGCAGGTTTTGCGCCAGCAAACCGGTGTTCACGGCAAGCAATGCCGCAGCAGTCATCAGTGTTGAAATACGCATAAGGTCAGGTCTTTCGGTGAAATAAATGGCAAGCGACCGGGCAATGGCCCACGCTGCATGGAGCCCCATTTTGCATGCCATTGCGCGCAAGCGGCACACCGGGCCGGTGCGTGCAACGACCCGCCCCCAGCCCAGCGTTGCAGCGACGCCCCTCATGCAGACTCTCGGCATAAATGGTCTTCCAGCCAGCCGTTTACGCAACTGTTGTAACAGTGTGTCAAAGTGACTGAAAAAAGAGACATCTGGCGTTTTAAGCCCTCAAAATGGGCCTGTTACAAATTCACGGAAGACCATGAACCAAGCCTCACCCAACGCCCGCGCCGACAAAATCCTGATTCTGGACGACGACGCGCGCATACGCGACCTGCTGCGCCGCGACCTGGCGCAAGAAGGGTTTGAAGTCATCCTTGCCGAAGACAGCAAGGCGCTCAACCGCATCATGCTGCGCGACGCGGTAGACCTGATCGTGCTGGACCTGATGATGCCGGGCGAAGACGGCCTGTCAATTTGCCGCCGCCTGCGGGCGGCCAACGACCACACCCCCATCATCATGCTGACCGCCAAGGGCGAAGACGTGGACCGCATTGTGGGCCTCGAAGTCGGCGCCGATGATTACCTGTCCAAGCCCTTCAACCCACGCGAGCTGCTGGCGCGTATTCACGCCGTGCTGCGCCGCCGCCCGACGGTCGAGGTGCCGGGGGCGCCGTCAAGCGACCAGGAAGTCATTACTTTCGGTCCGTTTTCGTTTGACATGGGCCTGCGGACCCTGCACAAAAATGGCGAAGAACTGCCCCTGACCACCGGCGAATTTGCCATGCTGAAAACCCTGGTGCGCCACCCCCGCCAGCCCTTGTCCCGCGAAAAACTGGCGCAACTGGCACGCGGCCGCGAGTTCGAGCCGTTTGACCGCAGCCTGGACGTGCAGGTCTCGCGCCTGCGCAAATTGATCGAGCTTGACGCTGCGGTTCCGCGCTACATTCAAAC
>JANNXF010000276.1:0-8958 GCA_031409395.1 Polaromonas sp.
CTGGCCTTCGGGATGGCCTGGTGGCTGGGAACCCTGTTCCAGTGGTTCCGTGAGTCCATCGCTGAAAGCGAAGGCGGCCTGTACGGCCACAAGATTGACCTGTCTTACCGCTGGAGCATGAGCTGGTTCATTTTCTCCGAGGTGATGTTCTTTGGCGCCTTTTTCACCGCACTCTGGTGGGCCCGCGCACACTCGGTGCCCGCACTGGGCAGCCTGGACAACGCACTGCTCTGGCCTGATTTCAAGGCGGTCTGGCCCAGCATTGCAGCAGGGGTCACCGCGTCCCCTGCTGACATCATTGAACCGTTCACCACCATGACGCCGTTCTGGCTGCCCACCATCAACACGGCGCTGCTGCTGAGCTCTGGCGTGACGTTGACGATTGCCCACCATGCCCTGCGTGAAAACCACCGCGGCCGCACCATTGCCTTCATGTGGATGACCGTGCTGCTCGGTGTTGTGTTCCTGTTTGTGCAGGGCTATGAATACGCGCACGCCTACTCAGACCTCAACCTCAAGCTCACGTCCGGCATTTACGGTTCCACGTTTTACATGTTGACCGGTTTTCACGGTTTTCACGTGTTTGTGGGCATGCTGATGCTGTTGTTCATCACCTTGCGTCTGCAAAAAGGCCACTTCACCCCCGAGAAGCATTTTGGCTTTGAAGGCGCCGCCTGGTATTGGCACTTTGTCGACGTGGTGTGGCTCGGGCTCTACGTCATGGTGTATTGGCTCTAGGCGCGTTGCGCTCAAGCCCCGACCGCTCGCCATACGCTGGTGGGGGTAAAAAAGGCCGCATTGTGCGGCCTTTGTCTTTGATCTTCCGGATTTTCCGAATGGTTTATTTACCGGCAGGAATGCCGGTAGGTTGTATGTAACCCAGCTTCCACGCAATCAGAATGCACACAAACAGCAAAATCGAAAACCCGACGCGGAACGCCAGGGCGCGCGCCATGTTGCTGGTTTTGCGTTTGCCGTCGGTGCCGTCTTTCATCATGAAAAAAAGCGCGGAACCCAGGCTGGCGATGATGGCCACAAAAGCCAGTGCTACAAGATAAGTCATGAACCCGATTATCTGCGTATGACATCTCCTTTGCAGTCACCCCGATTCTGGCTGGTCACGCTGGCCGCCTTGCTGGTGGCGGGAACCACGTTTGCCCTGGGTCAGTGGCAATTGGGACGCGCGGCACAAAAAGAAGCGATTGAAGCGGCGATTGCGTCGCAGCGCACACTGCCGACGCTCGATGCAGCCGCCCTTGCGGCGGCCAAAACCCCGGCCGACGTGGTGCACCGCCAGGCCAGCCTGAAAGGGGTCTGGCGTGCCGAGCACACCGTTTTTCTTGACAACCGCCCCATGAATGGCAAGACCGGCTTCTGGGTGGTCACGCCGCTGCTGCTGGAGGGCAGTACGCAGGTTGTTCTGGTTCAGCGGGGTTGGGTGCCACGCGATTTTGCCGACCGCACGCGCTTGCCCGAGATCGCCACGCCCATAGGGCCCGTGACGGTGCAGGGTCGTATTGCCCCGCCTCCCTCCAAGTTATACGAGTTCAAGGGCGCTGAGAGCGGCCGCATCCGGCAAAATCTTGATGTGTCGGCTTTTACCCTGCAGACAGGCCTGCCTTTGCTGGCGGTGTCGCTGGTGCAGACCGGTCCTGCCAGTGAAGGCCTGCTGCGCGACTGGGCAGCCCCCAGTTTGGGGGTAGACAAACACTACGGTTATGCGTTTCAGTGGTTTGGCTTGTGCAGCCTGGTCGTGGTTTTGTATGTCTGGTTCCAACTGATTCTTCCTTTACGCACCCAACGCCACTAGCCCTTGCCGTGATGAACAACCCTTCCGAACCCAACTCCCTGCACGGCAGCGCCGCTGCGACTGCCCAGGACCAGCCGCTGGGCCTGACGGTGCACGCGATGCCCCTGCCGGATGCTGCCAGCGCGCAGACGCCCAACCCGACTGCCGGCCGCTGGAAGATGCTGGCGGTGCTGCTGGTCTGTGCCAGCCCGGTGATTGCGTCCTACTTCACCTACTATGTGGTGCGCCCCGAAGGCCGCCGAAATTTTGGCGAGCTGATTGATCCGCAGCGGCCCTTGCCGGCGCTCGCCACCCAGTCACTCGACGGCAAGGCTGGCCAATTGACGGCCTTGAAAGGCCAGTGGCTGCTGCTCAGCGTGGCCAGCGGCGCCTGCGATGCCCGTTGCGAAAAAAACCTCTATTTCCAGCGTCAGCTGCGTGAGTCGCTTGGCCGCGAAAAAGACCGGCTGGACCGGGTCTGGCTGGTCAGTGACGATGCACCGGTACCCACCGCACTGCGGCCGGCGCTGGCGTCGGCCACGGTGCTGCGCGTGCCACCGACAGCGCTGGCCCAATGGCTTGAACCAGCTGCCGGCCAGCGTTTGCAAGACCACCTGTATGTGGTGGACCCGCTGGGCAACTGGATGCTGCGTTTTCCGGCCGACATGGACGCCGCTGCCGCTGCCAAAGCCAAACGCGACCTTGAACGCCTGCTGCGTGCTTCGGCCAGCTGGAACAAGGTTGGCAACTGACGGTCCCCCATGGATAGCCCTGCGCTTTACAACCTGACGCCCGCCCTGCGGCTGATGATCATGGGCCTTGCGGTGGCCCTCGGTCCGCTGGCCTGGGTCTGGCTGCGCCACAAAAACGCCTCGCTGGCGCAGCGTTTGCGTGTGCTCACGCTGGTCACCCTGTTTCTGACCTTTGACCTGGTGGTTTTTGGTGCGTTCACGCGCCTGACCGACTCCGGTCTGGGTTGCCCCGACTGGCCGGGCTGCTACGGCAGCGCCAGTCCGCTGGGCGCTCAAGTCCACATCGACGCCGCGCAAAGCGCCATGCCCACCGGCCCGGTGACGCACCCCAAGGCCTGGATTGAGATGATTCACCGTTATCTGGCCACCGGGGTCGGCGTGCTGATTCTGACGCTGGCAGTGGGAAGCTGGGTGGCGTATCGGCGCGAGCGCTTGCACGCAGCGAACGAACGTGGGGGCCTCGAACGCAGCGCAGGGCCGCCCCAAGCAAGTTCAGCCCCCTCGGGGGGCAGAGAGTTACGCGCAGCGAACGAACGTGGGGGCCATATCTCGTTATGGTGGCCCACAGTCACCCTGGTCTGGGTCTGTATTCAGGGCGCTTTTGGGGCGCTAACCGTCACCATGAAGCTTTTTCCCGCGATTGTGACCTTGCACCTGTTGGGCGGCATGGTGTTGCTGGCGCTGTTGCGCGCGCAGTCGGTGGCCTACGCCCAGGTGTATGACAAGTCGGCTGCTGTCCTGGTGGGGGCGGGCACCCGCTGGTGTGTGATGGCCGCGTTTGTCCTGCTCTGGCTGCAGATCGCGCTGGGCGGCTGGGTCAGCACCAACTACGCCGTGCTGGCCTGCACCGACTTTCCGGCCTGCCAGGGCGCGCTGTGGCCCGCGATGGACTTCCAACAGGGTTTCACACTCTGGCGCGAACTGGGTGCGGGCCGTGATGGCGGCAACATCAGTTTTCAGGCCCTCACCGCCATTCATTACGTGCACCGTCTGAGCGCCTACCTGGTGTTTGCGGTGTTCATGGTGCTGGCTGCCTTGCTGCACCGGGTGCCGGCCTTCAGGCTTGATGCCCGCTGGCTGGCTGGTCTGATACTGCTGCAGGTCATTACCGGCGTCAGCAACGTGGTGCTGGGCTGGCCGCTGCTGGCCGCCGTGATGCACACTGGCGGCGCTGCGGCACTGGTGATCGTGCTCACGGGCGTCGTTTTTTCAAGCCACAGCAGTTCCCGGCCGGTCCATGCGTCAAAATGGCGTACTTCGAGCTTGTCCGCATGACCCCGCCCAATTCCCCCGCCCATCACGCCGCCAGCGCCCCCGTGACGCCACCACTCGCTGCGCCAGGCCTGCCTGAGGCCGTCGCCACGGTGCCGTCGCGGTTTGCCCAGTACTACGCCCTGACCAAGCCGCGCGTGGTGCAGCTCATTGTGTTTTGCGCCCTGATTGGCATGGTACTGGCTGTTCCCGGCGTTCCCACCTGGTTTGATGTCCGGCTCGCGCTGGTGGCCTGTGCGGGCATCTGGCTGGTGGCCGGTGCCGCCGCCGCTTTCAACTGCCTGGTCGAGCAGCACATCGACGCCAAAATGCGGCGCACCGCCTGGCGCCCCACCGCCAAAGGCGAGCTCAGCAACCCGCTGACATTGGCTTTTTCGGCCAGCCTGTGCGCCCTGGGCTCATGGATTCTGTATGTCTGGGTCAACCCGCTCACCATGTGGCTGACCTTTGCGACCTTTCTGGGCTATGCGGTGGTCTACACCGTGATCCTCAAACCCCTGACGCCGCAGAACATTGTGATTGGCGGGGCCTCGGGCGCCATGCCGCCGGTGCTGGGCTGGGCCGCCATGACCGGTCAGGTCGGCCCCGAAGCGCTGATTCTGTTTTTGATTATTTTCCTCTGGACGCCACCGCATTTCTGGGCGCTGGCGCTGTACCGCGTCGAAGACTACCGCAAGTCGGGCTTGCCCATGCTGCCGGTCACGCACGGCAACGAGTTCACGCGCCTGCAGGTGTTTTTGTACACGCTGGTGTTGTTTGCCGCCTGCCTGATGCCGTTTGTCTTCAAGATGAGCGGCTGGCTTTATCTGGTGGTGGCGATCGTCCTCAGCGTGGGCTTTAGCTGGTACGGCTGGCGTTTGTGGCGCAATTATTCTGACGCCCTAGCGCGCAAGACCTTCCGCTTTTCACTCATTCATCTCTCGGTTTTATTTGCCGCCCTGCTGCTGGACCACTACCTCGTATGAAGCACTTTTCTGCCTTGCCCCATCCCTTGCCCCATCTTGCCAGCCGCCGCCGTGCGGTCAAGTCCATCGCTGGCACAGCGGCGCTGCTGCTGGGCGCCGGCTTGTTGGCCGCCTGCGCGCCAGAAAAACCGCAGTTCCAGAGTGTGGACCTGACCGGTGCCGACTACGCCCAGGGCTTTTCCCTGACCGACCAGAATGGCCAGTTGCGCACCCTGAAAGACTTTGCCGGCAAAACGGTGGTGGTGTTTTTTGGCTTTACCCAGTGCCCTGACGCCTGCCCCACCACCATGGCTGAACTGGCGCAGGTCAAGAAACTGCTGGGCCCCGACGGCGACAAATTGCAGGCCATTTTCATCACGGTAGACCCCGAGCGCGACACGGCCGAGTTGCTCAAGGCCTACATGGCCAACTTTGACCCGTCTTTTGTGGCCCTGCGCCCCACCATGGCCGAACTGCCCGAGGTCGCCAAGGCCTTCAAGGTGTACTACAAAAAAGTCGAAGGCAAGACGCCTGGCAGTTATTCGATGGACCATGCCGCCGGCAGCTATGTGTTTGACGGCAAGGGCCAGATCCGGCTGTACAGCCGCTACGGCAGCGGCGCCGAGGTGCTGGCGTCCGTCATTCGCCTGCTGACCAAAAACACCTGAAACACCTACACCCGCGCCTGCGCGGCGCCATCAAAAAAGCCTGCCCCGCCGTCATCCGGCAGGGCAGGCTTTTTCTATGAGTAGCCAGGGTCAGGCGTAAGCCGCCAGCACCTTCTTCATTTTCTTCATGGCGGCCACCTCAATCTGGCGAATACGCTCGGCGCTGACCTTGTAGTCAGCCGCCAGGTCGTGCAGCGTCATGCCGCCAGAGCCATCGTCATTCACCTTGAGCCAGCGTTCTTCCACAATCCGGCGCGCGCGCGGGTCCAGTTCTTCCAGTGCGGCGCTGATGCCGTCGCTGGCCAGGTTGTCGCGCTGGCGCGATTCCATCAGGGCTGTGGGCTCTTGCGAGGCATCGGCCAGGTAGGCAATCGGGCCAAAGGCGTCTTCGCCGTCATCGCTGGGGCTGGGGTCCAGCAGCACGTCGCCGCCCGACATGCGCTGCTCCATCTCGATGACTTCCTCGCGCTTCACATTCAGCGTTTTCGCCATCGAGTCAATCTGGCCCTCGGTCAGCGTGTCGCGATGGGTGGCAGCGTCGGCGTCGTCCTTGAACCCCTGCTTCATCGAGCGCAGGTTAAAAAACAGCTTGCGCTGTGCCTTGGTCGTGGCGACCTTGACCATGCGCCAGTTTTTCAGCACATATTCATGGATTTCAGCCTTGATCCAGTGCATGGCGTAGCTGACCAGGCGCACATTCTGGTTCGGATCAAAGCGCTTCACGGCCTTCATCAGGCCAATATTGCCCTCCTGGATCAGGTCGCCGTGGGGCAGGCCGTAACCCAGGTATTTGCGGGAAATGGACACCACCAGACGCAAGTGAGAGAGTACTAACTTACCTGCCGAGTCAAGATCGTTGGTTTCCTTGAGGTTTTTGGCAAATTCCTGCTCCTGCTCCAACGTGAGCATGGGCAGGCGGTTGACCGCCGAAATATAAGCGTCCAGGTTGCCCAAGGGCGGCACCAGCGACCAGGGGTTGACAGCCGCCACAGCGCCAGTTTGGGCGGTGGCCAGGGCGCCAACAGCGCCAGCGGTCAAGGACTGGGGGGAAAGAGCAAATGACACAGCAGAACTCCTTTTTCTCTAAGGACAAATATTAGCACTCTGTTAGAGAGAGTGCTAAGCAATAGGTTCAATGGTCTGGATAGCGCAAGGCTACCAAGTGGTAACCCTATGTTTTATACACCGCCAAGTTGGATTGAACCAGTTGGTTTTGGTTCTGACCGGCAGGTATCTATCGCGTAAAGACCTGAGTCCTGTTGGCGGTGCAAGCGACTGGCACCTTTTCACGCCTGTTTTGATAGCTGGTCGCGCCCGTATTGATTGGGCTGAATGCCGATTTGAAGCACTAAATAGTCAATTGTTCCATTGCATCAAGGAGAAGGCTTTTCCGACCACCTGATTGACTTTGAGGCTCAAGCCGCCTGGCAATTGAGGCCAAAAAGGGTGCTACGCTGACCGAAGTAGGCGTGTAGCTCTTATGCTGCACTCTGCGGTGCTGGGCACTTGTGAGGTGGTGATGAACTTGGCGAGTCAGCTGTATTCGGCGGGCTGACTATCAAAAAGTTAGCTGCTTGCGCTTAATTTCACGATGACCAAAGCCAGTTTTTGATAGGGAAAAACTTGTTGAAAGAATTACACGCCTTGGTGGATTTTGAGAACGTGCAGCCCACGCTGGATGAACTGGCCGAACTCGCACCGGGGTTCACGGATGTATGGTTGTTCCACGACCCGCACCAGGCCAGGCCGACGCAACAGTTGGCCGATGCACACAGCCGTGTCACGCTAGTGCCCCGTAGCGGCAAGGGCAAAAACGCGCTGGACTTTCACCTCTCGTTCTACCTGGGCTATGTCGCAGCCAAGCACCCTTTGGCTGCGCTGGTGGTGGTGGCCAACGACAAGGGCTACGACCCCATGATCGCCCACGCCAAACTGCTGGGCTTTACTGCCGAACGAGTGGGCTACAAGGCCAAGCCCACACCGACCACGAAGGTGGCGACTGCCAAAAAGGCAGAGACTGTTAAAGCGCCAGCACCGGCCAGGAAGATCGCCGCACCCGCAGTCCCCGCTAAAGCAGGGGCTAAAAAATCCCCTGCCAAGAAGGCAACAGCCAAGAAGACGACTGCCAAGAAAGTGCCCGTAGTCAAAGCATCCACGCCCAAGGTGCCTGCCAAAAAGGCAGCTGCAAAGACGGTTGCAGCGCAGAAAACCACCGCTAAAAAAGTTTTGGCCAACAAGATTTCCACGCCCCTCAAGGCCAAGCCCGCAGCGCCCAGTCCGGAGGCCAAAACGCTCACCCGCATTCAAAAGGGCTTGGTCAAGATGGGTGACAAGGCGCCGCGCAAGCTCAAGCCGTTTCTGCGCCACGTAGGATCGTTGCTGGGTAAGGGCAGTACCTCGGAGCAGATTGATGCAGTGGTCGCCAAGCTGGAGAAGGCAGGCATGGTGCAGGTGGCCGGCGACTTGGTTTTATATTCTCTAAAGTAGCTGTACGTATAAACAGTAATATGGTGAAATTCAAGCCTGTCAAGGCTTCTGGAGGCACCATGAAAAAGACCAATTCCACACTTTCACCAGCTGACGCGTCGGTCGTATCCAGCGCGATGCTTTCGCCGCAGGCCTTGGCTGGTTGCATTGTGGTGGTCCGTGGGCAGCGGGTATTGCTGGATGCTGACCTGGCGCAACTGTATGAGGTGGAAACCAAGCGGTTCAACGAGCAAATCAAACGAAATCCCTCGCGCTTTCCTCCCGATTTCATGTTCCGGTTGACTGAGGAAGAGTTTGAAAGTTTGAGGTCGCAAATTGCGACCTCAAAGCGCGGTGGTCGCCGTTACCTGCCCCTGGCCTTCACCGAGCACGGCGCCATCATGGCCGCCAGTGTGCTCAACTCTGACCGGGCGGTGGAGATGAGCGTGTACGTCGTGCGCGCCTTTGTGCAACTGCGCGCCGTACTACTGGACGCCTCAGCGCTGGCCGACAAGCTGACAGCGCTGGAGCGGCGGGTCTCACACCACGACAACTCCCTGGCCGAGGTGATCAACGCCATTCGCGCCCTGGTGGTGCAGCCCAAACCGGCCAGCCGCCCCATAGGGTTTACTGCAGATGTGACCGGAAAGCCGTAAAACCGTAGCGTTTGATGACTTCAAGAGCCTGCATATGGCCTTGTCACAAACCCCGGCGTGAAAGCGTCGCGTATGGTCGTTTCTCCCGGCTTCAGGGGATTTTACTGGTCAAATAATGCTGTAGCCCAAACAACACGGGCGCAGGCAGCTATCAATTAAATAGCGACTCCAATAGCGGCCCGTTTTCACGAAGTCGCCTCGCCCAGCTGCCGCACCAGCGGCTTGCCCGCCAGCCAGGCTTCCAGGCATTCGGTAACCCCCGTGGCAAACCGCTGGTACACCGGTTCGGTGACAAAACCCAGGTGCGGCGTGAGCAGTACGTTGGGCAGCTGGCGCAGCGGGTCGTCTGCGGGCAGCGGCTCGGTGTCAAACACGTCCAGCGCAGCAAAACCGGGCCGGCCTTGTTCCAGC
>JANNXF010000277.1:0-1803 GCA_031409395.1 Polaromonas sp.
CAAACCGCATCTTGTCCATATATTACGGGCGCAAGCAGCTATTAAATGCATAGCGAATTGGTTGGGCTCCCTCCCCCAGCGGGGGAGGGCCGGGGTGGGGGCTGGTCGATGCGGGGCGCACCCGACGACCGCGCGCAGAACGGGCATCCCCCATCCCTGCCTTCCCCCGCTGGGGGAAGGGGTAAAACAGTGCTTTGCCCAATCACTACGGGCGCAAGCAGCTATTGAAAACATAGCAACACAGTGCCTGCGTGTTTGTCCTACAGCGGCAGGCGGGCGCTGCTGATGGGCGGCGCGGCCTGCCACTTTTAGCATGGGGCTGTGTTGGCAGACGCCTGGTCGCCTGCCAGCATGTTGATGAAACCGGCCTCTTGGCCCCTTGGCGTGCCGCCTGGCGCGCCGTCACAGGAGAACCCCATGCTCAAGTACGCGATTATTTTTGCGCTCATTTCACTGGTTGCCGGCGCCCTCGGCTTTGGCGGTGTCGCCGCTGGCTCGGCCGGGCTGGCCAAGATCTTGTTTGGCCTGTTCCTGATCCTGGCGGTGATTTTTGTGGTGCTGGCCGCGCTGGGCGTGGGCGCTGTGAAAAAAGCCCTGAAGTAGCGCCCTGCGGCAGCTGTTTCGTGCGCTGGCCCTGAGGGGCTGCGCGTTTGTTCACCCACCGGTTTTGAAAGCCCATGCACACCTCTGTCATTGACGCCCTGCTGGAATATGACGTCTCCAGTCCGACGCATTTTTTGTTCAACATCGAGGCGGCGTTTCACCCTGGCCACCAGGTGGTGCAAGAGCGCCTGACGGTGACGCCCAGCGTCAAGCTGCGCAGTTTTATCGACGAGCGCAGCGGCAACCGCTTTATCCGGCTGGACGCGCCCCGGGGCGTGCTGTCGGTCAACTACCACGCCAAAGTCAAGCTGCTCACGCTGCCGGTGCCGCTGCACCTGGACGAAACGCCGGTGACCGGCCTGCCCGACGAGGTGCTGCGCTACCTGCTGCCCAGCCGCTACTGCGAGTCAGACTCGCTCAGCCGGGTGGCGCAGCAGCTATTTGGCCATTTGCCGCAGGGCCTGAGCCGGGTGCGCGCCATTGAGGGCTGGATTCACGATTCCATCAACTACCTGCCGGGTTTCAGCAACTCGACGACGACGGCGCAAGAGGTGTTTGTGCAGCGCGCCGGGGTCTGCCGGGACTTTGCCCACCTGGGCATCACGCTCTGCCGGGCGCTGAACATTCCGGCCCGGCTGGTGGTGGGCTATGTGTATTTTGACGAGCCGCCGCAGGATTTTCATGCGCTGTTTGAGGCCTGGCTGGACGGCCGCTGGGTGCTGTTTGACGCCACCCGCATGGCGCCGACCGACCGGGTGGTGCGCGTGGGCACCGGGCGCGACGCCAAGGACGTGGCCTTTGCCACGATTTTTGGCGCGGTGCAGATGCTTCGCAAGGAGCTGACGGTGGACGAAGGCGACACGCCGCTGGCGGCTGCGCCGCCCGCGCTGTCGCTGGTGGGCGTTTAAGGCGGCAACACCTGAGCACCGCGCCAGCGCGTGTATTCGTTGGGCTTTGGCTTGTTTTACCCCTTCCCCCAGCGGGGGAAGGCGGGGATGGGGGAAGCCCGTTCTGCGCGCGGTCGTCGAATGTGCCCTGCATCCATCAGCCCCCACCCCAACCCTTGTATGCTGGGATGAGGGTGTAAAAAAGAGGATGCCGGATTTTGTTTAGGAACGTTATCCACAGCCCGTAAGCCCTTGGAGCCGAGAGCTCGTGGGGGAGCTGTTGGCGTGGATAGCGAACCGTTTGTCATAAAAC
>JANNXF010000278.1:0-2138 GCA_031409395.1 Polaromonas sp.
GGCTCGGGCAAGTCGACCACGCTGGCGGCCATGGTCAACTACCTGAACGAGACCGAATACGGCCACATCCTCACGGTCGAAGACCCTATCGAGTTTGTGCATGAATCCAAGAAATGCCTGATCAACCAGCGTGAAGTCGGCCCGCACACCCTGAGCTTTCAGGCCGCCCTGAAATCGGCCCTGCGTGAAGACCCGGACGCGATTCTGGTGGGCGAAATGCGCGACCTGGAAACCATTCGCCTGGCCATGACAGCGGCTGAAACCGGCCACCTGGTATTTGGCACGCTGCACACCTCGAGCGCCGCCAAAACCGTGGACCGGATCATCGACGTGTTCCCGGCCGAAGAAAAGGAAATGATCCGCTCCATGCTGTCGGAATCACTGCAGGCCGTGATCTCGCAAACGCTGTGCAAGACCAAGGACGGCGCAGGCCGGGTGGCGGCCCACGAAATCATGCTGGGCACCAGCGCCATCCGCAACCTGATCCGTGAGGCCAAGGTGGCGCAGATGTACTCGTCCATCCAGACCGGCAACAGCGTCGGCATGCAGACGCTGGACCAGAACCTGACGGACCTCGTCAAGCGCAATGTGATTTCTGCCCAGGAAGCACGCAGCAAAGCCAAAATTCCAGACAACTTTCCGGGTTAAACCGCCGGACACCAGGAGATCTTGCCCATGAAAGGTTTACTCGGACTTCTCAAGTCGAACAAGCCGCGCCGGCCCGATGACGACAGCCCTGACTCCGTGCTGTTCAGCACCGCTTTTGCCGACCAGGGCGTGAATCCGTCGATGTTGATTCCGTGGGAAGCCCGTGCCAACGAGGTCGGCGCCAAACGCCTGGCCGCCTCACGCGGCAGCAAGCTGCTGCAGGGCCTGTGGGCCAAGGACAAGTACATGGCCCGGCTGGCGACCGATGCCGTGCCGCGCCTGGAACACTTTTTTGACTTCGCCACCATCCCGCCCAGCCGCGACATCATCCGCCAGGAAGAGTACGGCGACTTCATGATTGTGCTGCTGACCGGCACCATTGCGGTGGACCGCGCCCAGCCCTGGGGCGAACGCCTGCGGCTGACCGAAACACGGCCAGGCGACATCCTGGGCGAGATGTCGCTGCTTGATAGCGGCATGCGTTTTTCGGTGTGCACGTCGCTGACCGAATGCGAAGTGGCGGTGCTGAGCGCCCAGTCACTGGACGAAATGATGAGTGCCGACCCGGCACTCGCCGCCAGCCTGATTGCCCTGCTGGCCCGCAAGCTGTCGCTGCGCCTGCGCCTGGTGAGCGCCCGCCTCACCGACAAAAAAATCTGATGCCATCGCTTTAATGCGCCCACCTCTGCAGAAGATCCAAAGGACACGTCATGGAACGCGACCAAGCCAGTAAATTCATCAACGATCTCCTCAGGCTGATGGTCAGCCGCAACGGCAGCGACCTGTTCATCACGGCAGAATTTCCCCCGGCCATCAAGGTTGACGGCAAGGTGACCAAGATGTCGTCTCAGCCGCTGAGTTCGGTGCACACGCTGGCGCTGGCGCGGTCCATCATGAACGACAAGCAGGCCGCCGAGTTTGAGCGCACCAAGGAATGCAACTTTGCGATTTCCCCGCCCAACATCGGGCGTTTTCGTGTCAGCGCTTTTTTGCAGCAGGGCAAGGTCGGCATGGTGATGCGGGTGATTCCGGCCGTGCTGCCCACCATCGACGGGCTGGGCGTGCCGCAAATCCTCAAGGACGTGGTGATGTCCAAGCGCGGGCTGACGATTCTGGTGGGCGCCACTGGCTCGGGCAAGTCGACCACCCTGGCCGCCATGGTGGACTGGCGCAACGAGCAGTCGTATGGCCACATCATCACCATTGAAGACCCGGTGGAGTTTATTCATCCGCACAAAAACTGCGTGGTCACGCAGCGCGAAGTGGGCCTGGACACCGACAGCTGGGAGGCGGCACTTAAAAACACCCTGCGCCAGGCGCCCGACGTGATCCTGATGGGTGAGATCCGCGACCGTGAAACCATGGAACACGCCATTGCCTTTGCCGAAACCGGCCATCTGTGCATGGCCACCTTGCACGCCAACAGCGCCAACCAGGCGCTGGACCGCATCATCAACTTTTTCCCCGAAGAGCGCCGCACCCAGCTGCTG
>JANNXF010000279.1:0-2668 GCA_031409395.1 Polaromonas sp.
CAGGCGGGCGGGCCGGGGCCAGTGCCCGTGTCAAGCACCTGGCAGGGCGGCCTGCAGACCGCGTGGGAAATCGATGTGTTTGGCGGCCAGCGCGCCAGCCGCGACGCCGCCAGCGAACGGCTGTCCGGCGCCCAGGCGCAGTGGCATGACGCCCGGGTGTCGGTGGCGGCCGAAGTGGCCAACCAGTACGACACCCTGCGCAGCTGCCACCAGCTGGCGGCCGTGACCCGCGCCGACGCCGCCTCGCGCCAGGAATCGGCCCGCCTGTCGGCCCTGAGCACCCAGGCCGGCTTTACCGCGCCGGCCACCGACGCGCTGGCACGCGCCAGCGCCGCCGAGGCCAGCGGACGCGCCACCCAGCAACGCGCCCAGTGCGAACTCGACACCAAGGCACTGGTCGCCCTGAGCGGCATGCCCGAGCCAGAGCTTAAGCAAAAAATGGCTTTTGCCCAATCAACACGGGCGCAGACAGCTATTATTTCAATAGCAACTGTACCGGCCAGCGCCCTCGCGCAGCGCCCTGACGTGTACAACGCAGAGCGAGAAGTCGCCGCCGCCAGCCTGGACATTCGCAGCGCCGAAGCCGATCGCTACCCGCGCCTGAGCCTGGGCGGCGCCATCGGAAAATCGCGGGTTCGCGCGGGCGGCGTCAGCACCGACCTGGACACCTGGTCCATCGGCCCGCTGGCCCTGAGCCTGCCGCTGTTTGATGGCGGCCAGCGCGCGGCAGCGGTGGACGCCGCCGTGGCGCGCTACGACGAAGCCGCCGCCGTGTACCGCGCCCGGGTGCGCCAGGCGGTGCGCGAGGTCGAGGAAGCCCTGGTCAACCTGCAAAGCAACGCCGAGCGCGAGGGCGACAGCCAGACCGCCGCGGCGGGCTACCGCGCCTCGTTTGTCGGCACCGAGGCGCGCTACCGCAGCGGTCTGGCCAGCCTGGTCGAGCTGGAAGACGCACGCCGCACGCTGCTGGCCTCGGACATCACGCTGGTCAACCTGCAGCGCGAGCGCCTGGCCGCCTGGGTTGCGCTGTACCGCGCCATGGGCGGCGGCTGGACACCCGACGCGCCGGACCCAACCCCTTCTTCGGCGACTGCAGCCCCCGTCAAACCCCTGTCTTGAAGCACGCCCCACCATGAATTCCTTGTCACAAACCTTGCAACGCAAACCGGTCATGCTGGCGCTTATGGCCGTCATCGCCGTCGCGGCCGCCGGATTTTTCTTTTTCTCGGGCCCGCCGGGTGCTGCGTCTTCGGCCACGGCGGCCGGCAGCAAGGCCAGCCCCAAGCCCGCGCTGACGGTGACCGCCGCCCAGCCCCAGTCCACGGTTTTGCCCCTCACGCTGTCGGCCAACGGTAGCATCAGCGCCTGGCAAGAAGCCGTGATTGGCACCGAATCCAACGGCCTGCGGCTCACGCAGGTGCTGGTCAATGTGGGCGATGTGGTCAAGGCCGGACAACTGCTGGCGACGTTTTCAACCGACAGCGTGCAGGCCGATGTGGCGCAGGCGAATGCCAGTCTGGTCGAAGCCCAGGCCAGCGCACGCGATGCCGCCGACAACGCCGCGCGGGCGCGCACCCTGCAAAGCTCGGGCGCGCTCAGTACCCAGCAGATCAACCAGTACCTGACGGCCGAGCAAACCGCCAAAGCGCGTGCCGAAGCCGCGCAAGCGGTGCTGGGTGCGCAGCAATTGCGCGGCCGGCAAACCCAGGTGCTGGCGCCCGACAGCGGCGTGATCTCCAGCCGCAGCGCCACCGTCGGCTCGGTGGTGGGTTCGGGCACCGAGCTGTTTCGCCTGGTGCGCCAGGGCCGGCTGGAATGGCGCGCTGAAGTCACCTCCAGCGAACTCGGCCGCATTGCGCCCGGCACAGCCGTCACCGTGCGGCCCGCCAGCGGCGGCACCGTGCCAGGCCGCGTCCGCATGGTGGCACCCACGGTAGACCCACAGACCCGCTACGCGCTGGTGTATGTCGATCTGCCGCCGATGAAGGCCGCAACAGGGAGCCGCGTGGGAGCACCGAACGAAGCACCGCACCGCCCCAAGCAAAGTTCAGCCCCCTCGGGGGGCAGTGCAGTACGCGAAGCGACAAACGTGGGGGCAAGCGGCCGCAGCGCCGGGCCGCCCCAAGCAAGGCCAGCCCCCTCGGGGGGCAGCGAACCACACGCAGTGGGGAGCGTGGGGGCTCCGCTCCCCGGGATGTTCGCCGGCGGCGAGTTTGAGCTGGGTTCTTCGACCGCCCTGACGATTCCGCAACGCGCGCTGGTGGTGCGCGACGGCTTCAACCATGTGTTTCGCCTGTCGCCCGACAACCGCGTGAGCCAGGTCAAGGTGCAGGCCGGGCGGCTCGCGGGTGACCGCGTTGAAGTGGTGTCCGGCCTGGCCGCAGACGCCCGGATTGTGGTGGACGGGGCAGGCTTTCTGAACGACGGCGATCTGGTCCGTATCAGCGAAATCCCTGCACCAAATCGGCCTGCAGCCAATGCTGCATCTGCACCAGCAGCTACTAAATACAGAGCAACGCAAGAACGTCTCCTCCTGGTCCATCAAAAATCCGATTCCGGCCGTGATGCTGTTTGTGCTGCTGACCTTTGGCGGCCTGCTGTCGTTTCAGGCCATGAAGGTGCAGAACTTCCCCGACATTGATTTGCCCACCGTCAGCGTGGTGGCGTC
>JANNXF010000280.1:0-1756 GCA_031409395.1 Polaromonas sp.
GTCGTACTGAATCTGCCCCAGCAGCGACGCGGCCATTTCTGCGTCGGCCATGGCCCGGTGGGCCCGGCCGGCGCGCGGCAGGTGGTGGTAATCAACCAGCACGCCCAGTTTGTGGCTGGGTGCCTGGGGGTAAAGCCTTCGGGACACCAGCAGGGTGCAGGCAAAGTCCTGGGTTGCAGGCTCACCGGCCCGGGCCAGTTCGGCCTGCCAGAACCTGCGGTCAAAAGACGCGTTGTGCGCCACCAGGGGCGCGCTGCCGACAAAGCGGCTGGCGTCGCGCATCACGCGGTCGGCAGTGGGGGCGCCTGCCAGCATGGCGTTGCTGATACCGGTCAGGGCTTCTATGAAAGCGGGGATACGCTGGCCCGCATTCATCAGGCTCTGAAAGCGGTCCACCACCCGGCCTTGCTCCAGCAGCACGATGGCCACTTCGGTGGCGCGGTCACCCATGGCAGGCGACAGGCCGGTGGTTTCAAAGTCAATGACGGCCATCAGGGACATCTGAAAACCTCAGGCTGCGTCTGCACGCCGTCGGGCTGGCCGCACCGGCTTACTTGTAAAAAACCTCAACCCGGCCCTTGAGCTTGATGGTCAGCGGGTTGCCCTTGCGGTCGACCTTGTTGCCCACGGGCACCTTGATCCAGCCTTCGCTGATGCAGTACTCAACCACGTCACCGCGCTCCTTGTCGTTGAAGCGAATGCCGATGTCGTGCTCGAACACGGCGGCAACATGGTGGGGGCTGCCGGGGTCAATCGACAGGTGGTCAGGCAGCGCGGGCTGGGTGTGAGTTTGGGTTTGGGTTTGGGTTTGGGGGGTGTCGTTCATGGATGCAGATTCAGGCGTTAGTAGTTACACGTCAATATTGGCAGCCCGCAGCGCGTTCTGCTCAATGAACTCGCGGCGCGGCTCGACTTCGTCGCCCATCAGCATGGTGAACACGCGGTCGGCTTCAATCGCGTCGTCGATTTGCACACGCAGCAGGCGGCGCACCTTCGGGTCCATGGTGGTTTCCCACAGCTGGATCGGGTTCATTTCACCCAGGCCTTTGTAGCGCTGGCGTGCCGTCACGTTTTCAGCCTGGGCAATCAACCAGCGCATAGCCTGGCGGAAGTCGCTGATCTTTTCTTCTTTTTTGCGCTCGCCCTCACCGCGCATGACCTTGGCGCCGTCGCTGATCAGGTCTTTGAAGGTGATGGCGGCTTCTGCCAGCGTGGCGTAGTCGGCGCCATGCACAAAGTCTTGTGTCAGCACACTGCTTTTGACGTTGCCGTGGTGGCGGCGGCTGATGCGCAAAATCGGTTTGTCGGTCCGCACGTCAAACTCGCCCGCCACCTCGGCTGGCGCACCCGTGGTGTTCAGTTCGCGCAGCTTGATCTGCAGGGCAATGGCAGACGCTTCGGCATCCGCCACGGTGTCCAGGTTGAGCGACACGCCATCGGCAATGGCGCGCAGGGCTTCTGCGTCCATAAAGCCGCGCAGGCGGGCAATCACCGATTCGGCCAGCTGGTGCTTGCGGGCCAACTCGGCCAGCGTTTCACCGGTCAGCAAGCTGTTTTCGTCATTACCGGCCTGCACACTGGCGTCCTTGAGGGCAATGCGCAGCAAAAAACCGTCCAGCGCGGCCGTGTCTTTCAGGTACTGCTCTTCCTTGCCGGCCTTGACCTTGTACAGTGGCGGCTGGGCGATGTAGATGTGGCCGCGCTCGACCAGCTCGGGCATCTGGCGGTAAAAGAAGGTCAGCAGCAGCGTGCGGAT
>JANNXF010000281.1:0-5035 GCA_031409395.1 Polaromonas sp.
CCCGGCGTTGAAGCTGTCACCACCGCGAAAAAACAGCTCGTAGCGCTCATCCAGGCGTTCGGCAGAAAAGTGGGCCGTCCCCTGGGCGTCGACAAAACCCCAGATATCGGCGCGGGCCGGTGCCGCCTGGAACAAGGCCAGCGCCACCAGTGCGCCCAGTACCGGGCGCCCAAGGCGTGGCATCCGGGGCGGCTGCCACGCTGACAACACGGGAAATTCAAATCGGGGGAACATCAAATGTCAATTTCCACGGCATCGCCGTGCAACTCCATCAGTTCACGCCGGGCGGCGGCCTCGCCCTTGCCCATCAGCTTGGTAATCAGTTCCTCGGTTTGCAGGAAGTTCTGGTTTCCCAACTGCACCGGCAACAGGCGGCGGGTATCCGGATTGAGTGTGGTGTCCCACAATTGTTCCGCACTCATTTCGCCCAGGCCCTTGAAGCGGCTGATACTCCAGGCGTTCTCACGGACGCCGTCCTTGCGCAGTTTGTCCAGTATGGCGGTTAACTCGCCTTCGTCAAGTGCGTACACCTTGGACGCCGGTTTTTTGCCGCGTGCCGGTGCATCGACCCGAAACAGCGGAGGCCGCGCCACATACACATTGCCGGCCTCGATCAATTTGGGGAAATGACGGAAAAACAGCGTCAGCAGCAGCACCTGGATGTGCGAGCCGTCAACGTCAGCGTCACTCAGAATACACACCTTGCCATAGCGCAAACCACTCAAATCAGGGGTATCGTTCGGCCCGTGCGGGTCAACGCCGATGGCGACGGCGATGTCATGGATCTCGGTGTTGGCAAACAGCCGGTCCCGCTCGACCTCCCAGGTGTTGAGCACCTTGCCGCGCAGAGGCAGGATGGCCTGGCTTTCCTTGTTGCGCCCCATCTTGGCGCTGCCACCGGCCGAGTCGCCCTCGACCAGAAAAACCTCGTTGTGCGCCAGGTCTTTGCTTTCGCAGTCGGTCAGCTTGCCGGGCAGCACGGCCACACCAGAGCCTTTGCGTTTTTCAACTTTCTGGCCCGCCTTCTGACGGGTTTGCGCGGCCTTGATGGCCAGCTCGGCCAGTTTTTTGCCGTAGTCCACATGCTGGTTGAGCCAGAGTTCGAGCGTGGGACGAACAAAGCTCGATACCAGTCTCACCGCGTCGCGTGAATTGAGGCGCTCCTTGATCTGGCCCTGAAACTGCGGATCAAGCACCTTGGCAGACAGCACATAGCTGGCGCGGGCAAACACGTCTTCAGGCAAAAGCTTGACCCCTTTGGGCAGCAGCGAATGCAGTTCGATAAAGCTTTTCACGGCATTGAAGAGGCCGTCACGCAGGCCGCTTTCGTGCGTGCCGCCGGCGCTGGTGGGAATCAGATTGACATAGCTTTCCCGCACTGGCTGACCGTCTTCGGTGAAAGCCACGCACCAGCTGGCGCCCTCGCCTTCGGCAAAGCTGTCGTGGGACGCGTCGGCAAAACCCTCGCCTTCAAACATCGGAATCACCAGATCGCCGTTGAGCGTTTGCATGAGGTAGTCACGCAGGCCGCCCTTGTAGGCCCAGGTTTGCGTTTCGCGGGTCTTCTCGGTGGTCAGCGTCACTGTCACACCGGGCATCAACACCGCCTTGCTGCGCAGCAAATGCGTCAACTCGGCCGTGGGCAGGGCGGCAGATTCAAAATATTTGGCGTCGGGCCAGGCGCGCACCGACGTACCCAGCTTGCGATCGCCCTCGCCCGCCTTGCGCAGGCTCAGGGGTTCAATCACATCGCCGCCCGAAAACACCAGCCTGGCGACCATGCCTTCGCGGTAGGAAGTCACCTCCAGCCGCTTGGACAGCGCGTTGGTCACGCTCACACCGACACCGTGCAGACCGCCTGAAAAGCTGTAGGCGCCGCCCTTGCCCTTGTCGAACTTGCCGCCAGCGTGCAGGCGGGTGAACACCAGCTCGACCACCGGTGCCTTTTCTTCCGGGTGCAGGCCAAACGGAATGCCCCGGCCGTCGTCTTCCACGCTCACAGAACCATCGGTGTGCAGGGTCACCCGCAGTTTTTTACCGTAGCCGGCCAGCGCTTCGTCGGCCGAGTTGTCGAGCACTTCCTGAATGATGTGCAGCGGATTGTCGGTGCGCGTGTACATGCCCGGGCGCTGCTTGACGGGCTCCAGCCCCTTGAGCACGCGGATCGAGCTTTCGGAGTAGGCCGGCGCAGACGGGATGGAGGGGGGAACGGAAGGTGTTTTTTCGGCCATGGCAGATGTCTGAATTAGATCAATTGTAGTCGGGGTTGCACTGACAACTGTACGAATATACAGCTATGCTGTGGCGGCTCATGGCGCTTCAGGCGATGCGGCAGCCCCGGGTCAGACCCCTTGGAGAGGTGAAACCGTGGCGCCCAAAGACAGGCGACGCGCGTTTTCGTTAAAGTCAGACCATGTCTTCACCCTCTGCCAACGCTTCGGCCCCTCACGTCCATCCCGCCCCGCCCACCCTGTCCATGGTCCAGGTGCTGGCCTGCGGTGCAGCCATCGTCACCCTGTCCATGGGCATACGCCACGGCTTCGGGCTGTGGCTGCAACCCATCACCCAGGCGCAGGGCTGGACGCGTGAGACCTTTGCCTTCGCCATTGCCATCCAGAACCTGTCCTGGGGGGTGTTTGGTGTTTTTGCCGGCATGGTGGCTGACCGTTTCGGGGCCTTTCGGGTGATTGTGGCGGGTGCCTTGCTGTATGCCCTGGGGCTGGTGGGCATGGCGCTTTCACCGACCGGCCTGATGTTCACGCTGACGGCCGGGGTGCTGATTGGTGCGGCGCAGGCGGGCACCACCTACGCGGTGATTTACGGGGTGATTGGCCGCAATATTTCTGCCGACAAACGCTCCTGGGCCATGGGTGTCGCCGCGGCAGCAGGTTCTTTCGGCCAGTTTTTGATGGTGCCCACCGAGGGTTTCCTGATCAGCTGGCTGGGCTGGCAAAATGCGCTGCTGGTGCTGGCAGTGGCCGTGCTCTTCATCATGCCGCTGGCGCTGGGCCTGCGGGAAGTGCGCCTTGCCGGCGGCCCGGTGGCCAAACGCGAACAGACCATTGGCCAGGCGCTGCGCGAAGCCTTCAAATACCCCAGCTTCCAGTTGCTGATGGCGGGCTATTTTGTCTGCGGCTTTCAGGTGGTGTTTATTGGCGTGCACATGCCCAGCTACCTCAAGGACAAGGGTTTGTCGCCCCAGGTGGCCAGCTACGCGCTGGCGCTGATCGGTCTTTTCAATGTGTTTGGCACCTACGCAGCGGGCGCGCTGGGCCAGAGAATTGCCAAAAAGAAGATCCTGTCTTTCATCTATTTCGCGCGCTCTGTGGTGATAACGGTGTTTTTGCTGGCCCCGCTCAGCCCGATGAGTGTCTATATTTTTGCCAGCCTGATGGGCGTTCTGTGGCTGTCAACAGTCCCCCCCACCAACGCCCTGGTGGCGCACATCTTCGGGATTCAGCACCTTTCCATGCTGGGGGGCTTCATTTTCTTCAGCCACCAGGTGGGATCGTTCATGGGCGTATGGCTGGGCGGCTACCTGTACGACCGCACCGGCAGCTACGACATTGTCTGGTACATCGCCATCGCACTGGGACTCTTTGCCGGTTTGGTGAACCTGCCGGTGCGTGAAGCCCCCATCTTGCGCGCAGGCGGCAAACTCCCGCAGGGCGCCTGAGATGGTCAAAAAAATCGGGCTCTGGACAGTCGCCATCGCGGCGTCGCTGGGCGTGTTTGCCCTGTACACCCGGCCCGATTTTCTGTTTACCCTTGCCAACCAGGTCTGGGCCTGCTTTTAAAACCAGGCCACCCAGCGCCACTTTCGTGGCATTTTTACTGACAGTTTCGGGCTCTAGCCCAATCAATACGGGTGCGAGCAGCTATGAAAATAATAGTAATCACCGGGGCTTCCGACGGCATTGGCGCTGAAATGGCGCGGCAACTCGCGCAAAGCCACCAGGCCGGCGTGGCGCTGGTACTGGCCGCCAGGGGCGAGACCCTGCTCAGGGAAGTCGCCGCCCGGTGTGCGGCTTACGGCGCGCAAACGCTGGTGGTCCCCACCGATGTGTCGCAAGAGTCCCAGTGCCGCGCACTGATTGCCGCGGCCGTCGGCAGCTTTGGCCGCATTGATGCGCTCATCAACAACGCCGGCATGTCGGCGCAGGCGCTGTTTGAGGACGTCAAGGCCGACGATCTGGCGTGGTACGAACACCTCATGCGCGTCAACCTGTGGGGCAGCGTCTGGTGTACCCACGCGGCGCTGCCGCATTTAAAGCAAAGCCGGGGCAGCATTGTGGCGGTGTCCAGTCTGGCGGGCCTGGTTGGCGTGCCGGGCCGCACGGCCTACAGCGCCACCAAATTCGCCATGACCGGTTTTTTTGAGGCCCTGCGCGCTGAATTGAAAAGCGCTGGCGTCAGCGTCACCACGGCCTACCCTGGCGTGGTGGCCACCCAGATCCGTTACCGTGGTTTCAATGCGGCCGGCGTGGCTGCAGGCAGCAGCGGCCTGAAAGAAGACGACGCCATGAGCGTGGAAGCATGCGCGCGGCTGATTCTGCAGGGCATGGCGCGCCGCGAGCGCGAAGTGGTCATGACAACCAAAGGCAAGCTGGGCCGCTGGCTCAAACTGCTGGCCCCGGGCAAAGTTGAGGCGCTGGCCCTGGCAGCGCTGAAAGAAGAGGTCAAACCCCATTGAACCCGCCTGCTTTGACAGACACCCCACGCCACGGCAGCGAAGCCGCATCACAGTGGGTCCAACGCTGGTCGCACCTGGTGGCCGCGGGCGGCGTGGTGCTGGACGTCGCCTGCGGCCATGGCCGCCACGCGCGCTGGTTTTATGAGCGAAATCACCGTTTGGTCCTTGTAGATCGGGCGCAGGCAGCTATTGAATCCATAGCACTGCCAGCCGCTGCGTGCGAAACGGTGGTGGCTGACATCGAGAACGGTCCCTGGCCTTTTGCGGGCCGCCAGTTCGACGCCGTGGTGGTGACCAACTACCTGTGGCGCCCCCTGCTGCCCACCCTGCTGGCCAGCCTGG
>JANNXF010000282.1:0-7861 GCA_031409395.1 Polaromonas sp.
GCCCCGGCTGCAACTCGCCTTGACGGTCATGAGTGCAGTGGAGATTGATGAACCGCGGGGACGCTGGCGGCAGCGCAAGCGACAGGTCGGGCGTGTTGAGTAGGAGTTTCAAAATCGACCTTGGTACGGTAAGTGGCAAGAAAATTAAAACCGGCTAGCTGCTGCGTTTGTAGGACTTAATTGCCTTGAAAGCAAGCGGTGAGCAGCTTTGCTACGCTCTGGGGGGTTGACCATCTTTTTGGCGCTTTCCTGACAAACCTGTTCCCCGAATTATCACGACCCAACTTGCCATGTCCACCGCGCCCCCCCCTGTTCCATGTTCTCGCCGCAGTTTTCTGCAAACGACGCTGCTGGCGGCCACTGGCGCAGCCTTTGTACCTTTGGCCGATGCCCAGGGCCCCACGGGCCCGGCCCATGAGGTCAGCAAATGGTCGGGCCCGGTGTCTGCGTTCAGCCTGCCGGACATCACCGGCAAAACCTGGCAACTGGGCGATTTGCGCGGACGCGCGGTGCTACTCAATTTCTGGGCCAGTTGGTGCGAGCCTTGCCGAGCCGAAATGCCCTCGCTGCAGCAGTTGGCTGACCTCTATGGCCCTGACAAGCTGCTGGTGCTGGCCATCAACTTCAAGGAACCGGCCTCGCGCGCGATCCAGTTTGCTAAAAGCACCGGGGTGACCATGCCGGTGTTGCTGGACGCCGATGGACGGGCAGCCGCGCAGTGGGGCGTGAAGGTGTTCCCGACCACGCTTACTCTGGACAGCCGTGGTCGGCCGCGCCATCGGGTGCGCGGCGAGCTTGACTGGACCAGTAGCGCGGCCGACGCCCTGGTGGCCAGCTTGTTGAAGGCCTGAACCCTTGAAGTCGGGGGGGGGCCATAACCGAAAGACCGTAAACACGCCCTGGGCGCTGCAGCGGCGATAATCTCACAACGAGTTTTGACCGTCAGGCTGTGTCTGCAAAGCAGTGACGGCCCAAAATCTTTCAACAACTTCTCGGGGCACCTTTACCTGCCTTGATGCACGTTACCCTCTCTTTTATCCGCTTACCAGGAGCGCTTTCCATGACCACTGTACGCCGTACCTTCCTTAAAAACACCGCTGCCGCTGTGGCTGCAGCCAGCCTGCCTTCGTTCGGCTTTGCCCAGGCACCTGCCCGGCGCGACTTTGCGCCCCAAAGCGGTGGCTGGCGCACGTTTGAGGTCACCACCCGCGTTGATATCGTCAAGCCGGACGGTGCCACACGGGTGTGGTTGCCGGTGCCGTCGGTCAACAGCGACTACCAGCGTTCGCTGGAGAGCGGTTTCTCCAGCAACGGCAGCACCCGCCTGATGCAAGACGGCCAGGACGGTGCCAAGATGCTGTATGCCGAATTTTCAGGCAACGAGGCAAAACCTTTTGTCGAACTGACCAGCCGCGTCCAGACGCAAAGCCGTGCAGTGGACTGGTCGCAAAAAACGGCAGCGGCAGAAGACGCCGCCACCCTGCGCTATTTCACCCGTGCGACCGCCTTGATTCCCACCGACGACATCGTGCTTAAAACTGCACTGGCGGCGACACAGGGTGCCAAAACCGATGTGGAAAAAGCCCAGAAGCTGTACGACTGGGTGGTGAACAACACCTACCGTGAACCCAAGGTGCGTGGTTGCGGCGAAGGCGACATCAAGACCATGCTGGAAACCGGTAACCTGGGCGGCAAGTGCGCTGACCTGAATGCCCTGTATGTCGGGCTGTGCCGATCGGTGGGCATTCCGGCGCGCGATGTGTACGGCATTCGCCTGGTGCCATCTGCCTTTGGCTACAAGGAACTGTCGGGCAATCCGGCCAGCCTCAAAGGCGCGCAGCATTGCCGCTCCGAGGTTTACCTTAAGGGCTATGGCTGGGTGGCCATGGACCCGGCCGATGTGGCCAAGGTCATGCGCCTTGAAACCGCTGATTGGATTAAAAGCACGCTGAATCCGGTGGTGGCGCCCGTGAACAAAGCCCTGTTTGGTGGCTGGGAAGGCAACTGGATGGCCTACAACACGGCGCACGACGTGGTGCTGCCAAAGTCAGCCGGCGAAAAGCTGGGGTTTTTCATGTACCCGATTGCCGAAAACGCTGCCGGACGTTTCGACTCCTATGCGCCCGATGACTTCAAATACCAGATCACGGCGCGGGAAATCACCAGCAGAGGGGAGTGAGCGGCCAGGCGCTTGCGCTGGCCCTCGGCCTCAAACAGGTGCTGTCGCCATCAGGCGAGTCAAAAGAGCGTCATACCTGCTCACAATGTCCTCATTGTCTGGCAGGTAGTGCCCTATGATCTGCCGCTGCCGCGCGGTGTAAGACTCTGACTGGGCGTCGTGCCCGTCAATGATTTCCAGCACTTTGTGACAACCGCTCTGAATGTCATTGCTCTCGTAGTAATAACCCAGGTCGGCGCACAGGTGCGCGTTGTGTACAAGCGGGTAGCCTTGCCAGCAGACTTCAAGGTAAAAGTAATTGAGCGGGTTTTCCAACTGGTGGGAAATCACGATGTCGGTGTTCTGCGCCAGAAATTCGGGTGTTTCGTGCCGACCCAGAAAAACAGCCTTGTGCTTGCGCACAATATCGAGCTGGTTCATCAGTGCGATGAACTCCAGGCTGTCGGTGGCGATGCGCTCGGTATTCGTCACCTGCAGCAATTCGATCGAGTTGGGGCGCTGCCGGTAAGCCTCTTCGGCAATCAGCGTGGGGTAAAGGCAGAATTTCACAATATTGATGTTCGGCTCCATCACGCTGAGCCTGCGCGCGCCGGCGTGTGGCCGGTATTGACCGGTTCCGGGCAAATGACGTGTGCGCTCCTCGAGAAATATCGGGCTCCAGACAAAGGGAACTGACTGTGCCTTGTGCCGGCGCAGCACTTCAAAGTAGGGGCGGTTGAGCGAATCTACTTGCGGCACCATCCAGATGTCGTCGTATCGCTGGTTAATGAAAAGATGGGCCCCCCACAGGGGACGGCCGAACAGGATGGACTCCATGGCCTGAACATATTCGGAGCCGCAGCAGTAAGACACCAGCCTTGCGCCACGCTGTTTGATGTAGTCGGTCTGGGCCGCGTCGATCTGGCCACCCAGCTCAATCAGCACATCGAGCGAGTCCTTGGCCTCGTTGAACGCCAGTGTTGGCCAGCGCTGCAGATCCCACGGCAGCGCCGGCGTCACGGGTACGTCGGTCGTATTGACCAGCACCACCGAGGCCACGTTTGGGCAATGCCTGAGTGTCTCGGCCAGGAACACCGCGTTTTGCTTGATGCCGTTATTCCACAGCGTCTCGGCTTCGTGGTGCAGCCCAATCGTGATTCCTACGCGCAAGGAGTGCATGGTCACCCAGTGACTCGCAGCCAGGTATTGCGCGGGCATCTCATCGGGCTATCGGGGCACTTGCCGACAGCATGATTTTGGAACCCAGCTCTTTGACAGGTCATCGGCTTGTTGCTTTCGCATTGGGGTCTTTCCAGTCAAACTCAACGTGGCGCCGAATGATCAGGCAGCCAGGCGGAGAGTCAATGAGCGTGACGGAAGCGCCGCGATCACGCTCGTCGACATACACCGTAAATGTGGCCAGCAGCTGTGTTGCCTTGTAGCCGCCCAATTCCTGCTGGGCAATGCTCTTGCAGGTAAACGGCGCCACCGAAATGCGCTCTGCAGCCACCGAGCAGCCACCTGAGCTGTCGGGAACTGCTGTCAAAGAAAAAGCGAGGGATGCATTTTTGTACTCTACGCCGCTCAGTGAAAAGAAAGGGCCTGTGTCGGGACTTTTACGGTCCCAATCCACCAGCACGTCGTTACCGGTGCTGCCATTGACGGTGAGCGACGACAATCTGGAGATGGCTGGCAGGCAGCGTTTGATGCCCACATTGGTGGCGGCCGCTGTCAGGGCGTCCAGGGGCGGGCTGGCGTTGGGCGCAGCCGAAGGGCGTTGCGGTGGCGCTGGTGAAACCTGCCCCGAGACACGGGGCCCAGATGCCAACAGAACGACTGCTGCCAGAACATGAAGCCAGCGAGCGCCGTTTGACGTGGTGGATAGGGACAGCACAGTCAAGCCACGCGGTATAAATTGACCAGCGCCTCGTTGTAGGTACGAACGTTCTCGTCGTTTTCCGGATGCAGTGTCTGCAAAAAATCCCGGGATTTGCTACGGTAGCTTTGCAAGTCTGCGTCATGCTGGGCAAAGGCCTGCAGCACCGCCAATCCACCTTCTTCGCAGTCAAACCCTGGATAAAAATAACCACAATCACGAAGGAAGGTGGAATTATGGATCAAGGGGTAGCCACCGTGCAGCACTTCGTAGTACAGATAATTTTGCCCATTCTCCCAATGGTGGGAAACCACGGCATCCACCTGGGTCGCCAGGCATTGGTACGCAGGAAATCGGCCTTCAAATGTGGCCAGACCGTGGGCCACTATATCCAGGCTGTTGGCAAAGTTGACAAAGCTCGGGTGTTCCCTCAGGTGAAAGGTGTTGTAGACCCGTAGTTGCCCGATCAGGTGCGGTTTGGCCCGGTGCGCCAGATCAACCAGCAGCATGGGCAAATGGCTGGTTTTGACCATGCAGATGTTGGGCTCAAAAATGCCCATTCGCCATTTTTTCTGGCCAGCGTTGTACCCAAAAACCTGCCCCTCTGGCAGAGTGGCTGCTGCCCTATCGAGTACAAGGGGGCTCCATAAATGGGGCATCAACCGAACCGGCGCCCGCATGGTGCTGCCAAAGTAATGCATGCAGGAGCGTTCGTATTCCGGCAGTGTCCAGATTTCATCGTAGGGCGTGCCTGCGATCAGCAGCCCATGGGGTTTGTTGAAGATCATCCGCTCAATGTCGATGACATAGTCGTTTCCCACCCGCATGGTGACAATTTTTCCGCCATGTTCGCGAAAGCTGACGGCCCAGTCCCGGCTCAATTGCGCGCTCATTTCAATCATGACGTCGAGCTTGTCAGCCGCTGCAGCCATGTCAATAATGGGAACTGGCGAATCCGCCATGAACCGCTGCGCATCGCTTGCGTCGCCGTCTCCGCCGCCGCTGACCAGATAGGTTTCGCTCACGTTCGGTGCGCGCAATAACAGCATCACCAAAAACAGGCAGTTTTGGTAGATACCGTTTTCCCATAGGGATTGTTCGCCTTTGCGGACAAAAATGGAGACTCCTACCCGCAGACGAAGGGGTTCACTCTGACCCCTGCCATCCGTCATTTTTTCTGTGGCTTGCAATTGACTCATTCGGATACACCGGCATTGGCCCTGTTGCCGCAAAGGTGCTGCAGACGGCGTGCGTAACTCTGGAGGTTGGCGTGAGAAAAGGGATTCACTGCTGTAATCACGCTGGCGGATCGGCTGCGGTAGCTGTCAAGCTGGGTGTCGTGCTGGGCTGCTGCGAACAACAACTGCCTGGCGCCTTCAAGCGTATTGAAGTCGGGATAGTAATACCCGGCGTCACGCAGCCAGGGGGAGTTGTGGATTAAGGGATAGTTACCGTACAGCGCATCAAGGTAGCTGTAATTCTGGTCGTTTTGCCACTGGTGAGAGACCACTGCGTCGGCGTGCTGAACCATGTAGCCTGCGAAATCATGGCGGCCCTGAAAAACAGCTCTTTGCTGTTGCACCAGGTTGAGTGAATTCGCCAGATAAAGCAGGGTAGGGTGATCCTTGAAATGCAGGGTATTGAGTACATGCATGAAATCAATTTTTTCTGGTTCTGCGCGAAAGGCTTCGTCGCAAATCAGCATGGGAATGCTGGAACATTTGACCACGGACACATTGGGTTCAAAGATTGCGGCACGCAAACCAGGTGTTCTGCCGGTCGTGTCTGGAAGACGCTTTTTGTAGCCGAAGGAATAGCCTGACTTTTCCAGCTCTTCCACGCGCTGCTCAAGAAATTGTGACGACCATATATAAGGAACTTCATGAACAGGACATCTGTGGAACGCGCGCAGCATGGGCGAAAATGCCGAGAAGTCTTTTGGCAGGGCCCAGATTTCATCACAGCGATCTGGCCGGCTGGAAAACCCCGGGGTTTCAAATACCGTGGGCTCAATCAGCCCGACGTAAGGTTGGCCAGCGCAGTACCAAACTACTTTTTTTCCTCGCGCTCTTATGTAATCAAGCCACTTCACATCGAGCCCGCCTGCCATTTCAATGGCAACATCAATATGCTCGGTTGACTCTTGCGCTGACATCAACTGCAAGCCCGATCCTTCAAGGTTCACTTGAGAGGGCATTTCGTTCTGATCACCTGCGTTGAGCAAAATGACGGATTGAACGAAAGGCAGTTTCTGGAAGGACTGGGCCAGAAAAATGACGTTTTGCCCCAGTCCGTTTTCCCAGATGTTCTGGCCCTTGTGTGTGATGACTGAAATGCCAATGCGCATGGTTTATAACTTCAAAAGCAGCTGGACGACGGCCGGGCGCCGAAAGATCGCCGCTCAGCGATGAATGACGTTTTCAATGTACCTTACTTAACGCCATTTCCAGCTTGCACCGAAGTTGAACCCCCACTCCTTGCCCGTGGTGGACACACCGAAACCCCATGCGCTCTTGCCATCATCGTTCAGGGCTTTGAAGTTGACGCCCAGTGCGCCATACCCGCGGTAGTTACCCACACCAACCCCCAGCGCTTTTTCGCCTCCTTCGAGGTTGGGCATGTAGGTGCCGGCCATTGCCATGCTCATGGCAATACCTGAGTAGGCAATTCGTGAGACGTCGTTCAAGCCTTGTTGAATATTTCCAAGCTGGGACACATTGACGGCGTCGGTCGGGTTCACACCTGGCGCGACGTTGGTAATGCGTCGCTCGTTGCCGGTGGACCCTACGGATACGGTGTTGGCCTGATCTGCGACCGAGAACGCACCGAGCGCCACGCCGCGGTTGGCAGTAGCCTGAGCGCCTGCGCCGAGTGCGACCGAATCGTTGCCAGAAGCGAGTGAATTGGCGCCTACAGCGGTAGCCGGATCGGCAATGGCGCGTGCCTGGTAACCGATGGCGACAGAGCCCGCGTTGGTGGCAGTGGCACGGAAACCAATGGCCGTTGTGTTGGTGTCCTGGGCAAGCGACTGCGAGCCGTAGGCCGTAGCTCCGGTGGCAGAAACAGTTGCTGTAGCGCCATTGACACCCGCACGCGTACCGGCACTGGCACACAAACCTGTGGCGGTTGTGTCTGCACCGTTTGCGACAGTACACCCAGCAGGCAATGCAATAGTTTGAAGCGTTGTTCCGTTAAGTGTTGATCCCTGGCTTTGTAGGCCTCCCCCTATGGCACCGCCGGCTGTGCTTCCGATCACCGACCCCCCGTTGATCGCTGCCGTATTTGCAGCCGATACGAGTGGGGCAAGTGCAGTGGACAAACTGGCTGTGCCTGACGTTGCCGTGCTCACGCCAGTAGACAGGGAGCTGATGCCGGTGGAGGTCGAGGTGGACAGTGAGATAAAGCCTGTGGAAATAGACCCTACCCCGGTGGACAGCGAACTTACAGTGGTCGAAAGCGAGCTGAACCCGGTTGAGAGTGAGCTGGCACCGGTGGACAGTGAACTTACCCCGGTTGAGATAGAGCTCACACCGGTCGACAGAGAACTCACAGTGGTCGAAAGCGAACTGTATCCGGTTGAGAGCGAGCTGGCTCCGGTCGACAGTGAACTTAGCCCAGTCGACAGCGAACTGATTCCGGTTGAGGTTGAAGTCGACAGCGAGCTGATACCGGTTGAGGTTGACGTCGACAGCGAGCTGATGCCAGTCGACGTGGACGTTGAAAGCGAGCTGACCCCAGTCGACAAAGAGCTCACGCCAGTCGACAGCGAACTAATACCAGTAGAGGTTGAAGTCGAAAGCGAGCTGACTCCAGTCGACAACGAACTC
>JANNXF010000283.1:0-1854 GCA_031409395.1 Polaromonas sp.
CAACCGCCTGATTGGTGATATCCAACTGGCCAACCATGCCAACTGTGGACATTGGCGGCGTAGGTGGAAGGGCCTAAAAACCGCCGCCAAGTGTCGCCCCCGGGACATGAAAATCGACTTGGCTGTCAGCAAGCTGTCAAGCGCCCTGCAGCGGGCAATAAACGCACCTTGGCGGTGCGTTATTGGCCCTGCCATCCTGCCATCCTGGCGCCTCAGGCGCTGGTTGGTGCGGCGGCGGGCCAGGGTGCGGCGCCGCTAAAACCGTTTTGCCGCCAGGCTTCAAATACCGTCACCGCCACACTGTTGGACAGGTTCAGGCTGCGCTGCCCCGCTTGCATCGGCAGCTTGAGACGCTGGCCGGGCGCAAACGATTCGCGCACTTCGGGCGCCAGCCCCCGGGTTTCAGCGCCAAACACCAGCCAGTCGCCGGGCAAAAAGCGCATGTCGTAGACGCTGCTGGCGCCTTGCGTGGTCATGGCAAAGCGCCGGTCTGCGGGGGGGTGCTCGCTCTCCAGCAGGGCTTGCCAGCTGCGGTGGCACAGGATTTGTGCGTACTCGTGGTAGTCCAGCCCGGCGCGCCGCATGTGCTTGTCGTCCATCGAAAAGCCGAGCGGCTCCACCAGATGCAAGCGGCAGCCGGTGTTGGCGGCCAGGCGAATCACATTGCCGGTGTTGGGCGGGATTTCGGGTTCGACGAGGACAATATTGAACATGGCCCAATTGTCGCCGGGCGGCTGCACCCGGCCGCGGTTCACTGGGTTCTGGCCAGCACCACGGCCGTCACCTGCGCTGCGCCTGCGGCCTGCAAGGCCTGGGCTGCCGTCAACAGCGACGCACCGCTGGTCATGACGTCATCAACCAGTAGCACGCGCCGGCCGCCCAGGTCGGCAAACCGCAGGGGCTCGACCTGGAAAGCGCCCTTGACGTTGGCCAGCCGGGCTTCGCGCCTGAGCTGGCTCTGGGGACGCGTGTGCCGGATGCGCAGCAACAGTCGGGCGTCGGTCTGGGCGCGGGTCTGGCTTTGCCGGGCCAGCGCATGCGCCAGTTCCCAGGCCTGGTTGAAGCCGCGGGTTTGCAGGCGTTCGGCAGAAAGCGGTACCGGCAATACCCAGTCGTGGGTGTCCAGCTCGCCCAAGGCTTCGGCCACGCCCGGGGCGGTGAGCATCAGCCCGGCAAAAAATCCCGCCCAGCCGTGCTGCCCGCCAAATTTGTAGTGGGTCACCAGGCTGGACCAAGGGTAGGCGTAGGGCACGGCGGCCAAGGTCTTGTGCAGCAGCGGCGGTTCGCGTAAGCAAGCAGTGCAAAGGCCAGGGCCGGTGCGCAGCCCCATGGACAGGTCGGCGGGCAAAGCCAGCGCACAGCCGGTGCAACGCGGCACGGGCGCTGCAAAGCGGGCCAGGCAGGGCGTGCACACCGCCTGCGCCGGCCAGGTCCGGCATACCGCACACTGGCTGACAAGGCCGGGCAGGCGGCGCAGGAGGGGGCTGGGGGAGAGCAGTCGCGTGAACACCGTGTCAATATACTCGGCTGCATGTTTTCGCTGTTTGCCGTTCGCGGTGTCGTTCTCGCCTGACCGGGCGGCGGCCCGGCATTTCTGGCCCTTTTGATTTGTCTGCTTCATGACCTCTACCCAGCGCCCACCCACGCTCGATCCTCTTGCCGTCAGCCGCTGGCAGCGCACGGCCCCGCTCGCGTCACCCTGGCTGCACGAGGAAGTGGCCAGCCGCATGCTTGAGCGCCTGCAATGGATCAAGCTGCAGCCGCAGGCCTGGGCGCATTGGGGCGCCGTGCGGGGCGGCTTGCAAGCCCATGCCAAATTGGCTGCCAGCTACAAAAACTCTGAGTGTTTTGTGG
>JANNXF010000284.1:0-3093 GCA_031409395.1 Polaromonas sp.
AAAGGGCCGGGCGCATGGCGAGCGCTGGCTGGAACTGCTCAGTGGCGTCTACACCACGTTCACTGTCTGCACGACAGACGGCAAGGTCGTCGGTTGCGTCGATGTGCCCAGCAAGCGCGGCCTCAGCCATGACAATTTTGAGTTCAAGGAAACCCTGCTGTGGGATTGCGGCATCTCGTACACGGTGGTGCGCGGTACCCGCCTGCCCAGTGGTAACGCCATGCGTGCCGCCTTTCTGGGGGAAACCCCCGCCGAACAGGCCCAGGCCCAGCGCGAGGCGCGTATCGGCGACTCACCGTTCCACGCCGAACTGGCTGCGTTCACCAAAGAAAAAGTCAAGGCCGCCAAAGAGGCCGCCATGAAAGAGCTGAACAAGGACACGCGCAACGGGACGCAGCCCTCCGGGGCGCGTGGCGTTGGTTTCAACACCGAAGGCACCGGCACCCTCAAGGGGTCCGAGAGAAAACCTGACCGGTTTTCCAGCGATTGGGAAGACTCGTTCATGCACCCGTCAGACACGCGGCCAGCCCGGCTTGATTGAGGGGTGCTTTGGGCTGGTGCTGCAGCCGTTGGCTGCCCCGGGGGCTGACCGATGAGCCGGCTGGGCCATACCCGCGACAAGATGTACAAAACCGTGGCACGCCAGCTTCATGGCGTGGTGCCCTGCTGGGTCTGCGGTGAACACGTCACGCCAGACGCGGCAACACTCGAACACATTCAGCCCCTGAGCGAAGGTGGCAACAGCCACCTGGAAAACCTGGCCATCAGCCATGAAGTCTGCAACGGCCAGCGGCATGCAGTGGGCGTCGTGCCCGCCTCCAGCGATGTGCCGGGGCGTGTGCGCAGCCGCAAGGGTGGCTGACCGCCTCGACGCTGTCAGCCCGCCGGGTCGGCGAACTGATCGGCCAGAAAGCCGCCGCTCTGGTGTGTCCACAGCCTGGCGTACAGGCCGCCGCTGGCCAGCAAGGTGCGGTGGTCGCCTTCTTCCACAATCTTGCCCTGGTCCAGCACAATCAGCCGGTCCATGGCGGCAATGGTCGACAGCCGGTGCGCAATCGCAATCACGGTTTTGCCCTGCATCAGCGTGTTCAGGCTGGTCTGAATGGCCAGCTCGACCTCTGAGTCCAGGGCGCTGGTGGCTTCGTCAAGCAGCAATATTGGCGCGTCTTTCAGCATGACGCGGGCAATCGCAATGCGCTGGCGTTGCCCGCCCGACAGCTTCACGCCACGCTCGCCCACATGGGCATCAAACCCGCTGCGGCCATGCGGGTCGGTCAGTTGGGCAATAAAACCGTCGGCCTCTGCGCGGCTGGCTGCCAGCCGCATGTCGGCATCGCTGGCGTGCGGCCGGCTGTAGGTGATGTTGTCGCGCACCGAACGGTGCAGCAGCGAGGTGTCTTGCGTCACCATGCCAATATGGCTGCGCAGGCTGTCCTGGGTCACATCGGCAATGTTTTGCCCGTCAATCAGCACGTGGCCGGCGTTCAGGTCGTGAAAGCGCAGCAGCAGGTTGACGAGTGTGGACTTGCCTGCGCCCGAGCGACCGATCAGGCCGATTTTTTCTCCGGGCCGAACGGTCAGGCTCAGGTTGTCAATGACGCGCGTCCCGCCGCCATAGCTGAAGCCCACATTTTCGAACCGCACTTCACCGCGCGGTACATCCAGCGGCACCGCGTCGGGCTTGTCTTCAATGGCCCGTGGGCGCGACAAGGTGTTGATGCCGTCCTGTACCGTCCCCACACTTTCGAACAGGCCGGTGGTTTCCCACATGATCCAGTGCGACATGCCCTGCAGGCGCAGCGCCATGGCCGTGGCCGCCGCCACCGCGCCAGCACCCACCTGGCCCTGGCCCCAGAGCCACAACGAGGTGCCCGCCATGCCCAGGATCAGGCCCATGCTCAGCGTGTGGTTGACGATTTCAAAGGCGCTGACCAGCCGCATCTGGCTGTAGCCGCTTTTCATGAACTCCTGCATGGCCGACCGGGCAAAAGATGCCTCGCGCTGCGAGTGTGAGAACAGCTTGACGGTGGTGATGTTGGTGTAGGCGTCGGTGATGCGGCCCGTCATCAGCGAGCGGGCGTCGGCCTGTTGCTTGCTGACCTTGCCCAACCGGGGCACAAAGAAAAACAGTGACGCCACATAGAGCGCGAACCAGATCAGAAAAGGCGCCACCAGCCGCGCATCAAACGCAGCAGCCAGCAGCGTCATGGTGGCGATGTACACGCCCATCGCCACCAGCACGTCGGCCAGCACAAACAGCGTGTCGCGCACAGCCAGCGCCGTCTGCATCACTTTAGTGGTCAGGCGGCCGGCAAACTCGTCCTGGTAAAAAGCCATGCTCTGGCCCAGCATGAGGCGGTGAAAGTTCCAGCGCAGACGCATCGGGAAATTGATCGCTAGGCTTTGGTGCTTGACGATGGTTTGCAGCGCCACCAGGCCAATGCTGGCCACCACGATGGCCGCCAGCACGGTGAGTGTGCCGCCGTGTTCGGCCCATAAATTGGCCGGCTGCGTGCGGGCCAGCCAGTCCACCATATGGCCCAGCATGGCGAACATCAGGGCCTCAAAAGCGGCGATCACGGCCGACAGTCCCGCCAGCGCCGCAATGTAGCCGCGCGTGCCCTGGCTGCAGGCCCAGATGAACGCCATGAAGCCGGTGGGCGGTAGCGTTGGTTCAGCGGCTGGATAGGGGTGGAGAAGTTCTTCGAATTTTTTGAACAAGGGCAAGACCAGTGGGGCGGGCAGGCAAAGAAAACGGCGTGGGCGGCCCTGTCAGGCAAGCACTTCAAGCAGGCGGTCCAGGCCGCCCTGGTTGATGGCCACCATGGCGCGTTCACGCACGGCAGGCTTGGCGTGGTAGGCCACCGACAGGCCCGCCACACCCATCATGGGCAGGTCATTGGCACCGTCACCCATCGCAATCGCCTGCTGCGGCTTGATGCCCAGCAGGGCGCAGGTCTCCAGCAGCATCTTGCGTTTTTCGTCGCCATCGCAAATATCGCCCCAGGGCTGGTCCACCAGCTCACCGGTCAGCACGCCATCGCGCTCGCCCAGCACGTTGGAACGGGTGTAGTCAATACCCAGTTCGTCCCG
>JANNXF010000285.1:0-12408 GCA_031409395.1 Polaromonas sp.
ATGCTGATGTGCGAGGTGCCGTACTCGGGCTGGTCGGGCATGGGCGCGTAGGCTGTTTTCACCTGGCCCGGCACGCCCGGCGCGGCCACTTTCATGCTTTGGCCGCCCGCTTGCTGCTGGATCAATTGGGCGCGTTCGCTCAGGTAGGCCGGGGCCAGCAAAGTCATCCAACTGCCGCCGGGCGGCTGCACAAAATCGGGGTCACCCAGGTATTGGGCGCGGTCGGCAAAAGCCAGGCGGGAAGCTTCGGTGTACAGGTGTAGCCAGTCGGCAGAAGGTGTGGGCCCGGTGCTGCCTGGCATGCCGCCCATTCCCGTGACGAGGGGCAGGGTGGCCGCGTTGGTGTGGCTCAAGATGCCCAGAATCTGCCCGATAGCCACTGCGCCCGAACTGGGCGGCGGCATGCCGCACAGGCGAAAGGTTTTGCCCTGGACGGCGTAGTCCGAGCAGAGCGGCTCGCGTCGCAGGGGCTGGTAGCCCGCCAGGTCGCTCAAGGCCAGTTTGCCGGGATTGCCCGGGTGGCCCTGCACTTTGCTGACGATGGCCTGTGCTACCGGGCCGGTCATCAGCGCGCTGGCGCCCTGGCGGGCAATCTGGCGCAGCACCTCGGCCAGGGCGGGGTTGCGCAGCGTCGATCCGACGTCTTGCGGACGGCCATCGCGCTGGTAGAAGTAGGCTGCCGCCAGCGCATCGTTCTTCAGATACTTCTCGTCCCTGAGCAGCGTGTTCAGCCGCACACTGACCTTGAAGCCCGCCTCGGCCAGTTGAATCGCCGGGTCAAACAGCTGCGCCCAGGGCAGCTTGCCGTGTTGCCGGTGCGCCATTTCCAGCATGCGCACCGTGCCCGGCGTGCCGACAGAGCGGCCGCCGACCAGCGCATCGTAAAAGGCCAGCGGTTTGCCGTCTGCGCCCATCAAGAGGCTTTCGTCAACGGCCGCGGGCGCGGTTTCCCGGCCGTCAAAGGCTTCGACCTTGCCGCCAGCGGCGTGCAGCAAAAACGCACCGCCGCCAATGCCGCTGGACTGCGGCTCGACCAGCGTGAGCACCATCTGCACGGCAATCGCGGCATCTACCGCCGAGCCTCCGGCCTTCAGGATCTGGTAGCCTGCCTCGGTGGCCAGGGGGTTGGCGGCAGCCACGGCAAACCGGGTGGTGGCCCAGCCGGGTTTGGCGGTGTAGCCTGAAGCGCCCTCGGGTTGCGGCGGGGCGGTGGTTGTCCAGGACGCTGGCGCGGCGGCACACCCGGCAAGCAGGGCCGCAAGCAGGGCACTCAGGGCAGTGGCCAGCCCTTTTTTCATGGTGTGACGCCAACCGTCATGAAAACCCCTATGAGCCAGCCTGCAGACAGTGTTTTAAGCCTTTGGCCCAATCAACACGGGCGCAGCCAGCCATTGAATTGATAGTAAACCCGCGGCGGCTGTCAGCGCGGCGCCAGCCGGATCGCGCCGTCCAGGCGAATCACTTCGCCATTGAGCATGTCGTTTTCAATGATGTGCCTGGCCAGGCGGGCGTAGTCTTGCGGCGTGCCCAGGCGCGAGGGGAAGGGCACACCGGCGGCCAGCGAATCCTGCACCTCTTGCGGCATGCCAAACAGCATGGGCGTGCCAAAAATGCCGGGGGCAATCGTCATGTTGCGGATGCCGTTGCGCGCCAGATCGCGGGCAATCGGCAGCGTCATGCCGACAATGCCGCCCTTGGACGCGCTGTAGGCGGCCTGGCCGATCTGGCCGTCGTAGGCGGCGACCGAGGCGGTCGAGATCAGCACGCCGCGCTCGCCGGTGGCTTCGGGCTCGTTTTGGCACATGGCGTCGGCCGCCAGGCGAATCATGTTGAAGCTGCCCACCAGGTTCACGGTGATGCATTTGGTGAACGCGCCCAGCGTGTGCGCGCCGTTTTTGCCCACGGTTTTTTCGGCCGGTGCAATGCCGGCGCAGTTGACCAGGCCCATCAGCTTGCCCATGGACACGGCTTTGGCCACCACGGCCTGGCCGTCGGCCTCCTGGCTGACGTCGCACTTGACGAAAGCGGCCACGCCCGCGCCCAGTTCCGCTGCAATCGATTCGCCTTTGTCGGCCTGCATGTCGGCAATGACAACCTTGGCCCCGTTGGCCACCAGCATGCGGGCCGTGCCTTCACCCAGGCCCGATGCGCCGCCGGTGACGATAAATACTTTGCCTGCGATGTCCATGGTGTGTCCTTGAGTTGGGTTTTGAGGGACGTTTACCTTTACGTAAACGTCAATGCAAACGGCCATTATGGCCCATGAAAAAAGCCCGGCAGTCTGGCGACTACCGGGCTTGTCCAGAGCGCGTCCGGCTTACTTGTAGCCCACGCGGTCCAGCATTTGCTGAACTTTCAGCTGGTTGGCAGCCACGGCGCTGATGGGAATGGTTTCAGACTTGAAACTGCCGCCCGTCATGCCCTGCAGGGCCGGGTTGCTGATCTTCACGCTGGGCACCACCGGCCACTCGTTGTTGCCGTTGGCAAAGTAGTTTTGCGCCTCGGGGCTGGCCATGTATTCCATGAACCGAACAGCGTTGTCGGTGTTCTTGGCATTTTTTGCCACGGCGGCACCGGCGATGTTGACGTGTGTGCCCCAGCTGTCCTGGTTCGGGAACACCACACCCACGCGGTCGGCAACAATTCGGTCTTCAGGGGTGTTGGAGCGCATGATGCGCGCCAGGTAGTAGGTGTTGGTCAGCGCAATGCCGCATTCGCCGCTGGCCACGGCCTTGATCTGGTCGGTATCGCCGCCCTTGGGGTCACGCGCCATGTTGGCCACCAGACCCTTGAGCCAGGCTTCGGCCTTGGCTTCGCCAAGGTGCTCGGTGACGGCGCTGAACAGCGACAGGTTGTAGGGGTGCGAACCCGAGCGGGTGCACAGCAAACCCTTGTTTTTCGGATCGGCCAGCTCTTCGTAGGTGTCCACGTCGGCTTTTTTAACCTTCAGCTTGTCGTACACCACCACGCGGGCACGGGTCGAAAAACCAAACCAGGTGGTGCCGTCGGCGCTGGCCTTGGCGCGCAGATTGACCGGAATGGCGGCTTCGAGGGCCGCCGATTTGATGGGCTTGAACAGGCCATCGGCATCACCCTTGCCCAGGCGGGCCGCGTCCACCAGCAAAATCACGTCGGCCGGCGATGCGGCGCCCTCGGCCTTCAGGCGGGCCAAAATACCGGCGTCGTCGGCGTCCACGCGGTTCACCTTGATGCCGGTGGCCTTGGTGAAGTTGGCGTACAGGGCTTCGTCGGTCTGGTAGTGGCGTGCAGAATACAGGTTGACGACCTGTTCCTGTGCGCTGACGCTACCCACTGCGCCAAACAGGGCGGCAACGGCCAGCGCAGTGGCGGCAAATGACGAAGCTTTTTTGAACATGTTGAGAAATCCTGAAGGTTGGAATGTGATGAGTTTAATACAAACGCGAATTGTTCTCAATTGCTTTATCTTTTGTAGGGATTTGCGTTTTAAGAGTCTGTTTTGGCTGGTTTTTCCGCTCTTGCTGCTGGCTGGTTGTGCCACCGCACCCGCAGACAGGACGGTCACACCCGTGACGCCAGCCGTCACCGAACCGGTGGTGAAAAAGCCCCTGAAGATAGGCCTGGCGCTGGGCGGCGGCGCGGCGCGCGGTTTTGCCCATGTCGGGGTGATTGCCGTGCTCGAAGAAGCCGGGCTCAAGCCGCAATTGGTGGTCGGCACCTCGGCCGGCAGCCTGGTGGCCGCCATTTATGCCAGCGGCAAAACCAGTGCCCAGCTGCAGCAGACCGCCCTGGGCATGGAAGAGGTCGCCATCACCGACTGGATGCTGCCGATTTTTGGCCGCGGCATGTTTCGGGGTGATGCGTTGGCCCGTTATGTCAACGAGCTGGTGGGCGGCCGGCTGATTGAAAACATGGCCATTCCGCTCGGCATTGTGGCCACTGACCTGAACAGCGGGCAGGCCGTGCTGTTTCAGCGCGGCGACACCGGCACGGCCGTGCGGGCGTCGAGCGCCGTACCGGCGGTGTTTGTGCCGGTCAAGATCAATGGCCGCGAGTTCGTGGATGGCGGCCTGGTGTCGCCGGTGCCGGTGCGTTTTGCCCGCCAGATGGGCGCAGATCTGGTGATTGCGGTTGATATTTCCAGCCCGCCCGAAGCCAACCCGGCCGAGGGCACGCTGCAAATACTGCTGCAGACCTTTGCCATCATGGGCAAAAGCATCAACCAGTACGAGCTGAAAGAGGCCGATGTGGTGGTGCGGCCCTCACTCGTGGGCCTGAAGAGTGCTGATTTTTCAGCCCGGCAGCGCGCCATAGACGCCGGCCGGGCGGCCATGCTGGCGGCTTTGCCGGCGCTGCGTGCGAAGCTGGAGGCGGGTGGGGTGCCAGCCCATTAGGGCCGATCTGCTGCAGATGAATGAATGAACGGCGGGCAGTGCGCTGTTGGCTTGCCAGGTTTTCAGCCACGGTCGCTTCCCAAGGTCGGCGCAAAGTTTCACAATAGGTAGCCCTAAACCCTTCTCACCAGGACGCCGCCATGAACACCCCTCGCCGCCATGCCCTGTCGATTGCCGCCTGCCTTGTCGCAGGGGGTACTTTTTTTCTGGCCGGTTGCGCCACCCAGCCGCCGCCTGATGCGGCGGCCACCATCGCCCGGGCAGAAGCCGCCATGGGTGGTGCAGAGCTGAAAACGCTGCGCTTTGCGGGCACTGGCACCGGCAGTATTTTTGGCCAGGCCTACCTGGCCGGTACGCCGTGGCCCAAGACTGTTTATTCAGGCTTTTCGCGCGCGCTGGACTACGACAATGCCGCCATGCGCCAGGAAACCGCGCTGTCGCGGGCCGAACCCAATGGCGGCGGCGCCGTGCCGCTGATGGGGCAGGGCGAGCAGCGTGCGGTGGCCATGCTGCAGGGCGATCTGGCCTGGAACATGGTCGGCCCTGCGCCGGTGGCTTCACCGGTGGCGCTGGAAGGCCGCGTCCATGATTTGTGGACATCGCCGCACGGCGTGCTCAAGGCGGCGCGCAAAAACAAGGCCAGCGCCAGCACCCGCACGCTCGACGGCAAGCGCTACACCGCCCTGTCTTTTACCGAGCCGGGCCGGTTTGAGGCCACGGCCTATGTCAATGCCGAAGGATTGGTCGAGCGGGTGGATTCCCGCCAGCCCAGCCCGGTGGCGGGTGACACCGATTCGGTCATCACCTATACCGGCTACAAAGACCATGCGGGCGTGAAGTTCCCCACCCGCATGCGCCAGTCCATGGGCGGCTCGGACGTGCTGGACATCACCATCACCGAGGTGCAAGCCAACGGGGCTGCCGGCATGGCCGCGCCTGAACTGGTGCGCCAGTTCAAGGAAAACGTCGCCAGCACCGCAGCGGCTGACGGTGTGTGGTTTTTGGCGGGAGGCTCCCACAACAGTGTTCTGGTCGAGATGAAGGACTACGCCGTGCTGGTAGAGGCGCCGCTGTACGACGGCCGCACGGCGGCGGTGCTGGCCGAGGCGCGCCGGCTGGTGCCGGGCAAACCGCTGCGCTACGCCATCAATTCGCACCACCATTTTGACCACTCTGGCGGCTTGCGCACCGCAGCGGCCGAGGGCCTGATTTTGGTCACCAGCGCCAGTGCCAAACCCTGGTTCGACACGGCACTGGCCAACCCCAATCGCGTCAAACCTGATGCGCTGGCCAGGTCGGGTCGGGGCGTCACCGTTGAAGGGGTCAGCGGCCAACGCGTGCTGACAGACGGTGTGCGAACGCTGGAGATTCTGGAAATCCGGGGCAGTGTGCATGCCCAGGGCTTTTTAATGGTCTACCTGCCCCGGGAAAAAATCCTGATTCAGGCCGATGCCTTCACCCCGGGCGCGCCCAACGCTCCCGCGCCCACGCCGCCCAACGGCAATCACCTGAGCCTGGTGCAGAACATCGAGCAGAACAAGCTGGCGGTGGAACGCATCCTGCCGCTGCACGGACGCATGGTGAGCGTGACCGAGCTGATGACCGCAGTGGGCAGGTAGCGCTGCGTGCCACACCAGTTTTGCGATGAAAAAAATAGCTGATGGCGCCCGGTTTTATGAGGCCGTAAGCTAATTTCAGTCTGCATCAGGCAAAAAAAAGCCCAATCTTTCGATTGGGCTTAATCGGGTCCGTAAAACTGAATTTCTGGAAGGACCCGAGGAGACAACTGGTTTGAAATCTTGCCCGTTGGAACAGGATTTCGGTAACAGGCTCCGTGGACATGAAGGCGCGCAAGGCGCCGGATGTTCAGTAAGAATTAACGCTTGACGGCCGTCTTGGCAGCGGTTTTCGTGGCGTTCACTGCCTGGGCAGCAACGGTGTTGAAGTTGGTTTCGGCCATGTCGCTGGCTTGCTTGACGGCTTTTTGCATGGATTCAAACGCGTTGTTGGCAGCAGCCACGGCGCTTTTCATCACGGCAACAGCGGTCTCGGAACCGGCCGGTGCGTTTTTGGCAGCGGTATCGACCAGGCCAGCAAATTTCTTTTGCGATTCGGCGGTCTGGGCTTCAAGGGTCTTGCCCAGATCAGCACCAGCGGCAGAAGCGATGTCATAGAGGTGACGGCTGTAAGCAGCGGTTTTCTCGGCCAGGGGCTGGACGAAGCCGGCTTGCAGGGCCATCAGTTCCTGTGCGTCTTTCACGCCCATCACGGCTTGTGCGTGGTTGGCGGTTTCGGCCAGGGCAGCCTTGGTGGCTTGCACGTTCAGTTCGACCAGTTTCTCAACGCCTTCGAAGGCTTTGTGGGTCAGACCAAACAGGGTTTCGATGTTGGCTTTGTGGGAGGCCATGATTTGTTCAGCAGTCAGCATAATTAATCTCCAGATAGTTTGAGGGCGGTAAATAGTTGCTTTGCGCTGAATTGCTGCACTGCAACATAAGCCCGATTATAGGGAGTACCCGTGGCAATGCAAGCATTTTTTGTTGCAGTGCAACATTTTAGATGACGGGCACTAGTTTGACCCTTCCCGGTAGCCTTTGTCACACATTCAGTGCGGGGCATGGCTTCAGGCCACAATCGCTGGCTGGCGCTTGCGTTCAACGCAAAGACGACGGATTCATTGGGTGCTTTGCTTGCGGAGTTGACTGACGTGCATGCTTTTTACGCTGACAACTTTGTGTTGTCACTGCCCGAGGGGCACCGCTTTCCCATGGCCAAATACCGGCTGCTGCGTGACCGCGTGGTCAATGAACTGCCGGGCGTCCAGATGGCGCAGGCGCCTGCCGCCAGCGACGGCGAACTGGCGCTGGCGCACACCCCTGCCTATATAGATGCAATTGCCCGTGGCACGCTGCCGGCAATGGCCCAGCGGGAAATCGGATTTCCCTGGAGCCCCGGCATGGCCGAACGGGCGCGCCGCTCGGTGGGGGCCACGGTGGCTGCGGCGCGGGTGGCGCTGGGGCTGGGTGCGCCCGCTGGCGGCAGTGCGTCGCCCCAGGGCGTGGCGGGCAATATGGCCGGGGGCACGCACCATGCCTACACCGACAAGGGCGGCGGTTTTTGCGTGTTCAATGACGCTGCCGTAGCAGCCCGCCTGATGCAGGCCGAGTGGGCGCGCCGCTACCGCCACCACCGCCAACCCCTGCAGGTGGCGGTGATTGACCTCGACGTGCACCAGGGCAATGGCACGGCCTGTATTTTTGCCAAAGACCCCAGTGTGTTCACGCTGTCCCTGCACGGGCAAAAGAATTTTCCGTTTCGCAAGGAGGCCAGTGACCTCGATGTGGAATTGCCCGACGGCTGTGCCGATGGCGCTTATCTGCAGGCGCTGGAGCATGCCCTCGACGAACTCGATCGCCGCTTTGAGCCGGGGCTGGTGTTGTTTCTGGCCGGCGCAGACCCCTTCGAGGGCGATCGCCTGGGGCGCCTCAAGCTCAGCTACGACGGCCTGGAGGCGCGCGACCGGCGGGTATTTGACTGGGCCTGGCAGCGCCGTATTCCGCTGGCTTTTTCCATGGCCGGCGGCTATGGCGTGAAGATTGATGAAACGGTGCAGGTGCAGCTCACTACCTACCGCGTGGCACTGTCTTACTGGGCCCGATGGCATGCCCATGCGGTGGGGCAGCGCTAGCCGCCCTTGCGGATGCCGCCGACCGGTGTTGCGCCTGTCGCCAGGGGCTGCGTTTCGGCTGGCAAAATACCCATTCATGACAAAACCCATCCGCCCCCAAGCCGAACCCCGCAGCGCCTACAAGGTGTTTCGCGACATCGCCACGCGCTGGTCCGACAACGATGTTTATGGCCATGTGAACAACGTCGTGTACTACAGCTGGTTTGACACCGCTGTGAACGGCCTGCTGATTGAACGCGGCGCCCTGGACATTCACAGCACCCAGCCGGGAAGCGTGATCGGCCTGGTGGTTGAAACCCAGTGCAACTACTTTGCCCCGTTGGCCTTTCCCGAGCCGGTGGTGGCGGGGATTCGCGTGGCGCACATGGGCTCGTCGAGCGTGCGCTACGAGGTGGCCCTGTTTCCGGCCGACAGCCACCAGCCGTGTGCGGCCAAAGGCCATTTTGTCCATGTGTATGTCGACCGCATCACGCGCCGACCCGCCCCATTTCCGCCCCAACTTCTTTCTGTACTGGAGACCCTGGCATGAAGCAAGCTGTTTCTTCTTCTCTCCCCGCTGTTGCCAACGATTTTGCCGCCATCGATGCCTCGGGCAGCGTGTTCGCCCATCCTGTCCACCAGGTGGACCATGCGATAGAAAGTCGCCAGTCCATGCGCGAGTTCTTGCCGGCACCTGTGCCCCGCGCCACCCTCGAGCACCTGCTGGAACTCGCCAGCCGGGCCCCCTCGGGCACCAATACCCAGCCCTGGAAAGCCTATGTGCTGCAGGGGCCCAGCCGTGACGCGCTGGTCGCAAAAGTCTGCCAGGCGCACGATGCCCTGCGCGCCAACCCGGCGCTGGCCGCAGAGTACAAAGAAGAATATGACTACTACCCTGAAAAATGGGTGTCGCCTTATATTGACCGCCGCCGAGAAAACGGCTGGGGCCTGTATGGCCTGCTGGGCATAGGCAAGGGCGACAAAGACAAGATGCACGCGCAGCACCAGCGCAATTTCCGTTTTTTTGACGCCCCGGTGGGACTCATGTTCACGCTGGACCGCGTCATGGGACGCGGCTCGCTGGTTGACTACGGCATGTTTTTGCAGAACATCATGGTGGCGGCGCGCGGCCACGGCCTGCACACCTGCCCGCAGGCCGCCTGGAACGGCTTTGCCAAAATCATCCTGCCGCACATCGGCGCCGGGCCAGACGAGATGCTGGTGTGCGGCATGTCGCTGGGCTATGCCGACGAGACGGCGCTGGTCAACACCTTCAGAACCCCCAGGGTGAACGCGTCGGAATTCACGACATGGCTAGACTGACGGCGTGACTTTTTCCGTGGTCCAGCTGCTGGGCGGGCTGTCTTACGCCACCACGCTGTTTCTGATGGCGGCGGGGCTGACGCTGATCTTTGGCGTCACCCGCATTGTCAATTTTGCGCACGGCAGTTTTTTCATGCTGGGCGCGCTGTTCACGGCGCATTGGGTCACCCACTGGTTTCCTGCCTGGGGCGAAAGCGCAGCGCTCTACTTGATTGCTATGCTTTTGGGAGCTGCCTGCGCTGGATTGGTGGGGGCTGCAGCCGAATTTCTCTTGCTAAGGCGGATGGCGGGAGCGCCTGAACTTTACCAGCTGGTGGCCACCTTTGGCCTGACACTCGCGCTGCACGATGCGATGCAGTGGGGCTTTGGGCCCGAAGAGGTGTTTGCGCCGCGTTTTCCGGGGCTCAAGGGTGCGGTGCAAATAGGCGATGAGCTGTTTCCGGTCTACGCCCTGGCCATGATCGCGCTGGGCCCCCTGGTCTGGCTCGGCCTGCATTGGCTGCTCAAGCGTTCGCTGTTCGGGCAGCGGCTGCGCGCCGCCACGCAAGACCGCAACATGCTGGCGGCGCTGGGGGTGAACCCCAAGCCGCTGATGCTGGGCGCCGTGGTGCTGGGCTGTGCGCTGGCCGGCCTGGGCGGCGCCCTGCAGTTGCCCCGCGAGCCCGCGCACCTGCAGATGGACATGAATGTGATTGTGGAGACCTTTGTGGTGGTGGTGACCGGTGGCCTGGGCAGCATAGGCGGGGCGTTTCTGGCGGCACTGCTGATCGGGCTGGTGCATGCGTTTGGCATCAGTGTGTTTCCGCAGGCCACGCTGGTTCTGGTGTTTCTGACGATGGCCGTGGTGCTGGTGTTCCGTCCGCAGGGGCTCAATGGCCTGTTGGCTTCGCCGGCAGACAGCGTGCGTGAAGCGGCGCAGACGTTTCGGGGGCTGGCACTGGGCCGCGCCTGGACAGTCGCCCCTGTCGCGGCATTGATGGTGCTGGCAGGCCTGGCCTGGGCGGGCGGGCCTTATTGGCAAACGCTGGCGGGTGACGCGCTGATTTTGCTGATCTTCGGCATCAGCCTGCAGGCCATGATGGCGCTGGGCGGCCTGGTGAGTTTTGGCCATGCCGCCTTTTTTGCGCTGGGTGGCTATGGGGCCGCCTTGTCACACAGCCTGTGGGGGGCTTCTCTGCCACTGGCGCTGGCGGCGGGTTGCGGCGCCGCCTTGCTGGTGGCTGCCGTGTTTGGCGCGGCCGTGGTGCGCAGCGCCGGGGTCTACCTGGCCATGCTGTCGCTGGCGCTGGCGCAGGTCATCTGGGCGGGTGCCACCCAGTGGGTCAGCCTGACTGGCGGCGACAACGGCCTGATCGGGCTTACGCTGGTGAGCGACGACGGCAGGCCGCTTTTTTACGCGCTGCTGGTGCTGCTGGCCCTGGTGGCGGTGTTTGCGCTGCGGTTTCTGGCGCAATCGGTCATGGGAAGCGCCCTGCAGGCGGGGCGCGATGCGCCTGTGCGTGCAGCGGCATCAGGGCTGCCGGTGGGCTGGCTCAAGTACCGCATCTTTGTTGAAAGCGCCGTGCTGGCAGGTCTGGCGGGTGGGCTGTTTGCGGCCCACAAGGGCGCCGTGTTTCCGTCGCTGGCGTCCGTCTCCACCTCGGTCGATGCCTTGCTGGTGGTGTTGCTAGGCGGCGTGCACCAGCTCTGGGGCGCGGTGGTGGGTAGCGTGGTACTGAGCTACCTGGGTGCCGAGCTGGGCCGTGAAGTGACCTACTGGCGCGGTCTGCTGGGGGTGTTCATCATGCTCATCATGGTGGCCTCGCCTTCGGGCCTGCTGGGTTTGCTGGCACGCATGCGCCTCTTGCGCCCGGCAGCGGCCCAGACGCCACAAGGAGCCCGCTAGTGCTGCAGGTCCAGCAACTGGTGAAACATTTTGGCGGCATCCATGCGGTCGATGGCGTGAGCTTTGAGGTGGCCGTGGGCGAGTGCGTGGCGCTGATCGGGCCCAACGGAGCGGGTAAATCAAGCTGCTTTGCCTGTATTGCCGGGCAATACGCCGTCACCCGCGGCCACATTGTGTGGAACGGGAAAACACTGGACGGTCTGGCGCCGCGCGCCCGTTTGCAGCACGGGGTGGCACGCACCTTCCAGGTGGCGCAGGTCTTCGAGGCGCTGACCGTGCTGCAAAACGTGCAACTGGCGGTATTGGCCAGCCGGGGCGGGCGCGGCATCACGGCCTTTGAAAAACTCGACAGGCAGTGCCGTGACCAGGCCCATGCGCTGCTGGAAAAAACCGGCTTGCCGCACCTGGCCGCGCAGGACGCACTCAGCCTGCCCTACGGCGCCAAAAAGCGCCTGGAACTGGCCATGGCGCTGGCGGCCAGCCCCCAGCTGCTGCTGCTGGACGAACCTGCCGCCGGCCTGGCCGAAGAAGAGCGTGCCCACCTGATGGCGCTGGTGAAAAGTCTCACCGGCAAACAGGGTGAGGCGGGCGACGCCGGAAAAGGCCTGGCCGTGCTCTACACCGAACACAACATGGACGCCGTTGCGGGCGTGGCCGACCGCGTGCTGGTGCTGATCGAGGGCAAGCTGGCCGCACAGGGCACTTTTGAGGAGATTTCCAGAGACCGTGTGGTGCGCAGCCGCTACCTGGGTGAACCGTCGGGCGAGGGCGCCAGCCATGCTTGAGGTGGAAAAACTCAGCGCCTTTTACGGGCCTGCCCAGGCCTTGTTCGACGTGTCGCTGCGGGTCGAAGCTGGTGAATTGGTGGTGCTGCAGGGGCTGAACGGCGCCGGCAAGTCCACGCTGCTCAAGGCCGTGATGGGCCTGGAGGTGCGCACAGAAGGCGGTATTCGCACCACCACACCTGCCGGTGACGTGGCCATTGAAGCGTGGCAGCCGCACCGGCGTGCCCGCGCCGGCCTGGGCTACGTGGCCGAAGACCGCCGCCTGTTCACCGGCCTGACGGTTCGTGAAAACCTGCGCGTGGCAGCGGGCCGCGATGTATTGGCCCAGGAGGCGAGGGCGCTTGATTTGTTTCCGGTGCTCAAAACCCTGCTCAA
>JANNXF010000286.1:0-21800 GCA_031409395.1 Polaromonas sp.
TTTTTCTACACCCAGGACGCCAAGCCCCTGCTGGCGGCCCTGGCCGACCACCCGCAACTGCGCACGCTGCACCGCCCAGCCAACCTTGAAGACCTGTTCCTCAAGCTGACCGGCCGGCAAATCAGGGAGGACGCGTGATGACAAGTCCAATCCAGCTCAACAAAAAAATCATGGCGCCAGGAATTTTTGCCCCTCCCCAAATCAGCTGGCGCTGGCTGCCGGTGTTTCGCCGCAACCTGCTGGTCTGGCGCAAGCTGGCGATTCCCAGCCTGGTTGGCAACATTGCCGAGCCGCTGATCACGCTGGTGGCCTTTGGCTACGGCCTGGGCGCGCTGGTCGGGCAGGTGCAGCTGGACGGCGTTGCCGTGCCCTACATCCTGTTTCTGGCCAGCGGCTCGATTTGCAGCAGTGCGATGAATGCCGCGTCGTTTGAGGCGCTGTACTCGGCTTTTTCGCGCATGCATGTGCAGCGCACCTGGGACGGCATCATGAATGCCCCGGTGCGGCTTGACGACGTGGTGTTTGCCGAAATGCTGTGGGCGGCGTTCAAGGCGCTGTTCAGCACCGTGGTGATTCTGGCGGTGATGCTGCTGCTGGGCATCAGCCACAGCCCGTTGCTGCTGCTGGCCTTGCCGCTGCTGGTTCTGGTGGGCATTGTGTTTTCCAGCATCGCGCTGATCTTTAACGCGCTGGCCAAGGGCTACGACTTTTTCACCTACTACTTCACGCTGTTTCTCACGCCCACCATGTTTTTGAGCGGCGTATTCTTTCCGCGCGACCAGTTGCCCAGGGCGATGCGAATTCTTTCCGAGGGGCTGCCGCTGACCGCCGCGGTCGAGCTGATACGCCCGCTGTTTCTGGGCCAGTTGCCGGCCAACGCGCTGCAGCACCTGGCCGTTCTGGTCGCTTACGCGGTGATCGGGTTCTGGCTGGCTCTGGCGCTGACCCGCAAGCGTTTTAGAAGCTGAAAATGGCTTTTCGCCCAATAAACACGGGCGCAAGCAGCTATTAATAAGTGAGCGGCTTCAGTTCAGGAATCGAGGGCGGTTTCTGCCTGAACCGCAAACCGCGCACTCAGCTCACCCAGCCCCAACTCGGCCAGCACCTGCTGCAGCCGGGTTTGCGCAGCCAGGGTTTTGGCGCGGCTGGGCGTGGACGGACGGCTGGCCAGAATCAGTTCGTTTTTCATCGAATGCTCCCAGCCGACCAGCTCGGTCACCGTGACCTGGTAGCCGTTGGCCTCCAGTTGCAGGCAGCGCAAGACGTTGGTGATCTGGCTGCCAAACTCGCGCGTGTGCAGCGGGTGGCGCCACAGCTCGGCCAGCGGGGTTTTGGCCAGGTTCAGCGCCCGGGACTTTTTCAGCACGCCGGCCACTTCGGCCTGGCAGCAGGGCACCAGCACCATGTGGCGCGCCTGCTTGGCCAGCCCGAAGGCGATGGCGTCGTCGGTGGCGGTGTCGCTGGCGTGCAGCGCGGTCACGATGTCGATGGTGGGCGGCAAGTCTGGCGACGTGGTGGCCTGCTGCACCGACAGGTTAAGAAACGACATGCGCTCAAACCCCAGGCGCGTCGCCAGTTCGCGGGATTTTTCCACCAGCTCGGCGCGGGTTTCAATGCCGTAGATATGCCCGGTGGTTTTTTGGGCCTGGTGCGCCACATTAAAAAACAGGTCGTAAAGAATAAAACCCAGATAAGACTTGCCCGCGCCGTGGTCAGCCAGCGTGGGGGCCGGGTTGGCATTTGAGACTTCATCAAGCAGCGGCTCAATGAACTGGTAGAGGTGGTAGACCTGCTTGAGCTTGCGCCGGGTGTCCTGGTTGAGCTTGCCCTCGCGGGTCAGGATGTGCAACGCCTTGAGCAATTCGATGGACTGGCCGGGCCGGAGTTCTTCAATCACCTGCACCGCCGCCCCGGCCTTGGCTGTGGGCGGCCTGGGCAATAGGGGGGCGGACAAGGGGGCAGGCTTGCGGGGTGGGCGAATCGTGGACATGGTCGGCTAGTTTAGTGCCGGGGCCGGTCGCGCCCGGAAGTAGCGACTTTCAGCCGCCCAGACTTCATCCAGCATTATTCATCCAGCATTATTTACATTGCACACAATTTAATTACGCGCTATAATTCAACCATGGCGAATCCCACCGTAACCGCTGCCCCCCTTGCAAACCCAGACGCCGCAGGCAACCTGCTGCTGCTGGACCACCAGCTGTGCTTTGCGCTGTATTCCACCTCGCTGGCCATGACCAAGCTGTACAAGCCGCTGCTGGCTGAGCTGGGACTGACCTACCCGCAGTACCTGGCCATGCTGGTGCTGTGGCAGCAAGACGGCCTGATGGTGTCCGAGCTTGGCGACCGGCTGTACCTTGACTCGGGCACGCTGACGCCCCTGCTCAAGCGGCTGGAGGCGTCGGGGCTGATCTCTCGCCTTCGGGCGGTCGAAGACGAGCGCCGCGTTCACATCACACTGACATCAGCCGGGCGCAAGCTCAAGGCCAGGGCCGCCAGCATTCCGGGCTGCGTCATCAGCGCCACCCAATGCTCGATTCCCGAGCTGATGCAGCTGACGCAGCAGGTACAGGCCTTGCGCCAGCGGCTGGCGGGCTGACGCCGTTGATCGATTTTTTTCTGTTTTTACTGTGTGACTGTTTTTCACTTTTCAACCCCGCCCTGATTTCAGGGCATATCCCCAAGGAAGCACCATGACCACCAAGATCGAAAAAGTTTTGTACACCGCCCACGCCACCGCCACTGGCGGCCGCGACGGCCGGGCCGTCAGCTCTGACAAGCTGCTGGACGTCAAGCTGGCCCCGCCGAAAGAACTGGGCGGCATGGGCGGCGCCACCAACCCCGAGCAGCTGTTTGCCGCAGGCTACGCCGCCTGCTTCATGGGCGCGCTCAAGCATGTGGCCGGCGCCCAAAAAATCGCCGTGCCGGCCGATGCATCCATCGACTCCAGCGTCGGCATTGGCCAGATTCCTGCCGGTTTCGGCATTGAAGTCAAGCTGGTCGTCAGCCTGCCGGGCATGGACCGCGAGGTCGGCCAGAAGCTGATTGACGCCGCACACCAGGTGTGCCCGTACTCGAACGCCACGCGCGGCAACATCGAAGTAGACCTGTCACTGGCCTGAACGCCAAGGGCACCCTGGCGCTGCCCCATCTGACTGTCACTTTGGCGGCCCGGTCTTCTTGCGAAGCCGGGCCGCTTCGTTTACGGTCCCGGGTATGACGCAAACTGCTCTCACTACCCCCACCGCCCCCATCACAAGCCCCCAGGCACTGCCGGTCAGCCGGTTTCTGGTGAACAAAACCGCGCTTTCACAGACACGGCTTGACAGCGCCCCCGCCAGCGCCCTGCTGCCGGGCCAGGCCCGCCTGGGCGTGGACTCGTTTGCCCTGACCGCCAACAACATCACCTATGCAGCGTTTGGCGACGCCATGAACTACTGGCAGTTTTTCCCCACCGGCGAAGACGGCTGGGGCTGCATTCCGGTCTGGGGCTTTGCCACGGTGCTTGAATCGCTGTGCGAGGGCGTGGCCGTTGGCGAGAAGTTTTACGGCTACTACCCCATGGCCAGCCAGCTGGTAGCGCAGCCCACCCGCGTGAAGCCCGGCAGTTTTATCGACGGCGCAGACCACCGGCAGGCACTGCCCGAGGTCTACAACCAGTACCTGCGCTGCAGCGCCGACCCGTTCTACACCGCCGACACCGAAGCGCTGCAGGCCCTGCTGCGGCCGCTGTTCATCACCTCGTTCCTGATTGATGACTTTCTGTCCGACAACGACTTTTTTGGCGCCTGCGCTGCCGGGCCGGGCGTCATGCTGCTGTCCAGTGCGTCCAGCAAAACCGCCTATGGCACGGCGTTTCAGCTGGCGCAGCGGGCCGGTATCGAGGTGGTGGGCCTGACATCGCCGGGAAAAGTGGCTTTTTGCGAAAGCCTGGGGTGTTACCAGCGCGTGCTGGCGTATGACCAGCTCGACCTGTTGCCGCCCGAGACCGCCTGTGTCTATGTTGACTTTGCCGGCAACGCCGCGCTGCGCGAGCAGATTCACCAGCGTTTCAGCCAGCTGGCCTACAGCTGCTCGATTGGCGGCACGCACATTGATGCGCTGCGCACCAAAGGCGGCCGCCGGGATTTGCCGGGGCCCCGGCCCACGCTGTTTTTTGCCCCCTCGCAAATCAAAAAACGCGGCCAGGACTGGGGCGCGCAGGTGCTGGCCAGCCGGATGGCGCAAGCCTGGCAGGCGTTCACCCAGCGCGTCAACCGCGCCGACGCGCCGTGGCTGCAGGTCGCGCAGCACCGGGGGCCGGTGGCGATGCAAGCGGTTTACCAGGAGGTGCTGGGCGGCCACAGCGACCCGCGCACCGGGCATATCCTGGGCTTCCAGACGCCCTGAGACGCTATGATTTTAATAGCTGCTTGCGCCCGTACTGATTGGGCAAAACATGTATTTTTCTTGTAAAAACCCGACGCGGTGCTTTTTTACCGCGTGCCCCACAGGCACGGGCAGGCGTTGGGCCGACAATCAGGCATGCCCGACAAAAACCAGCCACCAGCCGCACCCGCGCTGCACGCCTACGAAGCCCTGACCCCCGACCGGGTGCTGGACGCCCTGGCCAGCGTGGGTCTGCTGGGCGACGGGCGGCTGATGGCGCTCTCCAGTTACGAAAACCGGGTCTACCAGATCCATCTGGAAAGCCCGGTCGGCGCGGCAGAGTCGGCCGGTGATGTGGTGGTCGCCAAGTTTTACCGCCCCGGGCGCTGGAGCGACGACCAGATTGCCGAAGAACACTCGTTTGCCGCCGAACTGATGGCCGCCGAGATCCCCGTGGTGGGCGCGCTGGTGCTGGGCGGCGCCACCGTGCATCACTTTGGCGGCTTCAGTTTCAGCGTGTCGCCCAGCCGGGGCGGGCGCCGGCCCGAACTGGACAACCCCGAGGTGCTGGCCTGGACAGGCCGCTTTCTGGCGCGCATTCACACGGTGGGCGGCACCCGGTCTTTCACCCACCGCCCGGCCCTGAACCTGCAGACCTTTGGCACGGCGTCCCGCGACCTGTTGCTGGCGGGCGACTACCTGCCTCTGGACATGGAATCGCGCTGGCGCAAGGCCTTTGAAGAAGCCATGCAGGTGGCCAAAGGGGTGTACGAGGGCGTCAACGCCCTGGCCGGCGGTGTGCGCAGCCTGCGCCTGCACGGCGACTGCCACCCCGGCAATATTTTGTGGACGCCCGAGGGCTTGCCCGGTGCCGGCCCGCATTTTGTGGACCTGGACGACGCCAGATCCGGCCCGGCCGTGCAAGACCTGTGGATGCTGATATCCGGCGACCGCGCCCAGATGAGCGCCCAGCTCGGTGCACTGGTCGATGGCTACGAAGAATTTCGCGAGTTTGACCGCCGTGAACTGGTGCTGGTCGAGGTGCTGCGCACCCTGCGGCTGGTGCACTACAGCGCCTGGCTGGCCCAGCGCTGGCACGACCCGATTTTTCCGATCAACTTTCCGTGGTTTGGCTCCAGCGACTACTGGAAAGGCCAGGTGGACATGCTCGAAGAGCAAACCGAGGCCATGCAGGCGGCGCCGCTGGTGGTGTAGCCACAGCCCCGAATCTGCACAAAAAAGGGCACCGAAGTGCCCTTTTGAATGAAAACCCTGCGGTCTTAAACCAGCCAGGCGTTGACCCGCTTCACATACGCCGCCGGGTCGGCCGGCATGCCGCCTTCGGCCAGCAGCGCCTGGTCAAACAAGATGTGGGCCAGGTCGTCAAAGTGGCTGGCGTCTTCGGTGGCTTCGAGTTTTTTCACCAGCGGGTGCTGGGCGTTCACCTCCAGAATCGGCTTGACCTCGGGCACGGCCTGCCCGGCTTGCTTGAGCATGCGGGCGAGCTGCGTGGACATGTCGCCGTCTTGCACCACCAGGCAGGCCGGTGAGTCGACCAGGCGGGCGGTGGCGCGCACGTCGGTGGCCTTGTCCTTGAGGGTTTCTTTCAGCTTGTCGAGCACCGGCTTGAACTGGGTTTGCGCTTCTTCGGCGGCCTTTTTTTCGTCCTCGTCCTGCAGCTTGCCCAGGTCTACCGCGCCTTTGGCCACCGATTGCAGCGGCGTGCCGTCAAAGTCGTGCAGGTAGTTCAGTGCCCACTCGTCCACGCGGTCGGCCATCAGCAGCACTTCAATGCCTTTTTTACGGAAAATTTCCAGTTGCGGGCTGCTTTTGGCGGCCGCCAGGGTGTCGGCGGTGATGTAGTAAATCGCGTCCTGGCCTTCCTTCATGCGGGCCTTGTATTCTGCAAACCCCACGCTCACCGTGTCGGTGGTGGAGGACGCAAAACGCAGCAGCTTGGCCAGGCGCTCGCGGTTGGCAAAGTCTTCGCCCAGGCCTTCTTTCAGCACCGCGCCAAACTCGTCGTAAAAGGTCTTGAATTTTTCAACGTCGTTGGTGGCCAGGTCTTCAATCATGGACAGCACGCGCTTGGTGCAGCCTTCGCGGATCGCCTTGACGGCGCGGCTTTCCTGCAGCAGCTCGCGCGACACATTCAGGGGCAAATCGCTTGAGTCCACCACGCCCTTGACAAAGCGCAGGTAGGTCGGCATCAGCGCCTGGGCGTCGTCCATGATGAACACACGCTTGACATAGAGCTTCACACCGGCGGCCTTGTCGCGGTTGAACATGTCCATCGGCGCCTTGGACGGAATGAACAGCAGCTGGGTGTATTCGGTCGCCCCCTCGACGCGGTTGTGGGTGGTGGCCAGCGGTGGGTTCTGGTCGTAGCTGATCTGCTTGTAGAACTCGTCGTACTGCTCGGGCGTGATGTCTTTTTTGGCACGCGTCCAGAGCGCGGCGGCCTGGTTCACGGTGTCCCATTCGCCGGTGGCCACCATCTCGCCGGGTTCGTCGTTCTCGCCTTCTTTCCATTCCTCACTGGCCATCAGGATGGGCAGCGAGATATGGTCAGAGTATTTGTTGATGATGCTTTTGAGCTTCCAGGCGTTGAGGTAGTCGCCCGCGTCTTCTTTCAGGTGCAGCGTGATGCGGGTGCCGCGCTCGGCACGCTCGATCTCGGCCACCTCAAACTCGCCGGTGCCTTCGCTGCTCCAGCGCACGCCCTGGGCAGCAGGCAGGCCGGCACGGCGGCTTTCTACCGTGATGCGGTCGGCGACGATAAAGCCGGAGTAAAACCCCACGCCAAACTGGCCAATCAGTTGCGCGTCATTTTTCTGGTCACCCGAGAGCTGGGCCATGAAGTCGCGCGTGCCGCTTTTGGCGATGGTGCCCAGGTTGTCAATGGCTTCCTGCTGCGACAGGCCAATGCCATTGTCGGCAATCGTCAGGGTGCCGGCGGCCTTGTCAAAACTCACACGCACCTTCAGCTCGGCGTCGGTTTCGTACAGGCCAGCGTCGTTCAGCGCTTCAAAACGCAGCTTGTCGCAGGCGTCCGAGGCGTTGGAGATCAGCTCGCGCAAAAAAATCTCGGGGTTGGAGTACAGCGAGTGGGTGACCAGTTTGAGCAGCTGGGCCACTTCGGCTTGAAAAGACAGGGTTTGTGAGGCAGGGGTTTTGGTCATGGGTCAGAGGGGGGGATATGTAAGTTAAATGTTACGTTTGGCCGCTTTCACGGCGCTATTTGGCTTTAAATGGAAAATGTGTCTTGGGTGTTACGAATAGCCCACACCCGTCTGCCTTGTCTTAATTTGGTCAAAATCCAATCATTTCAATGACTTGGCGTGAACAAGTTTGCATCTGACGCGAAGTTACATGTGCAAATGACCCCGATTTTCGGCACAACTTATTACACTGACCATCAGTCACCCGATTCCGTACTTCACCTTTATTAGGAAGCACCATGAAAAAACTCATTTTACTTGCCGCCCTCTCCGTCGCTGCCATGGCCACAGCACCCGTCCAGGCGGCTACCGCCACCGGCAACTTCGACGTCAACATCACCCTGACCAGCGCCTGCGTGTACGCCAAGACCTCCGATGTTGATTTCACCTACACCTCCTTCCAGGTGGGCGCACAAGCGCAAACCACCGCTGGCGGTTTCACGGTCAAATGCACCAACACGCTGCCCTACACCCTGGCGCTTGACGCGGCCGGCAGCTACACCGATGCCATCACCGACCTGGCTTATACCCTGGCCTTGAGCGCCCCTGGCGGCACCGGCAACGGCGCAGCCCAGGCGTACACGGTCAACGGCAGCATTGCCGGCGGCCAGGGCGGCAATTGCGCCACCGCTGGTGGCGTGTGTACCAATGCGGGTGCGGGCAACAACAAACAGCGCACGCTGACCATCACCTACTGATCTGAGCCACTGAGGGCCCAAAAAGGCCCCAAAACCTGGGCTGAACCCATGACCCGAAACAAACGCCTGGCCTTGGGCTTGCTGATGCTGGCTTGCACCGCAAGCGGCATGGCTGGCACTGTGACCGGGCAGTTTGCGGTCAACATCCAGTTGTCAGGGGCCGGGTCAGGCACTGGCGCCGGGTCTGCGCCGGGCGTGTGCATCAGCCAGACGCTGAGCGAGCAAACCAATGCGCTGGTTCGGGTGGTGTGCGCCACCGGGCAGTTTGTCAGCATCACGGCACTGCCGGGCCGGCAGTTTCTGGGCACGCACGGCGGGGCGTTCCGCTACGTGCTCAATACCAGCCGTGTCAGTGGCGGCATGACCGGCCCGGATGATTTTTACCCCGGCACGGGAACGGCGACCACATTGCGGATTTACAACGTCAATGGCGACGATGGCCCCCTGGAGATGCTGGTACGTTTTTAAGCGTGCCTGCGGCTGTTAAGCTTGCCGCATAACGTTTTCAGCCAGTCCAGCCAGCTCAACCAGGCCCACCCCCGTGTACAGTTTTACCCGATTTTTCGCTGCCATCTCCATCGCCTTCAGTGTCTTGCTGGGACTGGCTGCGCCGGCCTGGGCAGGCGTGTTCTCGGTGACCCCGGTGCGTATCTACATGACGCCCAAAGACCGGGCGGTGGCGGTCACCATCACCAACGAAGGCGACACCGAGGTCGTCTTGCAGGCCGACCTGAACGCGTGGAGCCAAAAGGCCGATGGCACCGACGAACAGGTGCCCACCGAAGACCTGATTTTGTCGCCGCCCATCATCAAGCTGGCGCCAGGCGCCCGGCAGGTCGTGCGCCTGGCCCTGCTCAAGCCGGCTGACGCCAGCAACCAGCTGATTTACCGCATGATCATGCGCGAGGTGCCCGAGGCCGTCGGCGCCAAGGAAAAAACCATCCAGGTTCCGATTGCGCTGGCCCTGTCATTGCCGGTGTTCATCACCCCCCCGCCAGCCAAGCGAGAGGTGCAGTGCAGCGCCGAGCGCGACGGGCCGCAAGCCCTGAAGGTCGCTTGCAGCAACAGCGGCAGCGCCTACGCGCAGGTGCGCGAGATATCCCTGCTGCGCGGTGAGCAGGTACTGGCGCGTTTTGAAGGCGGCACCTATATTTTGCCGGGCGCGCGCCAACTGATGAACCTCAAGGGCGAACAGCCACTGAGCGCCGGGCCGGCACAGCTCAGCATCCGTTTTGACGACGGAAAGTCGCAGGCTTTTGACGTCAAGCTGCCTTAAACAGCAGCTTTGACCCCCGTTTTTTGTCGCCTGGGCTCAAGCGCGGGACCGGTTCCACCCCCCATGCCAGAGCCAAGCGCCCCGCAGCCCCTGCGCCACCGCCCTGTGCGGCCTTTTCCAACGCCCCTGGCCTGCGCCTTGTACGCGGCCGTTTGTGGCAGCGCCTTCGCCCTGCTGGCCGCGCCGGCACTGGCCGCTGACGCCCCTGCAGCGCCCGGCCCGGCCGCAACTGGCGCGCAGCCTTCGGTGCGCATGCTGCCACTGGAGGTGTCTGTCAACAGCGCACCTGCCGGCAACTGGGTGTTGCTGGAACGCCTGGGCATCCTGTATGCGCCCTCGGATGCGTTTGAGGAGTGGCGAATCAACCGGCGCGCCAATGCCGAGCCTTTTGTGCACCAGGGCAGAACCTGGTATGCGCTGACGGCGATTCCCGGCTTCAGCGCGCAGTTGAACCCGGCCAACCAGTCGGTTGACCTGAAGTTCCAGCCCCAGGCTTTTGCCGCCACCCGGCTAACGCAGGCGGCGACTGAACGCCTGCCCTTGAGCCCGTCTGTGCCGAGCGGCTTTGCCAACTACGACCTCAGCTACACCCGTTCGGCCGTCAGCGGCCTGGCCACTGTGCAGGACCTCGGGGCCCTGATGGAGTTCGGCGTGTCCAACCAGTGGGGCGTGCTGACCAGCACCCACGCGGCACGTAACCTGCTCAACAGCGATCCCACCACGGCGCGCAATGTACGCCGGCTGGAAACGACCTTCACCCAGGACCTGCCTGACAAAAACCTCACCCTGCGGCTCGGAGACAGCACGACGCGCACCGGCGCCTGGGGCCGTTCGGTCTACTTTGGCGGCTTTCAGGTCAGCCGCAACTTTGGTTTTACGCCGGGCTTCATCACCCAGCCGCTGCCGGTCATTTCAGGCTTGTCCAGCGCCCCCAGCACGGTAGAGCTTTTCATCAACGATGCACTGCGGCAAACCTCGCAAGTCCCCACCGGGCCGTTTGCCATCGACAACTTCCCCCTGTTCACCGGCAATGGCCAGGCGCGCATTGTGGTGCGCGACCTGCTGGGCCGTGAAACCGTGGTGGTGCAGGACTTTTTCAGCAGCTCGTCGCTGCTGGAGCAAGACCTCAGCGACTGGAGCTTTGAAGCGGGCGCGGTACGGCGCAACCTGGGCACGCAGAACGCCGATTACGGTCAGCGCTTTGTGTCGGGCATCTGGCGCTACGGCCTCAACAAGGTCCTGACCCTGGAAACGCGCGGCGAATACGGGCAGGACACCCAGGGGGCCGGTCTGGGCCTGATTTATGCACTGCCCTTTGGCATGCTGGGACAAACCGCGCTGGCCAGCAGCCGGGACACCAGCGGCGAGCGCGGCAACCAGTGGCTGGCCGGCATAGAGTACGCCAGCCTTCGCCACGGTTTCAGTGTGCGCGCAGAAGAAGCGTCGCGCGGCTACCGCCAGGTTGGCCAGGACGTCAACGCACTGCCTTTTGAGCAGCAGCTGTCGGGCAACTACACCTACACGTCCGAAGGTTTCGGGGCGGTCGGCGTGGGTTATGCCCGCATCAACAGCTTCAACCTCGGCGCGCTGACCACCTACAGCGCCAACTACGCCATGCGTGTTGGCCAGCGCTCTTCACTGTCTTTCAACGTCGTGCGCGTGTCCGGCCTGAATGGCGCCGTGGTGGGCAATACATCGGTGGGCGTCAGTTTGCTGATACCGCTTGAAAACCAGATGGCGCTGTCCAGCAGTGTGGCGCGCCGCAACGGCGAAGTCGATGGCTATGTCAGCGCCAGCCAGGGGCTGAGCGGCGACACCGGCCTGGGCTGGCGCACTCTGGCGGGTCGCAGAAGCGGGCAAAACTATTCCGAGGGCGGTCTTTACTACCAGGGCTCCAAGGGCCAGGTCACGGCTGACGCCAACGCCTCGACATCGCAGCAGACGGTGCGCCTGGGCGCCCGGGGCGGGGTGGTCGCCATTGACGGTCAGGTCTTCGCCTCGCGCAGCGTGCAAGAGAGCTTTGCCCTGGTGGAAGTGCCGGGCTACGCCGATGTGGGCGTCGGGTTTCAGGGCAATGTGCTGGCGCGCACCAACCAGGACGGCAAGGCGCTGGTACCGCGCCTGCTGCCTTACCAGCCCAACAGCATCCGGCTGAACCCGAGCGAGCTGCCGATCAGCGCCGAGCTGGACAGCATCGAGCAGGTGGTGGTGCCCGGCAACCGCAGCGGCGTGATTGTCAAATTCCCGGTGCGCAGCGGCCGGGGTGCGCTGATCAAGATTGTCTTCGACGACGGCCAGCCCGCGCCTGCCGGTGCGCAGATTGAACTGCTGGGCGACAAGCAGGAGTTTTTTGTGGCCAGGCGCGGTGAGGCATTTATCACGGGATTGCAATCGGCCAACCAGTTACGCTTGAAATGGGCCGGCGCAAGCTGTACCTTTGCGGTTGACTTGCCCGCGCCTGGCGGCCAGGATGAGATTTTGCGAATTGGCCCCTTGACCTGTTCTGGCGTAAAAAGATGAACCACCCGATGAAATCCAAATTACTGGCGTTGGCGCTGGGCCTGATGGCTTCGGCCGCCAGCCATGCCGCCATCACCTGTTCGCTGTCGTCCAGCGGCGTCACCACCACCTACACGGCAGCCACCAACACCAGCGCGACGGGTTCGATCACGCTCACCTGCAACCGCCCGTCGGGCGACACGCCCAGCAGTCCGACGTATTTCATCAGCCTTGACCAGGGCGAAGCCCCGAACGGCCGCGACATGACGCGGCAAAACGGCACCGACAAGCTGCGCTACGCGATTTACCGCAACTCGGGCTTCACCGGCTCGTGGACCACGGGCACCGGACGGGCGCCGGGCAACACCGCGGCGGGTGGCCTGAATGTAGTGGTCAACCTGACCAGTTCCACCACCTTCAGCACCACCATCCCCTTTTATTTCCGCATCAACGCCGGCATCAATCGCCCGGCGGGGATTTATGACGATGTGACGTCTTTTGCGGTGTACGTCTCGCGCGGCGGCGCTTTGTTGTCGCAAACGCCGACGACCCTCAACACCAGCATCGTGGCGCAATGCTTTTTCAATTCGACGGCGGCGGTGGCGCTGAGCTACACCTCGTTTTCAGCCACCCCGCAAATTGGCACCGCGTCTTATTCCCTGTCCTGCACGCTGGGCACCGGTTACGCCATGGCGGTCACTCCCACCAGCGGCACGCTGGTCGGGCTGCCCTACACCCTGGCCCTGAGCGCGGCCAGCGGCACCGGCACGGCGTTTCCGCAAGCCTACAGCGTGACGGCCACGGTGCCGGCCAACCAGTCCGGCACCTGTGCGCTGGGTTCGTGCACTGCGACCCAAACGCACCAGATTGTGATTACCTACTGAGGCTGCCGGCCCAGCCAGCGCAGCAGTTGCTGGCCCACCGCAGGTGAGCTGAGCAGCGCCATGTGGTGGGTGCCATAGGCAATCCACTGCGCGTCAGGGGCAAACGCCAGTGTGCGGCGGGCGTCGGTGTGCACACCCAGAGCGCTTTCAAGCGGCACCAGGCCGTCCCCGACCAGTTGGCGGTGCAACGCGTCGGTGACCGGGGCCAGCGGCCCGCCACCGGGCTGCGCCATCTGCGTGGTGGCCGCTACGGTGAAACAGGCCACCCCGGCGGGCAGCGGTAGCGGCTGCCGCGCATCCGGCGCGCGTTCAAAGCGATCGCTCTCGCGCCAGTCGGCGTCCAGCAGATTGCCGTGCCGCAAATCGGTGATACCGGCGCTGCGGATCTGGCCAATCCGGGCAAAGGGGCGCGTCACCACATTGCTGCCCAGCACGGTGTCGACCCAGTTGCCCAGCGTCTCCAGCGGCGCGCCGTGGTGCGGCGTGCCCAGAAAAACCAGGCTTTTCAGGTGCTGTCGCCACCGGTGCCCGGCCTGCTCGGCGCAGTAGCAGGCGCTGCGTGACACCAGCCCGCCCATGCTGTGCGTCAGCAGCACCAGCTCACTCACCGGCTGCGGCCAGGCCTTGAGCAATGACTCGAGCAGCGCGGCCAGTTGCGCGCCGTTGTCAGAGATGTGCAGGCCGGTGTTGTAGCGCAGGTAAACCGGGGTGTAGCCCAGCGCCTGCGCGAGTTGCTCGCCCAGGTCGGGTCCACCGCCCTCACCCTCACTCCCGCTGCGCCACTGCAAATCGTTCATGCACAGCCCGTGCACCAGCACCAGCAGCTTGCCGGTCGCTGCGGGCAAGCGGGCGGCCAGCGCCGCCTTGTCGAGCGGCAGCGCTTGCCCGCTGTGGCGCACCACCATGCTGATCGCCAGCGGGTTGGCACTTTCCCGCAGGTGGTCGCCCAGCACGCCGTTCAGGGCCGACAGCATGGCCTCGCGCGGCGCAGACAAGGCGGGCGCCCCGGCCAGCGGCACGGCTTTGGCTAGCAGCGCATTGGCCGCGCCACCGGCCAGCCGGGTCACGCCCTTCACGCTGCCGTACACCAGCGCCGTGATGCCGATGGGCTTGATGCCGCTGGCACCGGGGGTTTTGTCAATGAATCGGCTGCCCAGCGGGCCCAAAGTGGCCGCCACCGCCTTGTAGACATTGCCCTGCACCGTTTCAGCCAGCCGGGTGACGCCCAGCGTGCCCTGGGTGGCGAGCTGGGCCAGGCCCTGAATATCGGACAGGTGCAACCAGGTGGGCAGCCGGGCGGCCAGCTGTCTGGCTTTTTCAGCAGGGGTGGGGGCCGGGGAAGGGGTACTCATGCGGCCATTGTGGGGGCAATGCAGGGCGCTGGCCATCGCCAGCGCGACGCGCGCCTGAACCTTCAAGCAAAACAGGGCTGTAGCCCAATCAACACGGGCGCAAGCAGCTGTAAAATCAATAGCGGCTCACGGGCGCCTGCGGCTCGGAACCGCTTAAAACTGTTCATGTGGCGCCAGATAACGCCACTGCCCGACCGGCAAATGGCCCAGGTTGACACGGCCAATGCGCACGCGCTTGAGCCCGGTCACAAACAGCCCGACCTGTTCGCACATGCGGCGAATCTGGCGTTTTTTGCCCTCCCTGAGCACAAAGCGCAGCTGCTCGGGGTTTTGCCAGCTGACCTGGGCGGGCCGCAGGGCCTGGCCGTCCAGGCTCAGCCCATGGCACAGCAGCGCCAGCTTGTCGGGCGGAAAAGCGGCCTGCACATCAAGCGTCTCGGGGCCATAGCTGACGCGCACCAGGTATTCTTTTTCAATCTCGGAGTCTTCGCCAATCAGTTGCCGGGCCACGCGCCCGTCCTGGGTGAGCACCAGCAAGCCAATCGAATCGATGTCCAGCCGGCCGGCCGGCGCCAGGCCGCGCAGCTGCTCATGGCCCCAGCGCATGTGGCTGTTGCATTCGCGCCAGCGGTTTTGCGGCTGCACCAGCACCACCGCGGGTTCGTGGCCGTCTTCGGCCTGGCCGCTGACATAGCCGACCGGCTTGTTGATCAAAATGGTGACCTGCATGCGCTGCTGCTGCTCGGCCTGGCGGTCAATCTGGATACGGGCATCCACCGCCACCGGCTGGCCCATCACGGCGGGCGCGCCATTGACACGCACCCAGCCGCGCGCAATCCAGTCGTCGGCTTCGCGGCGCGAGCACAGCCCGAGCTCGGCCATGCGCTTGTTCAGCCGCACGGTGGCGGGGGCGCTGCCGTCCGCCGGCGGGGCGGCTTTTTGAATCCGCACGGCACCGCCCACGGGCTTGGGGGGCTGGGGCGGTCTGGAAGGGTCTTGCATCGGTGGTCTGTAGTAGCCCGGCAGGGCCGGTAGTTGCTATGTATTTTATAGCTGCTTGCGCCCGTATTGATTGGGCGAAAGGCATGTTTGACTGTGCATTTTAGCGCGAAACCCTCAGGCCACCAGCAGCCGGTAACCCACCGCTGTTTCGGTCAGCAGGTGTTTCGGCTGCGCCGGGTCGGCTTCGAGCTTTTGCCGCAAATGGCCCATGTAGATACGCAGGTAGTGGCTTTGCCCGGCATGCGAAGGGCCCCACACCTCACGCAGCAGCTGGCGGTGCGTCAGCACCCGGCCCGGGTGGGTCATCAGTACCGTGAGCAGCCGGTACTCGATCGGCGTCAGGTGCACCTCGGCCCCGCCGCGCCGCACCAGCCGCGCCTGGCGGTCCACCACCACCTCGCCAAAGGCAAACAGCGGCTCATCGGCTGCGCTGTCGGTGCCATGGGCGCTGCGCGGCCGGCGCAGGTTGGCGCGCACGCGGGCCAGCAGTTCGCCCACGCCAAAGGGCTTGGTCAGGTAGTCGTCGGCACCTGCGTCCAGGGCGGCAATCTTGTCGGCTTCATCGGCGCGTGCCGACAGCACCACAATCGGCACCGCCGACCAGCCGCGCACATCGCGGATCACGTCCAGGCCGTCGCCGTCGGGCAGCCCCAGGTCGAGCACCAGCAGATCGGGCTTGCGGGTGCCGGCCTCGGTCAGCCCTTTCTGGGCGGTGTCGGCCTCAAACACCTGCCAGCCCTCGGCCTCCAGCGCGGCGCGGACAAAGCGGCGGATTTGCGGCTCGTCTTCAATGACAACAGCAACTGGCGTGGGGTGGGACATGGTTCAGGGCATCTCTTCAGGGCGTTCAAAAGCACCCGGGGGTGGCGGCCTGCGCGGCAGGGTGAGGGTGAATTCTGCACCACCGCCTGCTGCGTTCTGCGCCGTGATCTGGCCCTGGTGCGCGTCAACCACCGCCCGGCAAATCGCCAGGCCCAGCCCGACCCCGGGCGTGGCCGATTCCGCCTGGCCGCGCGTGAACTTGTCAAACAGCGTGTGTTCGCGGCCCTTCAGGGCCACCGGCAGACCCGGCCCGTGGTCGCGCACCGCCAGCACCAGCGATGTGTCGGTGACATGGGCATGAACCTCGATCGGTGCGTTGCCAACGTCGCCGTTGTTCACCCCATACTTGGCCGCGTTTTCCAGCAGGTTCACCAGCACCCGCTCCATCAGCACCGCGTCAAACTCCACCAGCGGCAGATCGGCGGGCAGCGTCGTGCTGACGGCCTTGCCCGCCAGCGCGTGCTGGGCCTGGCGAATCGCCGAACCGACAATTTCCTCGACCGACTGCCAGTCGCTTTTCAGGGCGACCGCGCCGCTTTGCAGGCGGGCCATGTCCAGCAGGTTGCCGACCAGCGCGCTCAGGTGGCGCGCCTCGCTGCTGATGGCGCGCGCCGCGTCGGCCTGCAACGGGCTCAGGGCGGGCGGGGTTCGCTGCAGCGAATCGGCCATGCCAATCAGGGCGGTCAGCGGCGTGCGAACGTCGTGCGAAATCGCGGCCAGCAGCACGTTGCGCAACTTTTCAGACTCCATCTGCACCACCGCCTGCTGCGCCACCTCGACATAGTGCACGCGCTCCAGGGCAATGGCGATTTGCCGCGCCAGCGTGTCCAGCTGCTGCGTTTGCTCGGGAATCAGCAGCCAGCGCGGCTGGTCGGGCTTGAGCGCCAGCACGCCGCGCACCCGCATGGGGGCCTGCAGCGGCACGTAATGCCAAGCCTGCGCCGACAGCGTGGCCGTGGCCAGCCCGGCGGCCTGCCCGTTGCGAAACACCCAGTCGGCCACGCTGGCATCAAAGTCGGGCGGGAGCTTGTCCGGCGCCACGGCCAGCTGGTCGTGCGCGTCCATCGTCAGCACCCGCGCCTGACCGCCAAAGTTGCGCTGCACCGCGGCCTCGCCCAGCTCGGTGACCTGCAGGCTCAACAAGGCGCCTGACAGATCGCGCGTCAGCTCGAACAGCGACTGGGCGCGGCGCTCGCGGCTGGCTGAAATACGCGCCTCAAAGCGCAGGCCGGCGGTGAGCTGGCCGGTCAACAACCCAACCACCAGCATCACGCCAAACGTCACCAGGTACTGCACGTCGCTGACGGCAAACGACAACTGCGGCGCGACAAAGAAATAGTCAAACGCCGCCACATTCAAAAACGCCGCCAGCGCCGCCGGGCCGCGACCGAGCTTCACCGCAATCAGCACGGTGCCCAGCAAAAACAGCATGACGATATTGGCCAGGTCCAGAAAGCTGTGCAGCGGCCAGGCCAGCAAAGTGATCGCCACACACCCGGCGACGGACCAGGCGTAAGGCGGCAGGCTGCCGTACCAGGCGGCGGTCTCGCCACCCGGCACCGGGCGCTGCACGGCACGCGGCAGCCGCCGGGCGCTGTCGGCATGGCCGACTTCAACAATGTCCAGCGTCGGGGCCAGCGTGGCCAGGCGGCGGGTCATGCTGCGGCCACGCCACAGCACCGACCAGCCGGGCAGTTGCGGCCGCCCCACCACCAGCGTGGCGCAGTTCAGCCGCTGCGCCTGTTCAATCAGTTCATGGGCGGCGTGGCTCCCGGCCAGCACCGCCGTGCCCGCACCCAGCGCTTCGGCCAGCTTGAGAACGGCCAGAATCCGGTCCCGCTCAGCCACCTTGAGCAACTGCAGCTGCGGCGTTTCGACATAGGCCGCATGCCAGCGCACATTGAGCTGGCCGGCCAGGCGCGCGGCCGAACGCACCGTCTGCTCAGCCCCCTCGCGCGGGCCAATGCAGGCCAAAATGGCGCCCTCGGTGTTCCACACCGGCGCAATCGACTGCTCGACCCGGTAGCTGCGAACGTCGTCCTCGACATGCTCGGCGGTGCGGCGCAAGGCAATCTCGCGCAGGGCAATCAGGTTGCCCTTGCGGAAAAAATTCTGGGCTGCCCGCTCGGCCTGCTGCGGCAAATACACCTTGCCGGCTTTCAGGCGGTTCAGCAGCTCGTCAGGCGTCACATCCACCAGAATGATTTCGTCAGCGCCATCAATCACGGTGTCGGGCACTGTTTCATGAATCCGGACGCCGGTGATGGCGCCTATGGTGCCGTTCAGGCTTTCCAGGTGCTGCACATTGACCGCCGACCAGACGTCGATGCCGGCGTCCAGCAGCTCCTGCACGTCCTGCCAGCGCTTGGCGTGGCGCGAACCTTCGATGTTGCTGTGCGCCAGCTCGTCCACCAGCAACAGCGCCGGCTTGCGCAGCAGCGCAGCGTCCAGGTCAAATTCCCTGAGGGTACGGCCGCGGTACAGGGTTTCGCGCAGCGGCAACTGCGCCAGCCCGGTCAGCAGCTCCAGCGTCTCGCTGCGGCCATGGGTTTCCACCACGCCGACCAGCACGTCGCGGCCCGCCTGGCGCTCGCGCTGCGCGGCGCTGAGCATGGCGTAGGTCTTGCCGACACCGGCGCTGGCGCCAAAGTAAATACGCAGCCGGCCCTGGCGCGCGCGCGCCGCTTCGCCCCTAAGCTGGTCAAGCAGTTGGTCCGGGTCGGGCCGGGTGTCGGGGTAGCTAGTGTGGTGTTGCATGCTTGACGGTACCAATAAAACTGATGGATTTTTGTTCAGGGCAAGGCGTAAAACGCAGTAACAGTTCCACTATTGCGAGGATTTACAACGCCGCCTTGGACAAAAAGTCGCAGTTTTATGTACCGGATAGCGTGCAACACCACACTAACCATGGCGCCATGGTAGCGGGAGGCGGGCGCTGGCCATCAGCGCAGTGCGTCCAGCGCCAGGTTGAGCCTGAGCACATTGACTGTCGGCTCACCCATCACGCCCAGGAACGGTGTTTCCGTCTGCTGGTTGACGAGTGCCTGCACCTTGTCGGCTGGCAGGCCACGCACCCTGGCCACCCGGGCCACCTGGTAGTGTGCGGCGGCGGGGCTGATGTGCGGGTCCAGCCCGCTGGCCGAGGCCGTGACCAGATCCACCGGCACCGGGGCGGTGTTGCCGGGGTCGGCCGCACGCAGGGCGTCAACCCGGCCCTTGACGGCGTCAGTCAGCGCCGGGTTCAGCGGCCCCTGGTTGGAACCACTGGACGCCGCAGCGTTGTAGGGCATGGGGCCGGTGGCCGACGGACGGCCCCAGAAGTTTTTGGGCTCGGTAAAGTTCTGGCCGATCAGCGCAGAGCCCACCACTTTGCCGTCGCGCTCGATCAGGCTGCCACCGGCCTGCGCCGGAAACAGGGTTTGCGCCACACCGGTGACCACCAGCGGGTAGGCCACGCCGGTCAGCAGCGTCAGCACAAAGAACAGCACCAGGGCTGGGCGAAGAATTGTTGTCATGGCAGTTTCCTTGAAATGGGGAGAAGTCAGCGGCGACGAGCTCAGGCGAGGTTCAGCGCCACCAGCACCAGGTCAATCGCCTTGATGCCGATAAACGGAACCATCAACCCGCCCAGACCGTAAATCAGCAGGTTGCGGCGCAGCAGCGCGGCAGCGCCCACCGCGCGGTATTTCACGCCCTTGAGCGCCAGCGGAATCAGGAACACGATGATCAGCGCATTGAAGATCACGGCGGACAAAATAGCCGACGACGGGCTGCCCAGGCGCATCACATTGAGCGCCGCCAGCTGCGGGTAGGTGGTGACAAAAATTGCCGGAATGATGGCGAAGTACTTGGCCACATCGTTGGCAATCGAGAACGTGGTGAGCGAGCCGCGCGTCATCAGCAGCGCCTTGCCGGTTTCCACAATCTCCAGCAGCTTGGTCGGGTTGGAGTCCAGGTCCACCATGTTGCCGGCCTCTTTGGCGGCCTGCGTGCCGCTGTTCATGGCCACCGCCACATCGGCCTGGGCCAGTGCCGGTGCGTCGTTGGTGCCGTCACCCGTCATCGCCACCAGCCGGCCTTCGGCCTGGTACTGGCGAATCAGCTTGAGCTTGTCTTCGGGCGTGGCCTCGGCCAGAAAATCATCGACGCCGGCCTCGGCGGCGATGGCCGCTGCGGTGAGCTTGTTGTCGCCGGTGATCATCACGGTCTTGATGCCCATGCGGCGCAGCTCGCCAAAGCGTTCCTTGATACCCGCCTTGACGATGTCCTTGAGTTCCACCACCCCCAGCACCACGCGGCCATCGGCCACGGCCAGCGGCGTGCTGCCGCGGCGCGACACCTCGTCAGACGCCCGCAGCACCTCGGCCGGCACGCTGCCGCCCAGCGCTTCCACATGCCGGCGAATGGCGTCCACCGCGCCCTTGCGCAGCTGCCGGGTGCTGCCATCGGCTTTTTTCACGTCGATGCCGCTCATGCGGGTTTGCGCGGTGAAGGGCACGTCATGGTGGTCGCCGACCAGCGCTTCGGCAAAGCCCAGGCGCTGGGCCAGCAGCACAATGCTGCGGCCCTCGGGGGTTTCATCGGCCATCGAGGCCTGCATGGCGCAGGCGCCCAGTGCCGCCGCAGACAGGCCCGCTGCCGGGAAAAACGCCGACGCCTGGCGGTTGCCGTGGGTGATGGTGCCGGTCTTGTCGAGCAGCAGCACATCCACATCGCCGGCCGCTTCGACCGCCCGGCCGGAAGTGGCAATCACGTTGGCCTGCATCATGCGGCTCATGCCCGCCACGCCCACCGCCGACAGCAGCCCGCCAATGGTGGTCGGGATCAGGCAGACCAGCAGCGCCACCAGGGCCGTGATGCCCACCACCTGGCCCGTGCCGGCCGCGGCCACGCTGAAGATTGAAAACGGCAGCAGCGTGACAGTGACCACCAGGAACACGATGGTCAGCGCCACCAGCAGGATATTCAGCGCCACCTCGTTCGGTGTCTTCTGGCGTTTCGCGCCCTCCACCATGCTGATCATGCGGTCCAGAAACGACTCGCCCGGGTTGACGCTGACGCGCACCACCAGCCAGTCAGACAGCACCCGCGTGCCCCCGGTGACCGACGAAAAATCACCGCCGGACTCGCGCACCACCGGCGCTGACTCGCCAGTGATGGCGCTTTCGTCAACCGAGGCCACGCCCTCGATCACCTCGCCGTCTAGCGGAACCATGTCGCCGGCTTCGACCAGCACGACATCGCCTTTGCGCAGGTTTTCAGCCTGCTCGGGCAGCCAGGGCCTGGCCCCCACGCTGGCCACTGCGTGTGCTGCGCTGCCCCCCGAGGGGGCTGCTTCGCCCAGGGGCGGCCCGTCGGCAAAACGTTCCCCCCCTTTGGGTTGGGTCAGCTTCTTGGCCCTGGTGCTTTTTTTCAGGCCCCGTAGCGACGCCGCCTGGGCCTTGCTGCGGCCCTCGGCAATGGCCTCGGCAAAGTTGGCAAACAGCACGGTGAACCACAGCCACAGGGCCACGGCAAAGATAAAGCTGGCCGGCGTGTCACCCGGCGCCTGCAGCGCCTGAAGGCCCAGCAGCGTGGTCAGAATGCTGCCGATATACACCACAAACATCACCGGGTTGCGCCACTGAACGCGCGGGCTCAGCTTGGCAAAAGAGGCGGCAATGGCGGGCTTGAGCAGC
>JANNXF010000287.1:0-3151 GCA_031409395.1 Polaromonas sp.
CTGGAGTTGGCCGAAAGCAGCCTCACTCTGCATGCACCTACCTGAATTGAATGTGTGCTTCAGCAGGTGCCCAAGGCCTTGGCCCACAACAACACCATGTTTTGAGCGGCCCGCCGCGGCTTACGGGCTGCCGCCGCAGAACCTGCTCAAGCTGTCCTGATCGCTTCAGCGGCGCACCTGTCTGTGCAGTCAGTCGCTCAGCCGCACTGCTGGCAGGGCTTCTTGCTATGCAATTAATAGCTACTTACGCCCGTATTGATCGGGCTGAATGTTCTGGTCAAATAACTTCGTACACATAGATAGGTGGAAATCACCTGGGTAATAAACGTGACGAAATCAAAACGAAGAGTCTTCGACGCGAGCTTCAAGCTTCAAGTCGTTGAAATGATCCGGACCCAAGGCCTGAGCATTGCTCAGGTCTGCCGGGACATGAAGCTGGGCGAGACGGCGGTCAGACGTTGGCTCGCACAAGTGGATGCCGAACAACTCGGCCAGCCCGGTATCGGCAAGCCCTTGACTGCTGAGCAACAGCGTATCCGCCAGCTCGAAACCGAGAACCGACAACTGCGCGGCGATGTGGACATCCTAAAAAAAGCATCGGCCTTCTTTGCCCGGGAACTGCAATGAGCTTGCAGCTTATTGAGCAACTGCAACAGAAGGCCGTGCCAGTCAATCAGCTGTGCCGCGTGTTGGGCGTTAGCCGCTCCGGCTATTACAGCGCCCGCAAACGTGACCAAGGCCAGCCTGCGGTGTGCGAAGCCAGCGTGCACCTGAAGGCCGCGTTTGCGGCCAGTGGCGGGGCTTACGGCAGCCGTCGTTTGCGTACGGCAGTGGCCTCGCGAGGGATCGAAATTGGCATCTACCGCTTGCGCCGCATGATGCGCAAACACGGCCTGCGCTCGATATGGAAGCGCAAATTCGTGCACACAACTGACAGCCGGCATGCGCTGCCGATCTCGCCCAATGTGTTGAACCGGCAGTTCAACCCGATCCAGCCCAACCAGGCCTGGGTGGCTGACATCACCTACATACGAACGCGCAGCGGCTGGCTGTATCTGGCAGTGGTGCTGGACTTGTTTGCACGCAAGGTCGTGGGCTGGGCGATGGCGCCGGACATGCAGGCCGGGCTTGTCTGCCGGGCGCTACAGTTGGCCATCGTGCAACGCCAACCGGCACCGGGCCTGATCATGCATTCGGATCGTGGCAGCCAGTACGCCAGCGCTGCTCACCAGGCACTACTGAGCAAGCATGGCTTGGTCGGCAGTATGAGCCGCAAGGGTAACTGCTGGGACAACGCGGTGATGGAGCGCTTCTTCCTGAACCTGAAGATGGAGCGCGTCTGGCAGCAAGATTACGCCAACCATGCCGAAGCCATGAACGACATTGCAGACTACATCGTCAGCTTCTACAACAGCCAGCGGCTGCACTCCAAACTGGGCAACTTGCCACCCAATGCCTTCGAGCAGAAATCGGCAATTAAACAACCTATCGTCGTGTCCGAAAAAACTTGACCAGGACACTGGTTGATGCAGCGCGCACCCGACGACCGTGCGCAGAACGAGCATCTCCCATCCCCGCCTTCCCCCGCTGGGGGAAGGGGTAAAACAGTGTTTTGCCCAATCAATACGGGCGCAAGCAGCTATTATTTCTATAGCAATCTGATGCCCTGAGCCGCTCACTCCAGCGGCAGCGAGCGCTCGACAATCCCCGCAAACAGGGCCGATCCCAGCGGCAAAACGCTGTCATTGAAGTCGTAGCGGCTGTTGTGCAAAAAGTGGCTGCCCACGCCGCCCGTGCTGCCGCCCTTGCCGTCAGGCAACTGCTCGCCCTGGCCCAGACGCAGGTACGCGCCCGGCTTGACCTTGAGCATGAAGGAGAAATCTTCCGAGCCCATGCTGGGCTCCAGGTTGTGCACCACGTTCTCGGCGCCGACCAGCTGGTCGGCCACGCTGGCGGCCAAAGTGTATTCAGCCGGTGAATTGATGGTGGCCGGGTAAATGCGCTCGTACTTCACGGTGGCCGTGGCCCCAAACGCCTGCGCAACACCGGCGCACAGCTCGCTCAGGCGCCGCTCCACCAGGTCTTGCACCTCGGGCTTGAAGGTGCGTACCGTGCCGACCAGCGTGGCGGTACCCGGTATCACGCTCATGGCGCCGGGGTCGCCGGCCTGCATCGCGCAAATGCTGATGACGGCGTTGTCCATGGCCTTGACGTTGCGCGACACAATGCTTTGCACCGCAGTGATGATGTGCGCGGCCACCAGCACCGGGTCTACCGCAAAGTAAGCATGGGCGCCGTGGCCGCCCTTGCCCGTGATTTCAATCGTGACGCGGTCAGCCGCCGCCATCATGGGGCCGGGGTTGATGCCAATGGTGCCGGGCCGCATGGCGGGCCAGTTGTGCATGGCGTAAATGGCACGCACCGGAAAACGCTCAAACAAACCGGCCTTGATCATGGCGTCTGCGCCACCGCGGCCCTCTTCGGCTGGCTGGAACACCAGCACGGCATCTCCGGCAAAGTTGCGGCTTTCGGCCAGGTAGCGGGCCGCGCCCACCAGCATGGTGGTGTGCCCGTCGTGACCACAGCCATGCATCAAGCCGGGTTTGGAAGATTTCCAGCCAAACTCGTTGTGCTCGGTCATGGGCAGGGCGTCCATGTCGGCCCGCAAGGCGACCATGGGCCGTGTCGGAATTGTCCCCATGGAGTCGGCGGCAGCGCCGGGCTTGCGCCCCTTGATTACCGCCACAATGCCGGTCTTGCCAATGCCGGTATGCACTTCATCCACCCCGCACAGCCTGAGCGCCTGGGCCACCCGGCCCGAGGTGTAGACCTCTTCAAAACCCAGCTCGGGGTGGGCGTGCAAGTCACGGCGAAAAGCCGTCAGTTCAGGGTGAAACTGGGCAATCTGGGCAAAAGCACGGCCGCTGGCGCGCAGCAAGGAATTGGGGATGGAGTTCATCTGAGTCATTGGGGTCGTCAATCATTCAGGCCAGTATCGTTTCAGTGTAGCGCGGCGTCATTTTTCACCAAGGGCGCGAAAACCACCTGATCAAAAACCATTGAGCCCACCCCGCCTTCTCCCGCTGGGGAAAGGTGTCCTGCGAAATTTTATTACTCCACCACCACAGGACGCGCCATCAAACTCACCGGC
>JANNXF010000288.1:0-14130 GCA_031409395.1 Polaromonas sp.
TGCTTGGCCACCGGCAGTCCGCGCAAGGCCATCAGGCGGTAGGTTTCCAGCTCCAGCAGGCGCTGCGAAATGCGGCCGGCGCGGGTTTCTGTCGTCCCCGCAGAGGCCGCCACCAGCATGCGTTCAAAGCCGTCGGCCCGGATGCGAAATTCCGTCAGCGCCCACGAGTGCCCGTTGCCCAGCTGCGAACCGACCACCGCACGCCCACCAAACCAGGTCTGCGCCTGGCCCATCAGGGCGGTTTCGTCAGACAAGTCGCCTTCGACCATGACCAGCTGGATCGCCGCCACCGTGCGCCCCGGAATGCTGCGCAGCCAATCTGGTTCCACCGCCAGCTCTGTCAGCAGTTCCGGGTCGACTGAGCCGAGCAGCGCATCGGCCGGCAAGGGCTGCACGATGGAGTAGCGCGTGAACTCGGTGTGCCGCTCCCACTTGACGGTGTAGCCCTCAAGGCGCAGGCGCAGAAAGTTGCCTTGCAGGCTGTCCAGCAACAGGCCCTGCTGACCCGGCAGCCGGCACAGATGGGCCCACTCGTCGTCGCGTGTGATGCCGGCATTGAGGACGGCCACATACACAATCAGCGCCGGCAAACGGACACGCGCCAGCGGCCGGGCGTGCACCTCGTTGTGCAGCGTGACACGCCAGGGATCGTCGGGCGGCAGGAAATTGGCAGAAGCGTCGGCAAGGCGGGTCATGGGTAATTACGGTTTTGGCAGCAGGTATCGCTGCGCTGTTTGTCGTCAAAACAAGTTTACGTGAGCCCCGTCGCCTGCCCGCCAGCAGCGGCTGCGCCACGAAAGCTTTGACAAACCGGCACGCCTTCGGTGAAAATCAGGGCTCTTGCAGGAGAGCGGACCGCCCCGACAACGGGCGGCCCCACCGAAGGCGCAAACTCCCATACACGCTCAGGTCCCGTACTGCATGCAAAGACAAGCCGTCTGGAGAGCCGCCACCCCACCTGTTGGGCGTGGCGCACCGAAGGAGCAAACCCGCAGCGCGTGCTGCGGCGTGAATCTCTCAGGTACCAAGGACAGGGGGAGCGGCCACCAGCGGAACGCATTGCGTTGTTCCGGCACGTGGTTGCTATACTTTTAATAGCTGCCCGCGCCCGTTCCTGCTGGGTTACCTGTTCAAAAGGTTCTCAAAATGCGCGTTATTGTTCTTGGCAGCGGCCTGCTCGGCGTCAGCTCGGCCTGGTATCTTTCCCAACTCGGCCATGAGGTCACGGTCATTGACCGGCAGGCCTGTCCGGCCGCTGAAACCAGCCACGCCAATGGCGGGCAAATCTCGGTCAGCCATGCCGAGCCCTGGGCCAACCCCAGCGCACCGTTCAAGGTGCTCAAGTGGCTGGGCAAGGAAGACGCGCCCCTGCTGTTCCGCCTGCGGGCCGACCCGCGCCAGTGGGCCTGGGGCCTGCAGTTTCTGCGCGAATGCACACCGGCGCGCACGCGCCACAACATCCGGCAAATCGTGCAGCTGGGCACCTACAGCCGCACGCTGCTGCAGCAACTGCGCAGCGACACCGGCATCGACTACGACCAGCGCACGCAGGGCATTTTGCATTTCTACACCTCGGCCCAGGAGTTTGAGGGCGCGCTCGAACCCTCGCGCCAGATGCGCGAGCTGGGCTGCGACCGCCACGTGATTTCGGCCGACGAGGCGATTGCCCTGGAACCCGCGCTGGCCCCCCAGCGCCACACCCTGGCAGGCGCCACCTACACCGCAGAAGACGAGTCGGGCGACGCCCGCAAATTCACGCTGGCGCTGGCCGGGCTGTGCGAGGCGCGTGGCGTGAAGTTTTTGCTCGGCCACCACATCACACGGCTGGTGAAAACCGGCGAGCTGATCACCCAGGTTGAAGCCACCGACCCACAGGGCCGTTATGTGTCGCTGAGCGCTGACAGCTACGTGCTGGCCGCCGGCAGCTTCAGCGCCGCCCTCGCCGCCCCGCTGGGCCTGCGCCTGCCCATCTACCCGGCCAAAGGCTATTCGGTCACACTGCCGGTGATTGACCCGGCGCGGGCCTACCAGGTGTCATTGACGGACGACGAGTACAAGCTGGTGTTCAGCCGCTACACCAGCGCGGCCAGCGCGGACGGCCAGGCTGAAGACCGCCTGCGGATTGCCGGCACGGCCGAGCTGAACGGCTACGACCGCCAGCTCAATGCGGCGCGCTGCCAGGCCATCGTGCGGCGGGTTCAGCAGCTGTTTCCGGGGGCGGCCGATGTCAGCCGCGCGCAGTTCTGGAGCGGCCTGCGCCCGGCCACGCCCAGCAATGTGCCGCTGATCGGCCAAAGCCGCCTTGGCAACCTGTTTTTGAACACCGGCCACGGCACGCTGGGCTGGACGCACGCCTGCGGCTCGGGCAAGGCGCTGGCCGACATCGTCAGCGGGCGGGTGCCCGAGGTGGATTTTGCGTTTCAGGGCATGGCCCACCGCAGTCGTCCGGCTGCCGCAGCGCCGCGTCAGTCGCCCGTGGTGAATACCGTCAAGACGCCGGTGTAGCCGTAGAGCTGGGCGCGGGCGATCTCGCCCCCGGCAAAAAAGCCGACCAGCGGCACGTCGCCCAGGGCGCGCCGGACAATCTGCAGCTCGGCGCTGGGCGCGCCAAAGTGCGGGCCGCCCCGCCCCGAACAGCTCACGTAAATGGCACCTGCAATGCGCCTGGCCGCATGCGGGGCTGGCTCTGCCGCGGGTGCGTTCAGGGCGCTGGCCACTTCAAGGCCCAGTTCCTCGGGCTCCAGCGCCTCGCGGATTTCGGCGCAGACCCGCACCAGGTCGGCGCGTGCGGCTTCTGCATTGCGCTCGCAAAACGCCAGCGTCATGCCCACCTGGGGCTCACCGGCAATGGCAATGCCCTTGCGCGCCGGGTCCAGCCCGATCAGGTGGCGCACCACCACCTCAGCGCCAAACTGGCCGGTGTTTTTCAGGGACGCGCCGTCGGGGCGATCGTCTGGCTGGCTCAGGCCCACCAGCGTGGCGCGCACTTTGGCCAGTGCCTCGCGCGGCTGCTCCAGCGACACGCCGAGGTCGGCCAGCATCACATCGAGGGCCGGCTGCCCGTTCAGCCCGGTCACCACATTGGCGTCGCAGGCCGTGATCTGGTGCGACGCCGACACCGGCCTGCAGCCCTGCGTCACGCGGGACATCAGCGCCATGCCGCCGGTCGCATCGCGCGCAAACGCCACACCGCTCAGGCCGCCACTGAAAACACCGGCTGCCGCGCCCTGCCCCTTCAGGTTGCCATGCGCACTGAGGGCAAACTGCACCGTGCTGTGGCGGCTGGAGGCCAGACCGCCAAAGACATAGCCGCTGTCGGTGCGCTCGGCCATCTCGCCAATCAGTTCGGCCAGGTCGGGCGTGGCTGAATCGGCGTGCACCAGCGCGGTGTGCGCCTTGAAGCGGCCACTGCTGGCGGGCGGCAGCGGCGACACGCCGGAAAACACCCGGTAGTGGTCATGCGGCAGCTCGCACAGCATCACGGTCAGGGCGGGCTCGTCAAAGTATTCGACATTGTTGGACGCAATGCCCACACCCACGGTGCCGCTCCAGTCAGTGATGTCGGGCAGCTCGGCGCTCAGGTGGTCCAGGATGTCCTGCGCGTGGGCGGCGTAGTGGTCGGTGATATAGAGCAGCGCCAGCGTGGGCGCGGCGGCATAGCCGGGCAGCGCCAGGTAGCCGCGCAACTGGGCCAGCACCAGGGCCGCCGCCATGGGCCATTGCGGATGGGTGGCGTGGCCGTAGGGGAAAAGCTTCATGGGGTCTTCGGGCTCGGGGCGTGCAGTAGAGTCAGCCTTACTTTAACGGGTCTGCCAGCAACCCTGATGCCGTTGTTGTCGTTGTTGCCGTTGTTGCGGCTTTGACATCACCGCCTGTTTTGGCGCGCTGTTTTAGCGCGCTGTTTTAGCGCGCTGTTTTTCGGGCCGCCTTGCGCACAGGCGCCCCAGGCTTGGCGGCGCTTTTCGGGGCCGCTTTGGCGTCGCTGGGCGTGGGCCACGCCTGGCTGCTGCGCAAGGCCGTGTTCATGGCGGCACGGGCACCGCCCGCCACGGTTTTACCCGCACTTTCAGCCATGCCTTTGGCCATGCCGGTGGCGGTTTTCATGGCGTCCTTGGCCAAGCCGGTAGCCAGGTTTTTGGTGGTGTCCATGGCGGTCTTTTTGGCGGCGTCTTTCATGGCGTCGGCGGCAATCGCCTGGAACTGCTGGGTCAGCGCGCCCCACCACTGCATCGGGTCCACCACGCCGCTGCCTGCCGCCGTGCTGGCCGCCGCTTTGGTCGCCGCTTTGACCGGTTTGGCGGCCCTGGCTTTGGCGGCGGGCCTGGCGTCCGCCGGGTCGGCGTCAAAGGCCGAGGGCGGAATCTCCAGGCCCGAGAATGTTTTGGCCTTGTCAGCCACCCGCTGAACGCCGCCCGCCACACTGTCAGCGACCTTGAGCTTGAAGGCGTTGGCCACGTCGCCCATGTTGAAGTTCATGCCCTTGAGCGTGGCCAGCGTCATTTTCTGCACTTCGAGCGCCTGAATCGTGGCCTTCAGCGCGGTGGCGTTCTGGTCCAGCCAGAACTGCACGGCTTTCAGCTCGTCAATCCGCTTGTCGAGTTCTTCCACATTGAGCGTGGGCGCAATCCAGTTTCCGAGGTTGGGCAGTTGGGGAATGTTTTGGGTCGCGCTGCCGGCGGCCTGCTTGGCCAGGTTCTGCAAAAAATCAAAGCCGGGCACCATCTTGCCGAAACCTGAAAAAGATGGGTTGTCTGCGTTGCTCATGAGTGTCTCCTCGCGGGTTGTGCAATATTGCATCTGTCCGGATGGGCTGCCTGGCCGGGGCGCGCGGCAGCACCAGCGCAAGCCTGATTGTGCAACGGCACAGCGGCGCGTCAACCGGTTTTATCCCGCTTGCGCCCGGCCATGCCTGCTCATTGCGTTTCCAGATCAAGCGTGAACACGAAGGCGAAGCGCAGACAGTGCTGTAGCACGGCAAGCGAAGCCGACAAAGTGCACGTTTGATATGGAAATGGAATAAGCTTGTGCCATGAAAAGCCTGTTTCACTTCGCCTTCAACGTCACAGACCTGCCGCTGGCGCGCCAGTTTTATGGCGGCGTACTGGGCTGTACCGAGGGCCGCAGCACCGACACCTGGGTGGACTTTGACTTTTTCGGGCACCAGCTGTCGCTGCACCTGGGCACGCCTTTCAAGACCGAGCGCACTGGCCACGTTGGCGACGCCCTGGTGCCCATGCCGCACTTCGGGCTGGTGCTGGCGCTGCCCGACTGGCAGGCCATGGCCAATCGGCTGCAGGCCGCCAACACCGCGTTTGTGCTGCCGCCCCAGGTGCGTTTTGAAGGCACGCCCGGAGAGCAGTGGACCCTGTTTTTTTGCGACCCCTTCGGCAACCCGGTCGAGATCAAGGGCTTCCGCTCGCTTGAATCCGTTTACACGTCCTGACCGCCGTCACGGCGCAACCGCCTCCACACCATGAGCTACACCTTTGCGTCTGCCACCATCTTGCTGCTGCTGATCACCGACCCGTTTGGCAACATTCCGATTTTTGCCAACGCCCTGAAAAACGTCGCCCCGGCGCGCCGTCCGCGCATCATCCTGCGCGAAAACCTGATTGCGTTTGTGGTGCTGCTGGTCTTCATGTTTATCGGCGACCGCTTTTTGCGCATCATGAACCTGAGCGATCTGTCGCTGCAAATGGCCGGTGGCGTGGTGCTGTTCCTGATTGCCCTGCGCATGATTTTTCCGCCCGCTGCAGGCGAGGTGCTGGAGATCGTGGGCGAGCCGCTGATCGTGCCGCTGGCGATTCCGGCGATTGCCGGCCCGTCGGCCATGGCCACGGTGCTGCTGCTGGTCAGCCAGCAGCCCGAGCGTCGCCTGGAATGGGTCGCGGCGCTCACGGTGACCATGCTGGTGGGGGCCGTGGTGCTGCTGCTGGCAGAGCACATCCAGCGCGTGCTGGGCGACCGCGTGGTTACCGCCATCGAACGCCTGATGGGCCTGATCCTGGTGGCGGTGTCGGTGGAGATGCTGCTGCGCGGCGTCAAGCTGTTTGTGGCGCAGGTGGCCAAAGGCGTTTAAGGCGCCGGTCGCTATTAAATCAATAGCTGATTGCGCCCGTATTCATTGGGCGAAAGCCCAAAACCACCCAAAGCAATCAGGCCGGGGAAATCTTCTGGTCAATCGCCCCAAAGACCGACTGCCCATCCTTGCCCTTCACCTCAATGCGGATGCGGTCGCCAAACTTCATGAACTCAGTTTTGGGCTGGCCGTCTTCAAGGGTTTCTATGGCGCGCTTTTCGGCGATGCAGCTGTAGCCGTGGCTCCAGTCCTGGTTGCTCACCGTGCCCGAGCCGACCACGCTGCCGGCGCGCACGTTGCGGGTTTTGCAGAGGTGGGCAATCAGCTGGCCGAAGTGAAAGGTCATTTCAGGCCCGGCATCGCACATGCCGACCTTGCGGCCGTTCCAGGTGCTTTGCAGCGTCAGGTGCAAACGGCCTTTGGCCCAGGCATCGCCGACTTCATCGGGCGTGACCGCCACCGGGCTGAAGGCGGTGGCCGGTTTGCTCTGCACAAAGCCAAAGCCCTTGGCCAGCTCGTCGGGGATCAGGTGGCGCAAAGACACGTCGTTGGCCAGCATCAGGAGGCGGATGCCGTCCAGCGCCTGCGCCGGGCTGGCGCCCATGGGCACGTCGGCGGTGATGACCGCAACCTCGGCTTCAAAATCAATGCCAAAGGCCTCGCTGGCCACCACCACGTCGTCGCAGGGGCCCAGAAAGTCGTCGCTGCCGCCCTGGTACATCAGGGGGTCGGTGTAAAAAGAGGTGGGCACTTCGGCGCCCCTGGCCTTGCGCACCAGTTCAACGTGGTTGATAAAAGCCGAGCCGTCGGCCCACTGGTAGGCCCGTGGCAGCGGGGCCATGCAGCGCGCGGGCTCAAACGGAAACGCGTGGCGCGCCTTGCCGTTGTTCAGCGCGTCAGACAGGTCCTGCAATTGCGGCGACATGAAGTTCCAGTCGTCGAGCACCTGCTGCAGCTTGCTGGCAATGCCGGTCGCATAATGGGCTGTGGCGAGGTCGCGTGACACCACGACGAGCTGGCCGTCGCGCGAGCCGTCTTTGTAAGTCGCAAGTTTCATGGGGGTCCTGTGGTGGGGCGAAAATGGCCTCAGGCCGCGCCGCCCGGACGGCAACACGTCGCGGACCAGCCGGCATGACGCTCGGTAAAATCAATTTACCCAAGCGCAATTTTCAAGTTTTCAGTTTACCGTGATGCACCAGCGCCCCCTTTCAGACCACACCCCCTTCAGCCACCCGGGATTCACAGCGGCATGAGCCGTGTGACGCCCCGGGCGCCAGCAGCGCCGCCCGCGACAGCCGCACGGGGCGCGCCCCCCTGGCGCGCCCTGGTGATTCTGGTGGCGGTGGTGGTGACCGCCCACACCCTGGTGCTGCAAACCACGCCCAGCCGTTTCGGCCTGCCACTGGAGGCCGCCGACAGCCGCACCGAGGCGTTTCAGACGCGCCGCATTGAAGCGCCGCCCGCTGCCGGGCCAGCCGTGCCGCCCCCCGAACCCGCCGCTGCTCGCGCCCCAAAATCCAAGCCAAAAAAGGCTGAAGCCCAAACAGAACGGGCGCAAGAAGCTATTGATTTGATAGCGGACTCCGCACCCCAAAAACCGGCCAGTGAGGCCTCTGTGAGCGAGCCTGCCGTGGCGCAGGCGGCAGCGCCCCCCGACAGCAGCGCCTCAGCGCCCGCCAGCGCCGCCCTGCCGCCCGCGTCGGCCGCCGGCGCCGCCAGCCCGGTCACCGCCATGGCGCTGCCCGCCAGCATCCGGCTGGTTTACAAGGTGACCGGTTTCGCCAAGGGGCTGACCTACTACGCCGATGGCGAACTTGGCTGGACCAATGCCGGCAACAGCTACGACGCCCGCATGACGGTCAGCGCCCTGTTCATCGGCTCGCGCAGCCTGAGCAGCCGCGGCAGTGTCAGCGCTGACGGCCTGGCGCCCAGCCGCTTTGCCGACAAGGGCCGCGCCGAGGTGGCCGCGCACTTTGATGCCGATCAGGGCCAGGTCACTTTTAGCGCCAACACTCCGCCCGTGCCGTGGGTCAAAGGCATACAGGACCGGGTCAGCGTGTTCATGCAGCTGGGCGGCATGCTGGCGGGCAACCCGGCCGGTTTTGCGCCAGGCAGCCTGATTTCCATGTACACCGTGGGCCCGCGCGACGCCGACACCTGGACGTTCCGGGTGGACGCCGAAGAAACCATGACCCTGCCTTTTGGTGAAATACGCGCCATCCGGCTGACGCGCCAGCCCCGGCGCGAGTTCGACCAGCAGGTGGAGATCTGGTACGCCCCGGCGCTGGGCTACCTGCCGGTGCGCAGCAAAATCACCCAGCACGGCGGTGATTTTGTCGACCAGCAGCTGAGCGCTGTGGGCAGGGTCTGACAAGCCAGGGCACTTTTCGGGCTTTTGTGTGCCTTTTTAGGCTTTTTAACGCATCTTTACGCAGTTTTCAGGCCTTGCGGGCGGTTGCGGCGGCTTACCCTGTCGCCCTTGAAGCTGGCACTATCGTTGCTATATGTAAACAAAGGATATTTCCATGCAAATGCTTTACGACTCAGACTCTTTTGTGGTGGTTCAGATTCACGCCAATGCGCCGGAAGCATCGGCACCGGTGCCCGCCATTCCCCAGCTGGCCCGCCACGGTTTTGAAATTGTGGACAAACGCTCTGGTAAAGAGGTCTACCTTGACGGCTCCTGGGCTGAAATGTTTCAGCAGCGCCTGAGCGCCTGGGCGCAAAACACCCCCACGCAGGAAGAAATTGAAGACACGCTCGAAGGCTACAGCGGCCTGGCCAACACGCCCATTTCCCTGCACTGACCGCGGCTATCGGGGAAACTCCGGTGCGACGGTGCAGCCTTATTCAGGCATAGTTCGTGCTCTTAAACCTTCGTTCTACCTTTGTTCTTTTTTTAGCGCACTGCGCTTACTGGGGCTTCTATGAAATTTAAACTCGCCGTTCTTGCCGCCGCCATGGTGATGACCTTGCCAGTCAGCGCCAAAACCTTCAAATGGACCAGCGCCAGCGACATTCCCACGCTGGACATCCATTCACAAAACAATGCACTCGGTAACGGCGTGCACGCTGCCGTGTACGAATCGCTGGTGTACTACAACAGCAAAACCTTCAAGATCGAACCCCAGCTGGCCACCGCCTGGAAGCTGACCAGCCCGACGCAAATGCGCATCACGCTGCGCAAGGGCGTGAAATTCAGCGATGGCAGCGCTTTTACGGCTGATGACGCGGTGTTTTCCCTTAACCGCGCCATGTCCAAGACATCCAACTACGGCGTGTATGCCCAGGGCATCGACAAGGTGGTCAAGGTCAGCGACAGCGAAATTGACATTTTTCTCAAAGCCCCCAACCCGGTGCTGATGAACCAGCTGACCGAACTGCGCATGATGAGCAAGGCCTGGTCCGAGAAAAACAAGTCCATGGAGCCCAAAGACATCAAGACCAAGGAAGAAAGCTTTGCCCACCGCAACGCCATGGGCACGGGCCCCTTTGTTGTTGAAAGCTGGCAGCCTGACCAGAAGCTGGTGTTCAAGCGCAACCCCAACTGGTGGGGCAAGCTCGACGGCAATGTGACTGAAATTGTCTACACGCCCATCAAATCCGAGGCCACCCGTGTTGCAGCGCTGCTGTCCGGTGAAGTGGACCTGGTACTGGACCCCAGCCTGCAAGACCTGGCCCGCATGCGCGCCAACCAAGACCTGAAAGTACTGGACGGCGCCGAAAACCGCACCATCTTTTTGGGCATGGACCAATACCGCGACGAATTGGTAGGCTCCAGCGTGAAAGGCAAAAACCCACTGAAAGACGTGCGCGTTCGCAAGGCGCTTTATCAGGCGATTGACAGCGCCACCCTGAACAAAGTCAGCATGCGCGGCCTGAGCCAGCCTACCGGTACGCTGGTGTCACCGCAAGTCAACGGATGGACGAAAAAAGTCGACGCCCGCTGGCCGTACAACGTTGAAGCGGCTAAAAAGCTGCTGGCCGATGCCGGTTACAAGGACGGCTTTGAAATCGACTTTGCCTGCCCGAACAACCGCTACATCAACGATGAAGAAATTTGCCAGGCTGTGACCGCCATGTGGTCAAAAATCGGCGTCAAGGCCAAGCTGCGCACCTTGCCGCTGGTCACCTACTTCCCCATGATTCAACGCTATGAAGCCAGCATTTACATGCTGGGCTGGGGTGTTCCGACTTTTGATGCGCTATACAGCCTGCAATCGCTGGTGCGCAGCGTAGGCGTGGGCGGCGATGGCAACTACAACGTAGGCCGCTACTCCAACCCGCAAATGGACGCGCTGGTTGAACGCATCAAGAAAGAAACCGATGCCACCAACCGAAATGAGCTGATTGAGAAAGCGCTGATTTTGTCGCACGAAGACGTCTCGCACATCCCGCTTCATAACCAGATCATTCCCTGGGCCATGAAGAAAAACATTGATGTGGTTCACCGCGCTGACAACCGCATTGACTGGCGGCTGGTCAAAGTCAACTGACGTTTAAATTAACTGGCTTACAGGTCAACGCAGGGATAAAAAAGGCCTTCAATGGCCTTTTTTACTGTCGTCTGTATGACAATCTCAGGCAAACCTAAGGTATGTCCGGTGCTGGCGCGCAATTTGCTGCGCTAGTATCGGTACAGTTTTTATTACGCCATGCTTTCATTCATTCTTCAACGCGTGTTTCAAGCCGTCATCGTGATGGTTTCAGTCGCGTTCATCTCCTTTTTGTTGTTCCAGTATGTGGGTGACCCAGTGGTGTTCTTGCTCGGCCAGGATGCTACGCCCCAGCAGATAGCAGAATTGCGCGCCGACCTGGGCCTGGACAAATCCTTCATGGTGCAGTTCTGGAACTTTCTGAGCAACGCCGTGCAGGGTGAATTTGGCTTGAGCCTGCGTCAGGGTGCCAAGGTTTCCGGTCTGATCGCCGAGCGGCTGCCCGCAACCCTTGAGTTGGCAGGTGTGGCCGCCATACTCGCTTTGGCTATGGGTATTCCGATGGGTGTTTACGCCGCCCTCAAACGCGGTACTTTTTTAAGCCAGCTCTTCATGACCGTGTCTTTGCTGGGTGTGTCGCTCCCCACTTTCCTGGTCGGCATTTTGCTGATTTTGCTGTTCGCTGTGGGCCTGGGCTGGTTCCCGAGCTTTGGCCGGGGCGATGTCGTGCAGCTTGGCTGGTGGAGCTCTGGCTTGCTGACCGCCAAAGGCTGGCACCATATTGTGCTTCCTGCGCTGACACTGGCCGTATTTCAGCTCACCCTCATCATGCGTCTGGTGCGCGCGGAAATGCTGGAAGTGCTGCGCACCGATTACGTCAAGTTTGCCCGCGCACGGGGCTTGTCCAACCGCAGCATTCACTTTGGCCATGCGCTTAAAAACACGCTGGTACCAGTCATCACCATCACCGGTTTGCAGTTGGGTGCGCTGATTGCCTTTGCCATCATTACCGAGACTGTTTTTCAGTGGCCTGGCATGGGGCTGCTGTTTATTCAGGCCGTGACGTTCGCTGATATTCCCGTCATGGCCGCCTACCTGTGCCTGACCGCGCTGATTTTTGTGGTGATCAATCTGGTGGTTGACTTGCTGTATTTTGTCGTTGACCCGCGCTTGCGCGTGGGCAAAGCTGCAGGACATTAATGCTGATTTTCCTTATAGATTCAAGTCAATGTCCGTCTAACAAGGACAGTCTGTGAGCAACCCAATTACGCGTCCCTTGATGCGCTGGCTGGACGGCGATGTCGGCCACAGCTTCAAGTCATCGCCCATGGCGATGGTTGCGGCTGCCGTGGCCTTTGTCTGCCTGATCTGCGCGGTCTTTGCCGGCTTTATTGCACCGCACAATCCGTTTGACCTGACGACGCTGGAACTGGCCAATGCACGGCTGCCACCGGCCTGGGAAGCTGAAGGCAAAAGGGAGTTTTTACTGGGTACCGACGACCAGGGCCGCGACATTTTGTCCACGCTGATCTACGGTGCACGCATCTCCCTGGCGGTCGGTTTTGCTTCCGTCATCATTTCGGTGGTGGTGGGTGTGGTGATGGGCCTGATGGCCGGCTTTTTAGGCGGCTGGCTGGACAGCTTTTTGATGCGCCTGTGCGATGTGATGCTCAGCTTTCCATCGATTCTGGTGGCACTGCTGATCGCTGGTGTGGGCCGCGCGATGTTCCCCAATGCGCATGAGTCGCTGGCCTTTGGCGTGCTGATTGTGTCGATTTCGCTGACTGGCTGGGTGCAGTACGCCCGCACCGTGCGCGGCTCAACGCTGGTTGAACGCAACAAGGAATATGTTCAAGCGGCGCGGGTCACAGGCGTTGCACCGATGCGCATCATGACGCGCCACGTGCTGCCCAATGTGCTGGGGCCGGTGCTGGTGCTGGCCACCATTCAGGTCGCCACCGCCATCATCACCGAAGCAACGCTGTCATTTCTGGGGGTCGGTGTGCCGCCCACCTCGCCCTCGCTTGGCACCCTGATCCGCATTGGCAATGATTACCTGTTTTCAGGCGAGTGGTGGATCACGGTGTTTCCGGCGCTGATGCTGGTCATCATTGCCTTGTCTGTGAATTTGCTGGGCGACTGGCTGCGTGATGCGTTGAATCCGAGATTGAGATAAAAATGATGCCCCCACGCTTGTCACTTCGTGTACGGCGCTGCCCCCCGAGGGGGCTCACCCGCCTTGGGGCGGCCCTGCGCCGGATTGATCTATGAGTCTTCTAGAAGTAAAAAATCTCGTTGTCGAATTTCCCAATCGCCGGGGCACCTTGCGGGCCATCGACGACATTTCGTTTGATATTGCCCCCGGTGAAATTTTGGGTGTGGTGGGCGAGTCTGGTGCGGGCAAGTCGCTCACAGGTGCGTCCATCATTGGCCTGCTGGAGCCGCCCGGCCGTGTCGCCAGCGGCCAGGTAGTGCTGGAGGGCCAGCGCATTGACAACCTGAGCAATGACCAGCTGCGCCACATACGCGGCCGCAAGATTGGTGCGATTTTCCAGGACCCGCTCACCTCGCTCAACCCGCTTTACAGCGTAGGCAGGCAACTGACAGAGACGATTCAGGCGCACTTGCCCGTCAGCAACGCCGAGGCACGCAAGCGTGCGATTGACTTGCTCAAGGACACCGGCATCCCGGCCGCAGAACAGCGCATTGACCATTATCCGCACCAGTTTTCAGGCGGTATGCGCCAGCGCGTGGTGATAGCGCTGGCGCTGGCGGCAGAGCCCAAACTGATCGTGGCCGATGAACCCACCACCGCGCTGGATGTGTCGATTCAGGCGCAAATCATCACCCTGCTGAAAAATATTTGCAAAGACCGCGGCGCTGCCGTGATGCTGATCACCCACGATATGGGCGTGATTGCTGAAACCTGTGACCGCGTGGCCGTGATGTACGCCGGCCGGATCGTTGAGATTGGCCCGGTGCATGATGTCATCAACCGTCCCGCGCACCCCTACACCGCAGGCTTGATGGCGTCTATCCCTGACATCACGCAAGACCGTGAGTATTTGAACCAGATTGACGGTGCCATGCCGCGTTTGAATGCCATTCCGCAAGGCTGCGCCTTCAACCCGCGCTGCCCCAAGGTGTTTGACCGCTGCAAAATCGAGCGCCCCGAGTTGCTCACCGCAGGCACAACCCGCGCCGCCTGCTGGCTGGTCGGGCAAGCAGGTGCAAGCGCATGACAACGCCAAACAAGCCCCTTGTCTCGGTCAGTGACATCGCCATGACGTTTGACGTCTCGGCCAGCTTGCTGACGCGGGTTGTCGAACGCCAGCCCAAGCTCTTTTTGCATGCAGTTGACGGCGTGAGTTTCGACATTGAAAAAGGCAAAACCCTTGCGCTGGTCGGTGAATCCGGCTGCGGCAAAAGCACGGTCGCCAAGCTCATGGTGGGGCTCTACCAGCCGACCCGTGGCAGCATGACGTTTGACGGTGTGGACGCCCATGCAAGCTACAAAACCGCCAACAGCAGTGTGCTGCGCCAGCGCATCCAGATGATTTTTCAGGACCCGTATGCGTCGCTCAACCCGCGCTGGATTGTGGAAGACATCATTGG
>JANNXF010000289.1:0-3759 GCA_031409395.1 Polaromonas sp.
TGCCCGCCAGCACGACGATGGGCGTGACCAGAATGGCGATCGAGGTCAGCTTCATGTCATGCGCCTCGATTTTCTTGCCCAGGTACTCCGGCGTGCGGCCAATCATCAGGCCCGCAATAAACACCGCCAGAATGGCAAAAACCAGCATGCCATACAGGCCGGTTCCGACGCCGCCAAACACCACTTCCCCGAGCTGCATCATCACCAGGGGCACCATGCCGCCCAGCGGGGTGAAAGAGTCGTGCATGGCATTGACCGCCCCGCAGGAGGCGGCGGTGGTGATCACCGCAAACAGCGCCGATGCCGTGATGCCAAAGCGCGTTTCCTTGCCTTCCATGTTGCCGCCCGACTGCAGGGCGCTGGCGGTCTGGTCCACCCCCAGCGGCAGCAACAGCGGATTGCCCGCCTGCTCGGCCGGTGTGATGGCGACAACCGCGATGACAAACATCACCGTCATGGCGGCCAGCACAGCCCAGCCCTGCCGTGGGTCGCCCACGGCCCGGCCAAAGGCAAAGCACAGGGCCGCAGGAATCAGGAAAATCGCCAGCATTTGCAGCAGGTTGCTCAGCGCCGTCGGGTTTTCATAGGGGTGGGCAGAATTCGCATTGAAAAACCCGCCGCCGTTGGTGCCCAGCATCTTGATGGCTTCCTGCGACGCGACCGGACCCATGGCCAGCGTCTGCCGGTCGGTCCGGGCGTCTTCCATCAGCGGGCTGCCCTTGTCGTCTTTCAGCGGCTGGCCGTCCGGGCCGTTTTTGGCGACCTGGTAGGTTGTGGTCTCCAGCGTCGCCACGTCCTTGTAGGCGTCCAGGTTCTGAATCACGCCCTGCCCGGCCAGCAAGGTGGCCAGCACCAGCGACAGTGGCAGCAGCAACCAGGCGATGATGCGCGTGACGTCGACCCAGAAGTTGCCCACCACGCCGGTGGCGCGTGCCGCAAACCCGCGAAACAGCGCAAAGACCACGGCAATGCCGGTGGCGGCCGACAGGAAGTTCTGCACGGCCAGCGCCAGCATCTGCGTGAGGTAGCTCATGGTGGCCTCGCCCGAATAGCCTTGCCAGTTGGTGTTGGCGGCAAAGCTGATGGCCGTGTTGAACGCCGAGTCGGGTGAAACCGCGCCCATGTTTTGCGGGTTGAGCGGCAGCCAGACTTGCCAACGCTGCAGGGCATACACCGCCAGCGCGCCCAGCAGGTTGAACGCCAGCAAAGCCAGCGCGTAGTGCGACCAGGCCATGGATTTACCGGCAGAGGTGCCAGCCAGGCGGTACAACGGCGCTTCCAGCGTCAGCATCCAGCGCGGCAACTGGCCCGACCAGAGCCGCGCCAGCCAGAGGCCCAGCGGCCACGACGCGGCCAGCAAAACACCGAGAAAAAGGGCCAGCAGCCCCCATGATGATGTGTTCATCAAAACTCCTCGGCGCAGACCAGCGCATAGACCAGATAGGCCAGCAGCAAGGCGGCGCAGACGCCGCCAAAACCGTAGAGCACGTTGAGGCTGATCATGCGCGGCCCCCGGTCGGTTTGCCGAGCTTTTCAAAGCCCCGGACCAGCAGCGCCATCACGCCCCACAGCAGGAACAGCCCTGCAACATACGGAATATCCATCACTCCAGCTCCCGGTTAAAAACGATGGGACTAGCGTAGGTCTGGCCGTGTAAAAACAGGGATGAAAGACGGGGCAGCGGCGTAAAGAAAGCGTAAAAATGGGCCTGAAGCTGCGCCCAAAGCTTGACCGCCTGGCGCTGGCCAAAGCGTCACATGCTATAAATTCAATAGCTGCTTGCGCCCGTACTTATTGGGCAAACAGCCTATTTAAGGCTCAGTCCTCGGCCGAACTCTGCTGCAGCGCCCACATGCGCGCATAAGCGCCCTGCGCGCCCAGCAACTGTGCGTGGGTGCCGCGCTCGACAATCCGCCCGCTGTCCATCACCAGGATCTCGTGGGCGTCGACCACGGTAGACAGCCGGTGCGCAATCACCAGCGTGGTCTTGTTCTGGGCCGTGGCCCGCAGCTCGGTCTGGATGGCGCGTTCGTTGGCGGAGTCCAGCGCCGAGGTGGCTTCGTCAAAAATCACCACCGGCGGGTTTTTCAGCAGGGTGCGGGCAATGGCCACGCGCTGCTTTTCGCCGCCCGACAGCTTCAGGCCGCGCTCGCCCACCATGGTCTGGTAGCCCAGCGGCGTCGAGGCAATAAAGCCGTGAATGCGCGCAGCGCGGGCCGCACCCTCGACCTCGGCATGGCTGGCGCCGGGTTTGCCGTAGGCGATGTTGTATTCCACCGTGTCATTGAACAACACCGTGTCTTGCGGCACGATGCCAATGGCCTGCCGCACGCTGGCCTGGGTGACCTGCTTGATGTCCTGGCCGGCAATCGTGATGCGGCCCTGCTGCACATCGTAAAAGCGGTACAGCAGCCGCGCCAGCGTGGACTTGCCGGCGCCCGACGATCCCACCACCGCCACGGTCTTGCCCGGCGGTATCTCAAAACTGACGTTGTGCAAAATCGGGCGTGCGCCCGCAGCGTTGCCCACCGCGCCGGTGTCGTAGGCAAAGCTGACGTTGTCAAAGCGTACCGCAGGCGATGCGCTGATGGTGAGCGGCTGCGCGCCGGGTTCGTCGGCAATCTCGCGCTCGCGCTCCATCAGGGTGAACATCTTGTCCAGATCGGTCAGGCTCTGCTTGATCTCGCGGTAGATCACGCCCAGAAAGCCCAGCGGAATGTAGAGCTGGATCATGAAGGCGTTGACCATGACCAGGTCGCCCAGCGTCATGCGGCCCTCGACCACGCCCTGCGTGGCGCGCCACAGCATGGCCACCAGGCCGATGGCAATGATCAGCTGCTGGCCGGCGTTCAAAAGGCTCAGCGTGTTCTGGCTCTTGATGGCCGCCTTGCGGTAGCGCTTGAGGTTCTCGTCGTAGCGCTGCGCCTCGAACTCTTCGTTGTTGAAGTACTTGACGGTTTCGTAGTTCAGCAGCGAATCAATCGCCCGGCTGTGCGCCGACGAGTCCAGCTCGTTCATGGTTTTGCGAAACTGGGTGCGCCAATTGGTCACGGTCACCGTGAAGGTGATGTAAAACACCAGCGCGATGCCGGTGATCGCGGCAAACCAGATGTCGAACTTGATGGCCAGCAGGCTCAGCACCAGCGTCACCTCGATCAAGGTCGGGATGATGCTGTACAGCGAATAGGAAATCAGCGAATGCACGCCGCGCGTGCCGCGCTCGATGTCGCGCGTCATGCCGCCGGTTTGCCGCTCCAGGTGAAAGCGCAGGCTGAGCGCGTGCAAATGGCGAAACACCTCCAGCGAAATGCGCCGCGCCGCGCCTTCGGTGGCCTTGGCAAACACCAGCTCGCGCAGCTCGGTGAACAGCGTGGTGGACAGCCGCAGCAAGCCATAGGCCAGCAACAGGGCCACCGGCACCACCAGCACCGCCGTGGCGTCGCCAGGCCGGATGTTCATGGTGTCGACCAGGTTTTTCAGCAGCAGCGGCACGCCCACGTTGGCGACCTTGGCGCCCACCATGAAGCTCAGGGCCGCCAGCACCCGCCATTTGTAGTCCCACAGGTAGGGAAACAGGCGTTTCAGGGTGTCCATGTCCGAGCGCGCAGGCACTGGCGCGGCGGGCATACCCGCCGCCGTGCTGGCCGCCGGCAGGGCAAGAGAGGGGTCAGCGGTGGAGGCTCGGGAGCGCATGCGTCACAATCATTGGCGTTGTATTCATTTTCTTGTTGAGATTGTGCCTATGTCTACTGAATCGAG
>JANNXF010000290.1:0-4974 GCA_031409395.1 Polaromonas sp.
TTCGTACTCAAACAGGTTGCCCAGCAGTTGCATGGCCATGTCCTTGAACGCCAGCGTCGGGCCGTTGGACAAGGCTTGCAGGTAGAGCCCGCTTTCGAGCGGCCGGAGCGGCACGATGTCTGCCGTGCCGAAAACGGCCTGCGTGTAGGTCTTGTGGCAAATCGCTTTCAGGTCAGCCGCCGGAATGTCGTCGATGTACAGCGAAAGCACTTCAAACGCTAGATCGGCATAGCCCAGGCCACGCCACCTTGACAGCGTGGCGTCGTCCACCTGCGGGTAATGCCCGGGCAGGTACAAACCGCCATCAGGGGCCAGGCCTTCCAGCAGGATCTCACAAAACTTGCGGGGTGTTTTGTCGCCCCGGGTGGAGATGTAGTTCATCAGGCCAGCTCTTCCTTGCGGATGCGGGTAATGGGCGCCAGCACCGTGGATAGCGCCTGCATCTGCACCAGCGCTTCGTTCATTTTTGCCTCCACGCAGTCGTGCGTGAGGATGATGAGATCGGTTTGCGTCGAGCCCTCGCCGCCCACTTCGTCGGCTTCGCGTTGCAGCACGGCATCAATGCTGATACCCAGCGCCGCCAGAATGCCGGTGACGTTGGCCAGCACGCCGGCTTCGTCTGCCACCTTCAGGCGCAGGTAGTAACTGGTCACCACTTCGCCCATGGGCACGATGGGCAGGTCGCTCATGGCGTCGGGCTGAAACGCCAGGTGCGGCACGCGGTGCTCGGGGTCTGCCGTGTGCAGGCGGGCAATGTCCACCAGGTCGGCAATCACGGCGCTGGCGGTGGGTTCGCTGCCCGCGCCTTTGCCGTAATACAGCGTGGTGCCCACTGCATCACCCTGCACCATCACCGCGTTCATGGCGCCTTCCACATTGGCAATCAGCCGCTTGGCCGGCACCAGGCAGGGGTGCACGCGTAGTTCGATGCCGTTGGCCACCCGCTTGGTGATGCCCAGCAATTTGATGCGGTAACCGAGTTGCTCGGCGTAGCGGATGTCTTGCGCGGCAAGCCGGGTAATGCCTTCCACATAAGCCTTGTCAAACTGCACCGGAATGCCAAAGGCAATGGCCGACATCAGCGTTGCCTTGTGCGCGGCGTCCACGCCTTCAATGTCAAAGGTCGGGTCGGTTTCGGCGTAGCCCAGGCGTTGGGCTTCCTTGAGCACCACGTCAAAGTCCAGGCCCTTGTCACGCATTTCACTCAGGATGAAATTGGTCGTGCCGTTGATGATGCCGGCGATCCACTCGATGCTGTTGGCCGTCAGGCCTTCGCGCAGCGCCTTGATGATGGGAATGCCACCGGCGACAGCGGCCTCAAACGCCACCATGACGCCCTTGCGGTGCGCCGCGGCAAATATCTCCGTGCCATGCACGGCCAGCAAGGCCTTGTTGGCCGTGACCACATGTTTGCCGGACTCAATGGCTTCGAGCACCAGTTGCCGGGCAATACCGTAGCCGCCAATCAGCTCAATCACGATGTCGATGTCGGGGCTGGCAATGATTTTTCGGGCATCGTCCACGACCTGCACGTTGTCGCCCACAGCGGCTTTGGCGCGCGCCACATCCAGGTCGGCCACCATGGTGATTTCAATGCCACGACCCGCACGGCGGCGAATCTCTTGCTGGTTGCGCTGCAGCACATTAAAGGTGCCGGTACCCACGGTACCTATTCCCAAAAGGCCTACCCGGATCGGGCTCAAATTCGTTGGTTTCATGGTCGCTTGGCGTCTCTGTGCATGGAGCCCCTGAAAAGGGACTGGGGGAAAAGTTCAAAAGACGGCGCTGCGCAGATACGCCCTGCCGTCATCCACGGTGACTGGCGGCTGTCACCCGTTGTTTTTGCGCCAGGTTTCAAGAAATTTGGCAATGCGGCCAATCGCCTCGCGCAGGTCTTCTTCATGGGGCAAAAAGACAATGCGGAAGTGGTCGGGTGCCGCCCAGTTAAAGCCGGTGCCCTGCACCAGCATGACCTTGGTTTCCTTGAGCAGCTCAAGGAAAAATTGCCGGTCGTCCTTGATGGGGTAAATCTTGGGATCGAGCCTGGGAAACATGTACAGCGCGGCGCTGGGCTTGACGCAACTCACGCCCGGAATCGCCGTGATCAGCTCATAGGCCAGGTCGCGTTGGCGGCGCAAACGCCCGCCCTCGCCCGTCAGGTCATTGATGCTCTGGTAGCCGCCCAGGGCGGTCTGAATCGCCCATTGGCCGGGCACGTTGGAGCACAGCTTCATGTTGGCCAGCATGTTCAGGCCTTCGATGTAGTCCTGCGCCGACTTCTTGGGGCCAGACACCACCAGCCAGCCCGCGCGGTAGCCACACGAGCGGTAGCTTTTGGACAGGGAATTGAAGGTCAGCGTGAGCACGTCCGTGGACAGGCTGGCGATGGCGGTGTGGCGGACATCGTCGTACAGCACCTTGTCATACACCTCGTCGGCCAGGATGACCAGGCCGTGCTCGCGGGCGATGTCCACAATGCTTTTGAGCAGGTCGTCAGAGTACAGCGCGCCCGTCGGGTTGTTCGGGTTGATGACCACAATGGCCTTGGTCCGCGGCGTGATTTTGGCGCGAATATCGGCAAGATTGGGCATCCAGCCGTTGTCCTCATCGCACATGTAGTGCACCGGCGTGCCACCCGACAGGCTGGCGCTCGCCGTCCACAACGGGTAGTCTGGCGCGGGCAAGAGCAGCTCGTCGCCGTCATCGAGCAAGGCATTGGTGGCCATGGCAATCAATTCGCTGGCACCGTTGCCCAGGTAAATATCATCCAGGGTGACACCCTTGATGCCCTGCTTCTGCGTTTCGTGCATCACGGCCTTGCGTGCTGCAAAAATACCCTTGCTGTCTGAATAACCGCTTGATGCGGGCAGGTTGCGGATCATGTCCTGCTGGACTTCTTCAGGCGCATCAAAACCAAACACCGCCAGGTTGCCCAAATTGAGCTTGATGAGTTTTTGCCCCTCTTCCTCCATCTGCTTGGCGGCGTCCATGATCGGGCCACGGATGTCGTAAAGAACATTGGCTAACTTGGCAGATTTGGTGATCGGTTTCATTGCGCTTTTTAAAATGTCCGGTGGTCAACCGTGCGAGTGCCCGCTGCGGGCCTTGTCTGTCCCACTGTGCTGGCGACAACACGTAAAGCAGGCAAGACGCGCCATCACGGCAACAGGGAATTCGGGCGGAATCTATAATTTGACCACAAAAAGACCGGATTTCACTGCCAAACGACAGGCTGCCGCGCTTCGTCCTGCCGTCCATCCACAGCCACCCAACCCCCTGAATTCGCCATGAAGCTTCAACCCGACCGCCTTGATGTTCAGTCCATTCTGGGCTACGGCCCTGGCTGGGTGGGCCTGGGCCGCAACGGCGTGGCTGAAAAAATTGAACACAGTGTGGTGATTGGCTCAGGCGGTGAGAAATTTGACTGGCACTGCCCGCGTTTCGAGCAGCTCACAGAAGCCCATTTCTCGCAGTTGGTGACGACACAGCCCGAGCTGGTGATTTTTGGCAGCGGAACACGGCTGCGGTTTCCGCCCCCGCTGTTTTTGCGCGAACTCATGGCCAGGCGAATTGGCCTTGAAACCATGGACACGCTGGCGGCCTGCCGCACTTACAACATCCTGGCCGGCGAGGGTCGCCGGGTGATTGCAGCGCTGCTGATTGAGCCCGAGGGACTTGCTGGCTGAAAGGCCCCGGTCTTTCAGAGTAAAATATAGGGTTGCGTTAGACAGTACAGCACCGGACTACCGCCGGAGCCACTGCCTGGCGCCACGGCTCATTACAACTACTTTCGTCAGGGTCCACTCAGTATGGCAGTCGTCGTTAATAAACCACTTCCCGAATTTGAAGCGAACGCCACTGGTGGCCTCAAGGTGTCCAACCAGTCTCATATTGGCAAGGTTGTGGTTCTGTATTTTTACCCCAAAGACAACACACCAGGCTGCACCACAGAAGCCATGCAGTTTCGCGACCGCTACAAGGACTTCGTCAAGGCTGGCGCCACCGTCTTCGGCGTCTCCCGGGACAACATGAAATCCCACGACGAGTTCAAGGCCAAGCTTGAACTGCCGTTTGAGCTGATTGCAGACACCGAAGAAAAAATGTGCCACATGTTCGGTGTGGTCAAAAACAAGATCATGTACGGCAAAAAGGTGAAAGGCATTGAGCGCAGCACCTTCCTGGTGGGCGCCGATGGGCAGCTGAAAGACGAGTGGCGCGGCCTGAAAGTGCCCGGTCACGTTGACGACGTACTCAAAGCGGTCAAGGCCCTGAAAAAAGCGGTCTGACGGGCCGATCAGGTCCGGCCAAAACAGGTTGAGGCCAGTTAGCAACAGTCGATTGTTTTGACACTCGACTTGTGCATAATGAAGTCATGTTGTTGAGTTTCACGACTGCGTTCAAAGAAAAGCCGCCCTGGCCTCAAGGCGGCTTTTTTACTTCAAGAACCTTCATTTAGAGAGTTTCAAGCACCATGCCCCTGCCTCCCGCCCCGACCAAACGTGCCGCCCTGCTCTCACCCGACGCGCTCGACGCGCCGGCCCGCTCGCCCTCCAGGGCGACACGGAAAACCGAACACAGTGAGCCGGTCCGCAAACCTGCGGCGCTGGACCTGTTTGATGACCGCGCCGCCGGCGGTGCCGGTCACCCGTCTGGTTTGCATGAAAAAGAGGCTGAACTCCCTGCAAAGACGGGCGCGCCCAGCTATAAAAAAGGGAGCGCACCACAGCCCCTGCCCGTGGCAGCGAAGAAAGCCAAGCGCACAGGGCCGAGCAAGCTGTTTGTGCTGGACACCAACGTGCTGATGCACGACCCCATGTGCCTGTTCCGCTTTGAAGAACATGACATCTTTTTGCCCATGATCGTGCTCGAAGAGCTTGACGGGCACAAGAAAGGCATGACCGAGGTAGCCCGCAATGCACGCCAGACCAGCCGCACGCTGGACGCGCTGGCAGGCGCCCAGGGCGCCGACATCAC
>JANNXF010000291.1:0-8377 GCA_031409395.1 Polaromonas sp.
CATTTCCCATGTCCATTCTTCCCCCACGCAATGGCTTACCAGCCCGGCTGGCGCGCAGCGTGTTGGCCTGGCCCGCCTGGTTGCGGGTACTGGCGGTGCTGCCCGCCGTGCTGCTGCTGTGGCTGGCAGTGGCCTGGGCCCAGCTCGAGGCGGCTCCGTGGTAACGCTAGACAACCTCACGGTCAGCTACCGCCAGCACCCTGCCTTGCACCACCTTAGCGGCCAGTTCGCGCCCGGCTCGCTGACGGCCGTGGTGGGGCCCAACGGGGCCGGCAAAAGCACGCTGCTGAAAAGCATCATGGCCATGCTGCCGGTCTCTGGCGGACAGGCAAAGGTGTCGGCGGCGCGAGCGCGCATCGCCTACCTGCCGCAACGCGCTGAAATCGACACCGGCTTTCCCATCAGCGTGCAAGACTGCGTGCTGCTGGGCTGCTGGCCTGCACGCGGGGCGTGGCACGGTGTTGGCAAGGCCTCTCTGGCGCAGGCCGACGCGGCACTGCAAACCGTCGGGCTGGACGGGTTTGGGCACCGGCCCCTCGCTACGCTGTCCAGCGGGCAACTGCAGCGGGTGCTGTTTGCGCGCATGCTGGTGCAAGACGCCGATTTGATATTGCTCGACGAACCCTTCAACGCCATTGACCGCAGCACCACCAGCGCCCTGCTGGCCCTGATTGGCCAGTGGCATGCCCAGAAGCGCACGGTGATCGCGGTGCTGCACGACGACGCCCAGGTACGCCAGCATTTTCCGCAAACCCTGCTGCTGGCCCGCGAGGTCGTGGCCTGGGGCCGCACCGCCGAGGTCATGACCACGGCCCATCTGGCGCGGGCAGCCGTCATGGCCGAAGCATGGGACGAAGACGCCGAGCTGTGCCAGCGGGACCAGGCTGCCGCACGGTCGCCCAGACTGGCAACGGCATGATGGACGCCAACCTCACCGTGCTGCAAAGCGCCTGGCAGTTGCTGCTGGCCCCTTTTGCCGAATTCGCCTTCATGCGCCGTGCGCTGGTGGCCACGCTGGCGTTGTCGCTCAGCGCGGCACCACTGGGTGTTTTTTTAACCCTGAGGCGCATGAGCCTGCTGGGCGATGCGCTCAGCCACGCCATCCTGCCGGGCGTTGCCATCGGCTTCATGCTGGCCGGCCTGTCGCTGACCGCCATGGCGGCGGGTGGCGTGCTGGCCGGCATGCTGGTGGCCGCCTTCGCCGGCCTGGTCAGCCGCTCGACCGCCCTGAAAGAAGACGCCAGCCTGGCCGCGATTTACCTGGTGGCGCTGGCGCTGGGCGTCATGCTGATCTCAGGGCACGGCACGCAGCTTGATTTGCTGCACATCTTGTTTGGCAGCGCGCTGGGCGTCGATACGCAGGGCCTGTTGCTGGTGGCCACGGTGGCCAGTGTGAGCGTGCTGGCGCTGGCCGCCAGCTACCGTGGCCTGGTGCTGGAGAGTTTTGACCCGGTATTTTTAGCTGCTGCCAGCCAGCGGGGTGGACGGCCCTGGGTCTGGCAGCAGGGTTTTCTCATGCTGGTGGTCATCAACCTGGTGGCGGGTTTTCAAACCCTGGGCACGCTGATGGCGGTCGGGCTGATGATGCTGCCCGCCGTGTCCAGCCGCCTGTGGCACGACACCCTGCCCGCCCAGTTGGTCAACGCCTGCGCGCAGGCCATGCTGGCGGGTTACGCCGGCCTGCTGCTGTCCTACCACCTCGACACCCCGTCCGGCCCGACCATCATCGGCTGCGCCGGCGTTCTGTACTTTGCCTCGCTGCTGACCGCCCCGGGCGGATGGCTGCCGCGCTGGCGAACGCGTACGCACCGCGTCGCCTGAAACCCCTTTTTTTCAGCAACCCAACGAAAGTCTCAACATGAATTTACTGTTTCAAAAGCTGCGGATGGCCGGCACCGCCGCCGCACTGTGCCTGGGCCTGACGGCCGCGCTGGCGGCAGACAAAGTGCCGGTGGTCGCCAGCTTCAGCATTCTGGGTGACCTGGTGCGCGTGGTCGGCGGGGACAAAGTCGCCGTCACCACCCTGGTCGGGGCGGACGAAGACGCCCATGTGTTTGAGCCCAAACCGCAAGACGCCAAAAACATCCTGCAAAGCAAACTGCTGGTCACCAACGGCCTGGGCTTTGAACCCTGGGCGCAAAAGCTGGTCAAGTCCGCTGGCTACAAGGGCGCCACGGTGGTGGCCAGCAAAGGGGTCAAAGCCCGCGCCCTGCCAGACGCCAAGGGCAGCCATGCTGAAATTGACCCCCACGCCTGGCAAGACCCGACGAACGTGGTGATTTACGTGCGCAATATCGCCGCTGCGCTGAGCCAGATGGACCCCACCCACGCCGCCACCTACCAGGCCAACAGCGAGGCCTATGTCAAGGAACTGCAGACGCTGGACACAGAGGCCAAGGCACTGTTTGCCGCCATACCGGCAGACAAACGCAAAGTCATCACCTCACACGACGCGTTTGGCTACTTTGGCGCGCATTACAGCGTCCGCTTTCTGGCACCGCAAGGCGTGTCCACCGACGCCGAGCCCAGCGCCAGACAGGTGGCGCAACTCATCGGGCAGATCCGGAAGGAAAAAATCAAGGCCGTGTTTGTTGAAAACATGAGCAACCCCAAGCTGCTGGCGCAACTGAGCAAAGACGCAGGCGTCAGCGTCGGCCCCACGCTGTATGTCGACGCCCTGTCCGCCACCGGTGGGCCTGCCGACAGCTACCTCAGGCTGATGCGCCACAACGTCACGCAGCTGGCGGCGGGCATGAAGCAGAACTGACGTGTCCGGCGCCGGCGCTTCGGCACCCCGCTTACTTACTCACTTATTCATAGCTGCTTGCGCCCGTGTTGATTGGGCGAAAGCCATTTTTGGCTTGAATAAAAAGGCGCTGTGGATACCTGGCAGGCCGACCGGCAGAACGCTGGCAGGCCTTGAAGGCGGCCTGACGCAGCGCAGGCGATGCCAACCGCTGTATAACCCAACGCATGACTGACCACACCACCGGCCCCCAAGCCCCCGCCCATCTGCGCACCCACAGCTACCACGGCCTGGCCCCCGGCCCGCGCCTGCTGGTGCTGGGCGCGGTGCACGGCAACGAAGTCTGCGGCACGCGCGCCATCACCCGGATCCTGGAAGAACTCGACAGCGGAACACTGGCCATAACCCGCGGCATGGTCACCTTCGTGCCCATCACCAACCCGCTGGCCTACCAGCGCCAGCAACGCACGGGTGAGCGCAACCTGAACCGCAACATGGCGCCGAGCGCGATCCCGCAGGATTTTGAGGACCGGATTGCCAATGTGCTGTGTCCGCTGCTCGACGCGCACGATGCGCTGCTGGACCTGCATTCGTTTCACACGGGCGGCGCGCCGTTTGTGATGATTGGGCCGCAGAACAACACGGGCGTGCTGGAACCCTTCAGCCAGGCGGCCGAAGAGCTGCAGCTGGCCCTGCACACCGGCCCGCACCGCATGCTGGAGGGCTGGCTGGACACCTATGCACGGGGCGTGCAGCGGCGAAGCGCAGCCGCCGCTGCAACCACAGGTGTACGCTCACAAACCCTGGTCACCAACCCCAACTACGGCGTGGGCACCACCGAGTACATGCGCTCGCGCGGCGGCTACGGCGTGACGCTCGAATGCGGCCAGCACGATGACCCGCAAGCCATCGGCGTGGCGCGCCATGCGATTTTGCAAACGCTGGCCCTGCTGGACCTCTGCGCGCTGCCGCTGCAGCCGGCGCAGACCGGGCGCGAGATTTTGCGCCTGGTCGACGTGACAGACCGTGAGCACGCAGACGACCGCTTCAGCCGCGAATGGCGCAGTTTTGACGCGGTGAAAACCGGCGACGTGATTGGCGTGCGGCACGGCGGCCAGGCGGTCACAGCGCCCTCCGACGGTTTTGTGGTGTTTCCCAACCCGCGCGCCGAGATCGGCCAGGAGTGGTTTTATTTTGCCCAGCGCCGCCAGGAAGGCGAAGCAGCGCATTGATGCTATTTTTTTGATAGCTGCTTGCGCCCGATATGAAAGGGCCAGAGGCCTGTTTTGACCCGCAAGGCCGGACGACAGCGTGCCTTAAAGCGTGCCTTAAAGAAAGCGCTCGAGCAAGCGCCGAGAATGCCGGTCCAGCGCGGCCATGTCGGCCACGCTGTACTGCACGCCCTGCCCGCCTGCAATCAGCAAGGCTCTTTTTCCGTTGCGGTCCATGCGGCGTATGTCTTCTTCACCTTTGAGCACAAAGGTCGTGTCGCCGCGGTCGGTCTCTACCGCCCAGATGCTGGGGGTGCCAAAGGTTGAAACGCTTTGAAGCCGGGTAATTTCAGGCACAAAGTCACGCAGTGCCAACTCTTCCTGCAGCAGGGCACGCAGCGCGGGCGGCAAGGCCTGCAACTGTTCGACCCAGGCGACCTCATGGCCGTCGGTGTTGACCAGCGAAATGCCTTCGTCGGGCGAGGCCAGCGGGAAAGCCCGCACCGGCACCACGCCCGCATGCTGAACGCCGTCGGCACTGGTCAGCAGCAACCGGCCCGAGGACTGCCGCACCAGGTGGAAAACTGCTGGCGTTGCGGACACTGAGTGGGAATTTGTCATGTGCAGTCTTTCGCTCAAGGGGTGCCGGTGTGCTGCGGCGCGTGCTGGGCGGCGTGCACCAGCTGTGAGGTGGCCAGCGCCACACGGATGTCCTGGCCTTCCTGGGCCTCGCCGCTGGCTGTATCGCCCTCGTCACTGTCAACCTGGCGGGCCTGGGCTTCGTAAAGCCGCCAGTAAGCCCCTTGCCGGGCCATGAGTTCGTCGTGCGGCCCCACTTCCACCACCTGCCCGCGGTCCATCACCACCAGCCGGTCGGCCTTGCGCAGCGTGGACAGGCGGTGTGCAATGGCAATGGTGGTCCGGCCCTGCACCAGGTTGTCGAGGGCGCGCTGGATTTCTTTTTCAGTCTCGGTGTCGACCGACGACGTGGCTTCGTCCAGGATCAGGATGCGCGGGTCAATCAGCAAGGCCCGCGCAATTGAAATGCGCTGGCGCTCACCGCCCGACAGGCCCTGGCCGCGCTCGCCCACCAGCGAGTCATAGCCCTGGGGCAGGCGCAAGATGAACTCATGCGCATGGGCCGCGCGCGCGGCCGCCACCACCTCGGCCCGCGTGGCGCCGGGCTTGCCGTAGGCAATGTTTTCGGCAATCGTGCCAAAAAACAGAAACGGCTCTTGCAGCACCAGGCCAATATGGCGCCGGTAATCCGCCACGCCAAAGCGCCGGATATCGGTGCCGTCGACCTGAATCGCGCCATCGGTCACGTCGTAAAAGCGGCAGAGTAAATTGACCAGCGTGCTCTTGCCCGAGCCGCTGTGGCCGACCAGGCCAATCATCTCGCCGGGCTGTATCTGCAAATCAAGACCCCGAATCACCGAGCGGTTGCCGTAGCGAAAGCCCAGGCCCTTCATGTCAATACGGCCTTGCAGGGTGCCAATTTTTACGGGTTGGGCGGGTTCGGGCACGTTGGAGACATGGTCAAGAATGTCAAAAATCCGCTTGGCGCCGGCCGCCGCCTTTTGCGTGACCGACACGATGCGGCTCATGGAATCAAGCCGGCCGTAAAAGCGGCCAATATAGGCAATAAAGGCGGTGAGCACACCCACGGTGATTTCCTGCCGCGACACCAGCCAGATACCAAACGCCCACACCACCAGCAGACCCACTTCGGTCAGCAGGGACACGGTGGGCGTGAACAGCGACCAGGTTTTGTTGAGCTTGTCATTGACCGCCAGGTTGTGCTGGTTCACGTCGCGAAAGCGCTGGGCTTCGCGTTTTTCCTGGGCAAACGCCTTGACCACCCGGATACCGGGAATGGTGTCGGCCAGCACATTGGTCACATCGGACCAGACCCGGTCGATTTTTTCAAAGCCGGTGCGCAGCTTGTCGCGCACCACATGAATCATCCAGCCAATGAAAGGCAGCGGCAGCAGGGTCACCAGGGCCAGCCAGGGGTTGATGGAACACAAGATCACCGCGGTCATGACAATCATCAGCACGTCGGTGGCGAAGTCCAGCGCGTGCAGCGACAAGAACACGCAGATGCGGTCGGTTTCAGAGCCGATGCGCGACATGAGGTCCCCGGTGCGCTTGCCGCCAAAATAGTCCAGCGACAGCTCCAGCAAGTGGTCAAAGGTGGCGGTGCGCAAGTCAGCCCCTATGCGCTCTGACACCAGGGCCAGCAAATAGGTGCGCGCCCAGTTCAGGGCCCAGCCCAGCACCGCCGCGCCCAGCAGGCCACCCAGAATCAGACCGACCTTGCCGGGCGGAATCTGTTGCCCGTTCTGGAACGGGATCAGGATGTCGTCCATCAGCGGAATCGTCAGATAGGGCGGCACCAGTGTGGCGGCGGTCGAGGCCAGCGTCAGCAGAAAGCCGGCCAGCAATTGGTGGCGATAAGGGTGGGCAAAGCGCCACAGCCGCAGCAGCACCCAGGTGGAAGGCGGTGTGTGCAGCTCTCTGGCGCAGGCCGGGCACTCTTCGCTGTCGGGCGGCAGCGGCAAGTCGCAATCCGGGCACAGGGCAGGCTCGTCATCGGGCAAGGCACCCGCGCCCGCCGGGCCAGACCGCGCCACTGCCTGCTGCAGGGCAAACAGGCGCACCATGCGCAGGGCCTGCACATTGCCGCCCAGGGTAAACCGCCAGCTGGCCAGCCGCTGCGGGCCGGCGCCATCGTCGCCAGGCGCACCAAGAAGCTCCAGCGTGCCCACGCCCGCGTGGTCAAAATGGCGCAGGTTCAGGCCCTGCGAAGGGGTGCCACCGGCGTTTGAAACCGGCCAGCTGCGCCAGTTGCCCTCGGGGCTGCAGGCCAGCAGGCGTTGGTCCGTCAGGGCCAGCAGGCTCTGGGCAAAGCGAAGTTGCGGGTCCAGGTCAACCGCCAGCGTGCACAAAACGTTCTCTTGGGTTACGAGTTGTGAACGGAGCCCCGCAAGGGCGGGATCGGTAGGGCCGGCGTCGGCCACCGGGTGGTTATGTTGCATGGTGGTTTTGAATTCCTGGGGTCCGGTGGTCGGCGCGGGGGTGCTGGGGGCTGCGGATGCAGCTTTCAGGGAAGACAGTGGGCGGCGCGCCGTTTGATCTGGAAACCTTATTTTCGCCGAAGCCGGCCACAAGCCACTTTTGCGCAAGCAGGGCTGTCGTTAAAAGCAGTGACATGAGCACCGCCAGTTCGTAGTAACCTGATATTTTTGCCCCTCCAACAAACTGCAAAGACAATTAGCGTCGGCACTGAAAACGCCAAGCCTTCAGGGACCCAAATCAGAACGTTGCACCGGCAGAGCCGGTTGACCCGAAATTTTTGCCAAAACATGAGCCAACTGGACGACATCAAGCTACTGCGCATCAACTACCTGCGCGGTCCCAACATCTGGACCTACCGGGCCGTACTGGAAGTATGGCTTGACCTGGGCACCCTGGAGGACTTTCCGTCCAATCTGCTGCCCGGCTTCAATGACCGGCTGGTCGCCCTGCTGCCGGCCTTGCGCGAGCACCATTGCGGCGTCGGCGAGCGTGGCGGCTTTTTGCAGCGCCTTCAGGAAGGCACCTGGTCGGGCCATGTGCTTGAGCATGTGGTGATAGAACTGCTGAACCTGTCGGACATGCCGACCGGCTTTGGCCAGACCCGCAGCACCTCGCAGCGCGGCGTTTACCGCATGGTCTTTCGGGCCCGGGACGAGCAGGTCGCCCGCATCGCGCTGGCCGAAGGCCACCGGCTGCTGATGGCCGCCATCCATGACACGCCTTACAGCGCGTCCGATGTGCAGCTCGCCACTGAAAAAATCCGCGCCAAGGTCGATGACTGTTACCTGGGCCCCAGCACGGCCGCCATTGTGGCCGCTGCCACCGCCCGGGGTATTCCACATATCCGGCTGAACGAAGGCAACCTGGTGCAGCTGGGCTACGGCGCCAGCCAGCGCCGCATCTGGACCGCCGAGACCGACCTGACCAGCGCGATCGCCGAGGGCATTGCGCACGACAAGGACCTGACCAAAAGCCTGCTGACCACCTGCGGTGTGCCGGTGCCTGAGGGCGAAATCGTCAACAGCGCCCAGGAAGCCTGGAGCGCCGCCGAAGACATTGGCTTGCCAGTGGTGGTCAAGCCATCGGACGGCAACCACGGCCGCGGCGTGTCGCTCGGCCTGAAAACCCAGGCCGAAGTGGAAGCAGCCTTTGAGGTTGCCGCCCGGCACGGCAGCGAAGTCATGGTCGAGCGCTTTGTGCGGGGCCATGAACACCGGCTGCTGGTGGTGGGTGGCCGGGTGGTGGCCGCCGCGCGGGGCGAAACCGCCTGCGTGACAGGCGACGGCACTTCCACGGTGATTGAGTTGGTCGAAGCGCAGCTCAACACCGACCCGCGGCG
>JANNXF010000292.1:0-3364 GCA_031409395.1 Polaromonas sp.
GACACCTTTGGCTACAGCCACTTTTTCACCGCCACCGCCCTGCTGGGCCTGCCGGTGCTGCTGCTGGTGTGGCTGACTTCCAGACAAAAAACGTCTTTCGCCCAATAAATACGGGCGCAAACAGCTATTTATTTAATAGCAAATTGCGCCGCCTTCGTGTTGCTCAAGCGCGGCGCAAAGGAGTATGCTGGCTGGGCACGCGGGCGGTTTACCTTAACTTTACGGTGGCTTCAACCGGGCTTGTTGCCCCGGGCACACCATGGCCCGACCCCCACTTCTTGAAGGAACCCTCGCGCAACCGAGGACCAGGCCATGACCCAACAGCTTTTGATGATTGAAGACGACACCCGCCTGGCCGCCATGGTGGGCGAATACCTGCAGCAGTCTGGCTACGGTTTTGCCCACGCCGCCGACGGGACCAGCGGCCTGGCGGCGCTGCAGGCCAGCCCGCCTGACCTGGTGATTCTGGACCTGATGCTGCCCGACATGGATGGCCTGGAAGTGTGCCGCCGCATCAAGGCGCTGGGGGCGCAAAACAGCGCCGTGGCCCATACCGCTGTCCTGATGCTGACGGCCAAGGGCGACCCGATGGACCGCATTGTGGGCCTGGAGATTGGCGCTGACGACTACCTGCCCAAGCCCTTCGAACCGCGCGAGCTGCTGGCCCGCATACGCGCCGTGCTGCGCCGGGGCGCCAGCGGTGGCAACAGCACCGGCGTAGGCGCCAGCCACGAGGTCTTGCGCTTTGGCTCGCTTGAAATTGACCGCGACGCGCGCAGCGTGCAGGTCTCGGGCGCCAGCTGCGAGCTGACGTCCTACCAGTTTGACCTGCTGGTGGCGCTGGCTGAACGCGCCGGGCGCGTGCTGTCCAGAGACCAGATCATGGAAGCCGTGCGCGGGCGCGAGCTGGAAGCCTTTGACCGCTCCATCGATGTGCACATAGGCCGCATCCGCAACGGCATTGAACTGGACGCCAAAGACCCGAAACGCATTTTGACGGTGCGCGGCGTGGGCTATGTGTTTGCCAAGCAGCAGGATTGAGCCGGCGCATGTGGAAACGGTTCACCTCGCATTTGTATGTGCGCATCTGGCTCGCCGTGGTGGCGACGGTGGTGGTGCTGACCTTTCTGGTGGGCGCAGCCTGGCAGCTCAATCGCGACCCGCCACAACTGCCGCTGCGCGAAGTGCTGGTGCACAACGCGGCCGGAGAGGTCATTGGCACGGCCCAAACCAAACCCGGCCGCAGGCTGGGGGACGACCTGGAATTTGAGGTGCTGACCAAGGACGGCCAGACCCTGAACCTGCTGCTGCCCCGGCCCAGGCGTCCGCCCGGCGGCAACCCCTGGATGCGCCCCCCCTTTGGTTTCGGCTTTGGCTGGATGCTTGCTCTGGTGGCTCTGGCAGTGGCAGTGGGCGCTTACCCCGTCATGCGGCGCCTGACGCTGCGGCTGGAAGCCCTGCAGCGTGGCGTGGAACGCTGGGGCGCGGGCGACCTGTCGGCGCGGGTCGACGCGGCTGGCCATGACGAAGTGGCTTTTCTGGCGGGCCGCTTTAACCACGCCGCCGAACGCATTGAAACCCTGATGGAATCGCACAAATCGCTGCTGGCCAATGCCTCGCACGAGCTGCGCTCGCCGCTGGCGCGCATCCGCATGGGGCTGGAATTGTTAGCCCCCACGCTCGGCACTGGCGTGTCCTCGCTGCCCCCCGAGGGGGCTGGCCTTGCTTGGGGCGGCCCGGCGCAGCGGCCGCAGGTGTCCACGCTGGAGATCCGCCAGAAGAATGAAATACTGCGCAGCATCAACGAACTGGACCAGTTGATCGACGAGATTTTGCTGGCCAGCCGGCTGGACACCCGCCAGGCCGATGCCGAGCCCTTTGAAACCCTGGACCTGACCGGCCTGGCGGCTGAAGAGTGCGCGCGGGTCAATGCCGAACTGCAGGCCGAGCTGGCGGCCGGCGAGCACAGCCTGACCGTGCGCGGCTCGCCGCGCCTGTTGCGCCGCCTGATCCGCAACCTGCTGGAAAACGCCCGGCGTTACAGCCACGGTGACATCAGCCTGGTGTTGTCCTCCACCGGCAGCGGGTCGCGGCAGCTGGCGGTCATCAAGGTGCACGACCGGGGCCCTGGCGTGCCCGAACACCAGCGGGAACGTATTTTCGAGAAGTTCTACCGTCTGCCCGGCGCCAGCGAGCGCGAAGGCGGCGTCGGCCTGGGGCTGTCGCTGGTCAGGTCCATCAGCCAGCGCCACGGCGGTAGTGCCCGCTGCGAGGCCCGGCCCGGGGGTGGCGCGTCATTCATCGTGGAACTGCCGGTTTCAGGCGTGAAACATTGAAATAAAGTGTGAGATTTCACAGCTTTACTTAACAAAACACACAATTTCATTCAATTGAAGGATGGCAAGACCCCGGTTTTGGGCGATAGTACTTTCGTTGCTGTCACAACACCCATTGGCTTTAAAAGTAAATCAAACTTACAACGTCGGTGAAACAGTTATCTGATCTCCCAACGACGTCCTCTGTCACAGGAGGACTTTCAAAGGCTGCCGGAAGGCGGCCTTTTTTTTGCCTGCAGCGCCTGTAATACCTGTGGGGCACTGATGTCATTCAGGCAACGGGTATGGCCCAGCGGGCATTCGCGCTCAAAACAGGGCGCGCAGTCCAGCGGCGGCTGGTAGGTGGGGTCGTTTTTAAGCCACAGCACCGCCGCCTGGTCGCTCAGGGGCGGTGTGTGCAGCGGGCTGGACGAGCCAAAAATCGCGACTTGCGGCACCCCGAAGGCAGCCGCCACATGCATCAGGCCCGAGTCATTGCTGACCACGCCCTGGCTGGCGGCAATCAGGCCGAGGGCTTGCGGCAGAGATGTTTTCCCCGCGAAATCCAGGCATTGACCGGGCTGCGCCAGATTGACCGGCGCGGCAATCTGGTGGCACAAATCGGCCTCTTTGCCGGACCCCAGCAAGACCACGGGCAGCGCCAGTTGCGCCGCAAGTTCTGCAAAATGGGCGGCAGGCCAGCGTTTGGCCGGGCCAAATTCAGCGCCCGGCGCAAACACGTAAAACCCACCGCGCTGCAGGCCCAGCGCCGCCAGCGTGGCGTCCACGTCGGCTGCAGCCATGCTCAGGCGGGGCCGGTCAGACGCCAGACCGGTCTCGCCACTGAGTGCTGAATAAAACGCCACCATGGGCGGCTTGTTTTTCGGGTTTTTCAGCCGGTGCGTGAGCAGGCCGACACGCGCTTCGCCAAAGTAGCCAATGCGTTCGGGAATGCGGGCCAGCAGGGGCAGCAAGGCACTTTTCAGTGAATTGGGCAGCACGTAGGCCTTGTCAAACTGGCCTTCGATGCGCTGGGCGATGGCGCGGCG
>JANNXF010000293.1:0-9415 GCA_031409395.1 Polaromonas sp.
CTCAATCGTCTCTTGCCAGCTCATTCAGTCTCTTTAATCCGCTTCAGTTCTAGTCAGGTTTTCGCCCGGGTTAACCCCAGGCCTCAAAAACAAACGCCCAAAAAAAATGGGCGGTGAAAACCCGCCCATTTGGTCGTGAAGTGCGTATTGTAACGCGCTACGCGGCTCGATGCAAACAACTTTGATGTTCAGCTCACAGTACATCGCTCTGGTGGCGCCGCCCTATCTTCAAAAAAACCAAGCCGTAAAACTGGGCTACGTTTTTCAGGAGCGCACCACCGGGTGAACCAGCTTCAGGTTTATCGCATTTTTCACAGTATTTTTTGCAGAAGCCTCCGCAAAAAAATTTACAAATTTATAAAAATATTATTTATATATCATGTAGTTACACATGCTATTTAAAGTCATTTGTCACTCTTAAAATCATCCCTGCGACAGCAGCACGCGGGTGTAGGGATGGCCAGGTGACGCCAGGACCTGCTGCACCGGGCCGGACTCCAGCACCTCGCCATCTTTCATCACTATCACGTCATGGGCCATGGCGCGAATGACATCCACATCGTGCGTGATCAGCAGATAACTCAGGCCGCGCTCGCGCTGCAACCGCTGCAGCAGCGCCAGAACCTGCTTTTGAATGGTCACGTCGAGCGCACTGGTGGGTTCGTCCAGAACCAGCAAGGCAGGATTGATGATGAGCGCGCGGGCGATGGCCAGCCGCTGGCGCTGCCCGCCTGAAAATTCGTGTGGATAGCGCTGTAGCAAACCCGGAAACTGCGCCTCGGTCAGCCCCACATCGGCCAGCGCCTGCACCGCGCGCCCTCGCCGCTCGGCCTGGCCCAGTGCGGCTTCATGCACCAGCAAGCCCTCTTCCACAATGGCTTCGACCGTCATGCGGGGCGACAGCGACGAGAAAGGGTCCTGAAAGACCACCTGCACCGCGCGCCGAATGGCCTTGTTGGCGGCGGCCTGCCGGCTCCACGGCTGACCAGCAGCCTGCAGTTGTCCGGTAAAGGGCAGCAGGCCCAGGCTGGCCAGCGCCAGCGTGGACTTGCCCGAACCGGATTCGCCAATCACCCCCAGCGTTTTCCCGGGTGCAATGCTGAAGGTGGCATCTTTGACCGCCACAAATTCGCCCTTTTTGAACCAACCTTTGATACCTGGGATCGCTACCGGATAAGCCACACGCACCCCGCTGGCCCGCATGACATCGGAGGCGGCCTGCCCCTGCCGGGTCGGGTCAGCCAGCATGTCACGCGTTGGCTTGCTCTCAATGAGTTTGCGGGTGTAGGCGTGCTGCGGGTTGGCAAAGACCTCGGCCACCGGGCCGTGCTCGACAATGTGGCCGTTTTCCATCACGGCGACGCGGTCCGCGAAGCGTCGCACCAGGTTGAGGTCATGGGTGATCATGAGCACCGCCATGCCGTTTTTCTGCTGCAGATCACTCAGCAAATCCAGAATCTGGCTGCGCAATGTCACATCCAGTGCGGTGGTGGGTTCGTCCGCCAGCAGCAGCCTGGGGCTGCAGGCCAGCGCCATCGCAATCATGGCGCGCTGGCGCTGACCGCCCGACAGCTGGTGCGGGAACGATCTGGCCCTGCGCGCAGCCTCTGGAATCCCCGTATCTGCTAGCAATTTGATAGCTTCTCGCACCGATTCCGCCTTGGTAAAACCGCGTTTTAGCTGCAAGACTTCGGCAATCTGGTCACCCACACTGAACAGCGGATTCAGCGCCGTCATGGGCTCCTGAAAAATCATGGCAATGTCACGGCCGCGAAAGCCTTGCAGGGCGTGCTCGGTCATGGTGAGCAGATCAACCGGCCCGTCGGCCCCCGTGAACACGGCTTGCCCGCTTATGCTCGCGTTCTGAGCCAGCCGCAACAAACTCAGGGCCGTGACGGTTTTGCCTGAACCAGACTCACCCACCAGTGCCAGTTTTTCGCCGGCGGCAACCGAAAAGCTGATGCCGTGCACGACCTGTTTGCCGGCAAACGACACCGCCAGGTTGCTCACTTCCAGCAACGCAGACGTGTCAGCAACCATCGTGGGGCTCATGTCTGTGCCTTTCGCGGGTCCAGCGCATCGCGCAGCGCATCGCCCATGAAGGTCAGCAGCATCAGGGTCACGACCAACACCGCAAAGGTTGACAGCGATATCCACCACGCGTCGATATTGGCCTTGCCCTGGCTCAGCAATTCACCCAGCGAAGGCGTGCCGGGCGGTACGCCCAGGCCCAGAAAGTCCAGCGAGGTCAGCGCCAGAATGGCGGCACTCATGCGAAAGGGCAGAAACGTCACCACCGGCGTCATGCTGTTCGGCAAGATATGCCGCCACATGATCTGCAGATTGCTCACGCCCAGGGCGCGCGCCGCCCGCACGTAGTCCATTTGCCGGTTGCGCAAGAACTCGGCGCGCACGTAATCTGACAAACCCATCCAGCCAAACAGGCTCAGCAAAAACAGCAGCAGCGCCACGCTGGGGGCAAATACCGCGCTGAAAATAATCAACAGGTAGAGCTCGGGCATGGAACCCCAGATTTCCATGAAGCGTTGAAACACCAGGTCGGTTTTGCCCCCCGCATAGCCCTGAATGGCGCCAGTGATCACGCCAATCAGCACGCCAATCACGGTCAGCGCCAGGCCAAACAGCACGCTCAGACGAAAGCCATACACCAGCTGCGCCAACAGGTCACGCCCCCGGTCGTCGGTGCCCAGCAGGTTGTCGCCTGAAGGCGCAGACGGGTTGGGTGATTTGGCAAAGTAGTTGATGGTTTTGGGGCCATAGGGGTTGGGCGGGTAGAGAGCCCAGTTGCCGCTTTGGCTCAGCTTGCCCTTGATGAACGGATCGAGGTAGTCCGCCGGCGTATCGAAGTCGCCGTCAAAGGTTTTTTCCGAATAGTCCTTGAGCAACGGAAAGTACAGCTTGCCCTGGTAGCTGACAACAAGCGGCTTGTCGTTGGACAACACATCGGCAAACAGGCTCAACACCACCAGCGTTGAAAAAATGACCAGACTCCAGAAACCAAGCCGGTTCTTTTTGAAGCGCAGCCAGGCGCGCCTGGAAGGGGAAAGTGATGGAACAGTCATCAATCAAACTTCAGCCTGGGGTCTACCAGCACATAGCAAAGATCGCTGACCAGCTTGGTCACCAGCCCGATCAGCGTGAACAAATACAGCGTTCCCAGCACCACCGGGTAGTCGCGCCGTATCACACTTTCATAACTTAGCAGGCCCAGCCCGTCGAGTGAAAACAGGGTTTCAATCAGCAGCGAACCGGTGAAAAAAGCGCCAATAAACGCCGCCGGAAACCCGGTAATGATGGGGATCAGCGCATTGCGGAACACATGCTTCCACAGCACTTGCCGCTCGCTCAAACCTTTGGCACGGGCCGTCAGCACGTACTGCTTGCGAATTTCCTCCAGGAACGAGTTTTTGGTCAGCACCGCCGTCACCGCAAAGCTGCCCAGCACCATCGCCGTGATGGGCAGCGTGATGTGCCAGAGGTAATCGGTGATGCGCGCGCCCCAGCTCAGGGTGTCCCAGTTGGCCGAGGTCAGCCCACGCAGTGGAAACCACTGCAGCTGCCCGCCAAACACCACCAGCAACGCCACCCCCAGCACAAAGCCCGGAATGGCATAACCCGCCAGGACGAGCAGCGTGGTCACGACATCAAAACGCGACCCGGCCCTGACGGCCTTGGCCACGCCCAGGGGCACCGCAATCAGGTAGCTGATGAAAAACGTCCAGAGCCCCAGGCTGACCGATACCGGCAGCTTTTCCTTGACCAGCTGCCACACATCCTTGTGCTGGTAAAAACTGGTGCCCAGGTCAAAGCGGGCAAAGCGCCCGAGCATCTGAAAAAAGCGCTCGTGTACCGGTTTGTCAAACCCATACAGCGCCCTGATTTCTTCAATCCGCTGCGCGTCCACGCCCTGCCGCCCCCGGTAACCGGCGCCCGCACTGGCGGCCCGTTCACCGCCCGAGTCGCGCCCCTGCAACTGCGCCACCATTTGCTCAACCGGCCCGCCGGGCACAAACTGCACCATGGCAAAGGTCAGCAGCAGCACGCCAAGCAGCGTCGGCACCATCAGCAGCAAACGTTTGAGAATGTAACTGGCCATAGTGTTCAGTCAGAGCAGCGCGCAAAAGATAGGATTGTGGGGGCCATATCTCCCTTCAAGCAGGGGCCACGGGACTGGCTTAGCCAGACCGCAGGCGCAGCGGCCCCCTCGGGGGGCAGCGAAGTACACGAAGTGACGAGCGTGGGGGCCATATCTCCCTTCAAGCAGGGGCCGCGGGACTGGCTTAGCCAGACCGCAGGCGCAGCGGCCCCCTCGGGGGGCAGCGCACTACGCGAAGCGAGAAGCGTGGGGGCCATTTACCGGCTCCACCAGGTGCTCATGGCCCAGGTGTCCGGCTGGTAAAACGGCGGAATCGTGGCAGGCAGGCCAAAGCTGCCCGGGCGGTAGCCGATTAAAAACGCGTCGCCGTAGTACTGCGGCACCGAGTAGTGGCCGTGGGTCAGTACCCGGTCGAGGGCGCGCATGGCCGTGGCCAGTTCAGCCCGGGTCGTGGCCGTCACCACTTTTTGCAGCAAGGCATCAACAGCAGGGTCGGTAATACCCCAGGCGTTGCCAGAGCCTGGTGTGGCTGCGGCTTTGGAGCCAAACAGTTCGAGCAGTTCACCACCGGGCGAGGTACTGCCAGGCAGCCGGGTGGTGGTGACTTCAAAGTCGAACGCGTCCATTTTCTGCTTGGCCAAAGAAAAATCCACCACACGGTACGTCATGGTGATGCCCAGCTTTTCGAGCGATTTCTGAAAAGGCCCGACCACACGAATCAGCGAGGGTTGGTCACTCAAAAACTCCATGGTGAAGGCCTCGCCTTTCGCATTTCTCAGCGCACCGTCGCGGTAGGTCCAGCCCGCGTCACGCAGCAAGGCCTGGGCTTCGCGCAGGTTGCCGCGCAGGCTGCCGGGTGGCAAAGTGCTGGGAGAAGCAGGCACAGGGCCAAACACCTCGGGCTTGAGCATGTTGCGCAAGGGCTCCAGCAAGGCCAGCTCATCGGGCCTGGGGCTGCCTTGGGCCTGGAACTCGCTGTTGGGGAAGTAGCCGTTGACGCGCTTGTAAATGCCGTAAAACAGCTGACGGTTCATCCACTCGAAGTCCATCGCCAGGCCAATCGCCTTGCGCACCCGCACGTCCTGGAACTTCGGGTTGCGCAGGTTGAACACATAGCCCTGAAAGTCGCCGGGGTTGCGGTTTTCAAAGGCGCGCTTGCGCAGCTCACCGGAGGTGAACTGCTTGCCGGTGTACTGGCGCGCCCAGTTGCGGGAGATAAATTCACGCAAAAAATCGTATTCGCCGGCCTTGAAGCCCTCAAAACGCGAGGTTTCATCAAGGTAAATCTTGAAGGTGACGCGGTCGAAGTTGAACTGTCCCTTGCGCGTGGGCAGGTCGGCGCCCCAATAGGCCGGGTCGCGTACGTAGGTGATGTCGCGGCCCATGGCCGGGTTGGCGATTTTGTAAGGGCCCGAGCCAATCGGCACTTCGGACACGATCTTGTCAAAAGGCTTGAGCGTTCCCGCAGTGCGGCCCCAGTCGGCGCTGAACACCGGCATGGCGCCCACCACCAGCGGCAGCTCGGGGTTGGGCGTCAAAAAATCAAAGCGCACCACCCGCTCGGACACGGCGGTGACCGCTTTGACCTCGGCATAAATGGTGCGGTACTGCGGCGCTGCCAGCTTGCCGGTGAGTTGGCTAAAGGAATGCACCACATCGGCCGCCAGCACCGGCGCACCGTTGTGAAAGCGCGCCTTGGGGTGAATGCGAAACGTGGCCGAAAGCTTGTCGGCTGCCACCACCACCTCATCAGCCAGCAGCCCGTAAGACGTGGTGGGCTCTTCGTAGTTGCCGACCAGCAGGCTTTCCATCAGCAGCGTGCCAATGCCGTAGGGTGCGGTGCCGCGCTGGGTGAACGGGTTGAACTTGTCAAAGTTGGTGGGGCGGGTGGGCGGCACCATGCGGATCTCGCCGCCCTTGGGTGCGTCCGGGTTCACGTAGGCAAAATGGGTAAAACCTGGCGGGTACTTGATGTCGCCAAACTGCGCGTAGGCGTGCGCGCACCAGGCAGGAAACACTGCAAAGGCCCCAAACAGGGCGCACAAAACCGTTAAAGCGCGCATGAGACAATTCTGCAAGATTTTTCGAGGAGATAGACCATGGGTTTTCTGACAGGCAAAAAATTATTGATCACCGGCGTGCTGAGCAACCGCTCTATCGCTTACGGCATTGCCCGGGCCTGCCACGCGCAGGGTGCCGAGCTGGCGTTCAGCTATGTCGGCGAGCGCTTCAAGGAACGCATCACCGATTTTGCCGCCGACTTTGGTTCAACCCTGATTTTTGACTGCGATGTAGGCAGCGATGAGCAAATCGCGCAGATGTTCACTGACCTGTCCAAAACCTGGCCCAGCTTCGACGGCTTTGTCCACAGCATTGGCTATGCGCCGCGCGAAGCGATTGCCGGTGACTTCCTGGAAGGACTCTCGCGCGAGGCCTTCAGGATTGCCCACGACATCAGCGCCTACAGTTTTCCGGCCATGGCCAAGGCGGCGCTGCCTTACCTTAACGACAAGTCGGCCTTGCTGACCCTGACCTATCTGGGCGCTGAGCGCACCGTACCCAACTACAACACCATGGGCCTGGCCAAAGCCAGCCTGGAAGCGTCGGTGCGTTACTTGGCCGAATCACTGGGCAAGACCCAAGATGGCCGGCGCATGCGGGTGAACGGCATCAGCGCCGGCCCCATCAAAACCCTGGCGGCCAGCGGCATCAAGGGCTTTGGCAAGATTTTGAGCGTGGTGGCCGAGGCCTCGCCAATTCGCCGCAATGTGACGATTGACGATGTGGGCAACGTGGCGGCGTTTTTGCTGAGCGACCTGGCCGCCGGCGTGAGCGCCGAGATCACCTATGTGGACGGCGGTTTCAGCCGGGTGGTGGGCGGTATTGCCGAGCCTGGCGAGGCCGCTTGAACCGTTAGTCAGCGGCCCTTGCAGTTTTGAGTTGCTATTAAAAACATAGCTGCTTGCGCCCGTAGTGATTGGGCTTGAGGCCAAAATCATTCAAGGATTTTTGCCACGGGCACCCCGGTGTCAGACTAGCCTGCGCCAGTAGGCGTAGCGCCAGACTGGCATGAACCCGGCCCGCCGGTACAGCGCCAGCGCGGCATCGTTACCGTCTTCGACCTGCAAAAAGACGCGCTCAATCCCCTTTTGCACTGCGGCCGCTGCCAGGCCCGCCAGCACCCGCCCGGCCAGACCCTGGCCCCGATACGCGGGGTGGGTGCGCATACCGTGCACGCTGGCCCAGCCATGGCTGAAAGCGCCCGCACCCGCCGCCACGGTCTGCACGTGTTCTCTGACGCTGGCATACAGCGAACCGCTGGCGCGGCTGAGTGACCTGACGCGGCTGGCGCCCTCAGCGGGGTCAAAGCCCTCGCCCACAAATAGTGCCGCCCAGGCAGCGTCGGGGGCTGTGCTGATGTCAGCCGGTGCCAGGCAGGTCACCGCGCGCATGGCGCTGGCTGAACCCACCTGCACCCACACTGCCCTGCCCGACGCATAGCCGCGTAGGCTCAGCTGCGCCCTGAGCATGTCAAAGCAATCGCTGTCAGCCAGCCGGAACACAGCGGGCAGCCCGCGCGCCTGGTAACGCGCCTCAATGCGGTCAATCAGGCTGTGGGCGGTGACCGCATCGAACGGGGTGTGCGCCAGCGGTACCGCACTGGTGGCGCGGCTGATGGTGCCGCTTGAACAGGGCAAAAGCCAGCCGTCCAGTTCTTCCAGCGTTTCAGGCGCAACCGCCGCCAGGGTGGCCCGCTCCAGGGTTTCAATATCCAGCGTGCTGAGGGGTGAAGAGGTCATGACTCAAACTTTGAAAGAGGGCTTGAACGGGGTTGGCACGACATACCGGCACAAGCCAGACAGGCAAATGCGAACCAAAGACGCTATTCTGGCGTGTCATCAAGCCTCACCCGTACGCACCCCAAACCAGAACAGGGAACCAACCCATGCCACTGAACCGCCTGTCCGGTGCCCGCACTGAATCCAGCATGACCGTCATTTCAGGCACACCTGCGCGCGTTCCTGCACGCTGGGATATTTTTCGCCGCACGGTTCTAGGCGCATCGCTGGCACTGGCCGGCCTGCTGATAACCGCCCTGCCCCATGCTGCCCCTGCGGCTGAAGCGGCGCCGCGTCTGATGCTGGCCAACGTTTACCACCCCGGCGTGGCGCTGGCTGACTACTGGGTCAGTGAAAAATACGACGGTGTGCGCGGCTTTTGGGACGGAGAAAAACTGCTTACTCGGGGCGGCCAGACCGTCAACACCCCGGCGTGGTTCACCGCCCACTGGCCCAAAACACCGATGGACGGCGAACTGTGGGCCGGGCGCGGGCAGTTTGGCCAGGCAGTTTCAACCGTGCGCCAGCAAACGCCCGACGACGCCGCGTGGCGCGGCATGCGCTTTATGGTGTTTGACCTGCCTGCCGAGCCAGGCCCCTTTACCGAGCGTCTGGCTACCCTGAACAGCGTGGTGGCCAAACTCGCAGTGCCGTGGGTGCAGGCCGTCACCCAGAGCAAAGTCACCAGCCACGCTGCGCTGCAAAACCGGCTCAGGCAAACCGTCCAGGCCGGTGGCGAGGGCCTGATGCTGCACCGCGGCAGTTCGCTGTACAAAGGCGTGCGAAACGATGACTTGCTCAAAGTCAAAACCCATGACGATGCCGAAGCACGCGTGGTGGCGCATATTCCGGGTAAAGGCAAATACGCCGGTCAACTGGGCGCGCTGCTGGTCGAAATGCCGGGCACTGGTGACCAAGCCGGGCAGCGCTTCAAGCTCGGCACCGGGTTTTCCGATGCCCAGCGCCTGCAGCCGCCGGCGCTGGGCGCACGGATCACCTACCGGTTTCGCGGCCTGAACGACAGCGGGGTTCCGCGCTTTGCGAGCTTCATGCGGGTACGCGAGGATTAAAACGAGCTTAAGCCCAATCAGTATGGGCGTTAGCAGCTATCAAATAAATAGCAAGACTATTTGCCTATGCCGACACAATCGGCGTAATACCGCAGCCTGCCTTTGGCATCCACCTGCTCGACCAAACCATGAATATCGGTCTCGAAGCCCGGGCACTGCAAGTTGAACTCGCGGGCGAACTTGAGGTAATCCACAATTTTCTTGTTGAACACCTCGCCTGGAATCAGCAGCGGAATACCCGGCGGATAAGGCGTCACCAGCCCCACGGTGATCCGGCCTTCAAGCTGGTCAATCTCGACCCGCTCGGTCGTGTGGTGCGCAATATGGGCGTAGGCATCGCTGGGCTTCATGGCGGGCGCCAGGTCGCTCTGGTAGACCTCGGTGGTCAA
>JANNXF010000294.1:0-3471 GCA_031409395.1 Polaromonas sp.
ACCGAGGCGCGACTGGCCCGCATCACCAGCCTGCTGATGGAAGAAATCGACGAAGGCACGGTTGACTTTGTGCCCAACTACGATGGGTCTACCGAAGAGCCGCGGCAATTGCCGGCGCGCCTGCCCTTCACGCTGCTCAACGGCGCCAGCGGCATTGCCGTGGGTCTGGCCACCGAAATTCCCAGCCACAACCTGCGTGAAGTGGCGGACGCCTGCGTGGCGCTGATCAAAACGCCCCGGCTCACGGACGACGAGCTCTATGCCCTGATTGCCGGCCCTGACTACCCGGGCGGTGCGCAGATTATTTCCAGTGCCGCTGATATTGCCGCGGCCTACAGCACCGGCCGTGGCTCGCTCAAGGTACGGGCCCGCTGGAAGATTGAAGATCTGGCACGGGGTCAGTGGCAACTTGTGGTGCAGGAGCTGCCGCCCGGCGTCAGCACACAGCGCGTGCTGGAGGAAATCGAGGAACTGACCAATCCCAAAATAAAGGCGGGTAAAAAAGCCCTCAGCCAGGACCAGGTTCAGCTCAAGCAAACCATTCTGGCGGTGCTGGATGTGGTGCGTGACGAGTCGAGCAAGGACGCCGCCGTGCGGCTGGTGTTTGAGCCAAAAACCAGCCGGATTGAGCAGGCAGAACTCATCACCACCCTGCTGGCCAACACCAGCCTTGAAAGCTCGTCCTCCATCAACCTGACCATGGTGGGGCTGGATGGCAAACCAACGCAAAAGTCCTTGCGGCAGATTCTGCTGGAGTGGATCGAGTTTCGCCAGATCACCGTGCAAAAGCGGTCACAGCACCGGCTCGACAAGGTGCTGGACCGGATTCATATTCTGGAGGGGCGCCAGCTGGTGCTGCTCAATATCGACGAAGTGATAGCCATCATTCGCCGCTCTGACGAGCCCAAGGCCGCGCTGATGGAGCGCTTTCACCTGAGCGACCGGCAGGCCGAAGACATTCTGGAGATTCGCCTGCGCCAACTGGCGCGCCTGGAGGCGATCAAGATTGAGCAGGAGCTGAAAATCCTGCGTGAAGAGCAGGGCAGGCTCGAGGAAATCCTGGGCAGCCCGGCGGCGCTGCGGCGGCTGATGGTCAAGGAGATTGAAGCCGACGCCAAGCTGTTTGCCGACCCGCGCCGCACACTGATTCAGGCCGAGAAAAAAGCCGTGCTTGAAATCAGGGTGCTCGACGAGCCGGTGACGGTGGTGGTCAGCGACAAGGGCTGGGTACGTGCCCGAACCGGTCATGGCCATGATGCGGCGAGCTTTGCCTTCAAGGCTGGCGACGGGCTGTACGGCACCTTTGAATGCCGCACTGTTGACGCCCTGCTGGCGTTTGGTTCACGCGGTCGCATTTATTCGGTGCCGGTTGCCTCGCTGCCCGGCGCGCGCGGCGATGGCCAGCCCGTCACCACCCTGATTGACCTGGAGTCAGGCACGCAGCTGCTGCATTATTTCGCCGGCCCGGCCAACGCCACGCTGCTGCTCAGCGGCAGCGGTGGCTACGGCTTTTTGGCCAGTGTGGACAACATGACATCGCGCCTGAAAGCCGGCAAGGTCTTTATCAGCTGCGCTGACGGCGAGTCAGTCTGCAAGCCCTCGCCCGTGTCGGGCATGGTCAGCACCTCGGGTACGGCGCCCCTGGCACCCGCAACGCACGTCGCCTGTGCCTCTACCGGTGGCCGCATCCTGACGTTCGAGATCAGCGAACTCAAGCAGATGGACAAGGGCGGGCGCGGTCTGGTGCTGATCGACCTTGAAGCCAAAGACACATTGGCCGGTGCCGCCGCCTACACCCGCAGCGTGAAGATTGAAGGCATCGGGCGCGGCGGCAAGGCACGCGAGGAAACGCTGGAGATTCGCAGCCTGAACAACGCCCGTGCAGCACGCGCCCGCAAAGGCAAGGCGGCTGATCTGGGCTTCAAACCCGTGTCGATTGTGCGGGTTGAGTAAATCTCTTGCGGTAAACGCCATCGTGTCCAGGGTCGTGCCAGTGTTCAAGCCGGCCAACTTGTCGGGCGGTTCAAGCGGCCAGCCATGGCAGGTCAGTGCGATATGCCCCGCATTCTTACATTTGAAACAGTTTTGAACCAAGCTGGTATCGACCTACCGGGGGCGTGCTCACCGGTTTCATTGGGGAATGCCCTGATGACATGGCCGTTACCCTGGCACGATCGCCAAAGTCCGCCAGATCTGTAACGAAAATGCCGCAGATTTGCCGGTGTTCTCTGAAATGTGTTCCAGTTTTGAATCAACTTGTTGCTGTAACAAGATAGGTATCCAGTCCATAAAAAGCGTCAAGATGTAAACGCTTGAATTCATTCGCAATTTCGTCTGCCGCTTTGATCTGGCACGTCTTATGCGGACATGCTGGCACTTAGCCCGTGTGCGGCGGAACATGAGGCGGGGGTGGGGCGGATTTGCCGCAGCTGCTTCCTCTTCTGTGCCCCGCTGGCCAACACTGGCCCAACGGGAGGCAGCATGTATCTCTCCACCAAAACATCGGCTGTTCTTGTACGGGAAGCCGAAAAAGCCCGGAACAACCGCCTTGACATCATTCGCGCGTTGTCGCACGGGCAGGTCACCCGGCGCGAGTTGTTCAAGTGGGGGTTGTTTACCTCGACTGGGCTGCTGGCTTTCAAGCACGGCTTGAATCCGTTTGTGGGCAATGCCTGGGGCACCATCCCGACGGGTGTTCCGCTCAGTCCACTCTTCGGCATACAGGCGTTCAGCCAGCCCATGCCGCGCTTTGATGTGTTGCCGCCCATGCCCGTGTCGTCATTGAGTCCTTCGCCCACGCTGCAGGCCAACACCACACCGCAGCCGGTGCATGCCAGTCTGGGGGGCGGTTATGGTCCTGTTGAGGGGCGTCCACCGGGGCCGATCTGGGCCCACCAGGGCTGGGACCTGTTTGCGCCGCGTGTCGCGTACGAGGTGACACAGCAGGGCATCAGGCACAACACCGTCTACCGTCCGCAGGTTGCGTCAGAGCGCAACTGCGGCATTGACCCGACCGTCGAGTTTCAGACCTGTTTTCACCCCGGTATGCCAGACCAGAATCCGGACAAGCTCTGGACCTTCAATGGCACCTTTCCGCCCAAGCTGGTCCTGGGCCGCTACGGTGAGCCGATTTTGTTTCGCCATCACAACCGCTTGCCGGTGCAGCAGTCTGACAACGGCGGTTTTGGCATTCATACGCTCTCGACCCACGAGCACAATGGTCACCATGGGGCCGAGAACGACGGCTTCACCGGCGCCTTCTTTTTTCCGGGCCAGTTTTATGACTACCACTGGCCCATCGTGCTGGCCGGCTTCAAGACGATCAACGCTGACGCCACCGACCCGCGTGCCGGCAGCCCGGACGGTAACGGCGGCATCACCAAGATACCGGGCGACTGGCACGAAACCATGAGCACACATTGGTTTCACGACCACATGTTCAGCTTCACGTCGCAGAACGTCTACAAGGGC